>NZ_JBHUFW010000005.1:0-466598 GCF_042681545.1 Planococcus chinensis
GCGACCCTCGCAGAAATTTGTTTCGGCGTCGGAACGCCTCAACAATTTTTGTTGACGTTTTGCTGTTCAGTTTTCAAGGTTCAATTGCTCGCCGTTTTCACAGCAACTTTATTACTTTACCTCATATCGTTTTCGATGTCAACATTTTGTTTCAATGTTTATCTAGTCGCTTAGAGGACGCTTATAAATATACCAAGGCTGCAATAGAAAGTCAACACTTTGTGTGAATAAAATAAATTAATATTATAAGTGTCTGCTTTTTTATTATAACTGAATGTTCAAAAAAATCAACCCTAAATAATATTACATTTTTGAAAGCAAGTTTTTTCTTTACATGACATGCACTGGTTATTGATAATGCCCCCGCCTCCCGCTCCAGTTTCTTCTATATAAAATATTCTGTTGCTCCCACTTTAAAACTGCTATTTTTTATCCCAGGTTTTTCACAGTGAAGTAAGGAATCATTCGAAGCCTTTTTGTCCGAATCCCTCCGTTGAAAAAAACCTGATTTTCTTTCGGCACGTTTGCAATCCGTGCTCATCCTCCAACAATCTCTTTCAACTTTCCCACCGCCGTCCCTGAAATTAAAATTAAAAAAACTCCGCCAGTTTCCGGCGGAGTTTCTTCTCTTAAACTAGGAATATGAAATACAAAACGAAAATTACAAACAGACCGTACATGATCGGATGCACTTGCTTGCCTTTGCCGGCAGCAATCATGGTAATCGGATAGAAGATGAATCCGATCGCGATACCTGTTGCGATGCTGTACCCGAGCGGCATTGCAATCATGGTGAGAAATGCCGGTACCGCTATTTCGAATTTCGTCCAATCGATTTTGCCCAGAGCCGATACCATCAAGACACCAACAATGATTAAAGCTGGAGCCGTAACTGCACTCGTGATGACTTCGAGCAACGGATAAAACAAAATCGAAACCAGGAACAATACACCCGTGACCACTGACGCAAATCCGGAACGTGCTCCTGCTGCAACTCCTGATGTCGATTCAATGTAAGAAGTTGTAGTCGATGTTCCGAAGATTGCGCCTGCCACTGTAGCAACTGCATCGGCAAGCAATGCTTTGCCTGCACGCGGCAATTTGTTTTCTTTGATCAAGCCGGCTTGGTTTGCTACCGCAACCAGCGTTCCGGCTGTATCGAAAAAGTCGACGAACAGGAAAGTCAGGACGACAACCAAAAACTGAATTGTCATTAGTGAACCCGGATCGTTGAAGATCGGCTCTAGAGCGACGCCGAATGTCGGGGCCATGCTCGGCACACTTCCGATGATCGCGCTTGGAAGTTCAACGATGCTGAAAATCATCCCGACAACTGCGGCGATGAGCATACCGAAAAAGATGCCGCCCTTCACTCCGCGGACCATGAAAATCACGGTGATGACCAAACCGAAGATCGCAAGGAGCGTCGAGGGATTGGTCAAGTCGCCCAATCCGACCATTGTATCCGGATCTCCGATAATGATGCCCGCGTTCTGGAAGCCGATGAACGTGATGTACAAACCGATCCCTGCTCCAACTGCCATTTTCAAATCTGCAGGTATGGCATTGATGATCCGCTCACGCAGACCTGATAACGAAAGAATGATGAAAATGAGCCCGGAGAACAATACACCAGTCAAAGCCGTCTGCCAAGGGATGCCATATGTCAGGATGACTGTGTAAGCAAAGAATGCATTCAGTCCCATTCCGGGAGCTAGTGCAATCGGATACTTCGCGACAACCCCCATCATCAAACTTCCCACCGCTGCAGCCAGCGCTGTCGCCATGAACACCGCTCCATAATCCATCCGAAGTGCATCCGGCAGATCCGTAACTGAACTTAATGTCAACGTCAGAGGATTGACCACCAGGATATACGCCATAGCTAAAAATGTGGTTAAGCCACCGATAAATTCCTGCCGGTAACTTGTCCCCAGTTCTTCAAACTGAAAATACTTCTTCATTATTATTTCCTCCGCGTGTCGCCGCGATAATGCTGAAAAACAGAAAAACGCATACAGCCCCTTGCCGTATGCGTTCGATTTATCTCCATAAAAACCTATAAGGAGGCCCGCTTTTAACTTAAAGGGGCAAAATCGTAGTCGAGTCATTTACGGTAACTCGGTAGAAACTTTCGGGCCACATTCCCGACATTATACGACAACGTTATTTAATTTCTATAGTAGAATAACACAACTTATATCATAATACAACATAAAACACGAACATTATCCTTTTAAAATCAATTATAGTTCGTGAAAATTCAAAAAAACTGGAGCACCGTTTTCGGTGCTCCAGCTTTTCTTATTCCCACTCGATTGTTGCAGGCGGCTTGCTCGTAATGTCGTAAAGCACACGGTTGATGTGCGACACTTCATTTACAAGACGGACGCTGATTTTCTCCAGAACATCCCATGGGATTCGTGCCCAGTCTGAAGTCATGCCGTCAATTGAGGTTACTGCACGGATGCCGATTGCGTAATCGTACGTCCGGGCATCGCCCATGACACCAACGCTGCGGATATCCGGCAGGACCGTAAAGTACTGCCAGATGTCACGGTCAAGGCCGGCTTTGCTGATTTCATCGCGCAAAATCCAGTCGGATTCACGTACAATTTCCAGCTTTTCTTCCGTGACCGCACCCATTATGCGGATCCCTAAGCCTGGGCCAGGGAATGGCTGCCGCCAAACGATTTCATCCGGCATGCCGAGCTCGGTGCCCAGTACACGGACTTCATCTTTGAACAACGTATTCAAAGGCTCGATCAATTTGAACTGCATGTCTTCCGGAAGACCGCCGACGTTATGATGCGATTTGATGGTTTGTGCAGTTGTTGTTCCGCTTTCGATAATATCGGTATAAAGAGTTCCTTGTGCCAGGAAGTCCATGCCTTCCAATTGGGAGGCTTCATCATCAAAGACATAGATGAATTCATTGCCGATGATTTTCCGTTTTTGTTCCGGATCTGAAACGCCTTCCAATTTCTTCATGAACCGCTCGCGCGCATCAATTTTGATGACATTCATATTGAAGCCGTCAGCAAAAGTTTTCATGACACTTTCCGCTTCGCCTTTGCGCAGCAGGCCATGGTCAACGAACATGCATGTCAGCTGATCGCCGATCGCTTTGTGGATCAATACCGCTACCACTGATGAATCGACCCCGCCGCTTAGTGCACAAAGCACTTTTTTGTCGCCGACTTCTTCACGGATTTTCTGGATTTCCAGCTCGATGAAGTTCTCCATCGACCATTCATTTTCCATGCCGCAAACATCAAAGACAAATTGGCGCAGCAATTCATTGCCGTAAATCGAGTGGCGTACTTCCGGGTGGAACTGGACGCCGTAAAACCCGCGGGATTCGTCAGCCATTGAAGCGATCGGGCAGCCTGCGCTTGTTCCGACGACGTCAAAACCTGGCGGCACTGCTGTCACCAAATCTCCATGGCTCATCCAGACGATTTGTTCTTCCGGAAGGCCTTTGAAGATTTTGCTTTCTTTTACCAATTGGAGTTCCGCTTTGCCGTACTCTCGGTTTTTCGCCTTTTCCACATTGCCTTTCAAATGAAGCGCCATGAGCTGCATGCCGTAGCAGATCCCCAGAATTGGGAGGCCCATTTCAAATATCGCATCGTCTACTGAAAAAGCGTTCTCGTCATATACGGAATTCGGTCCGCCGGAGAAAATGATGCCGGTCGCATTCATGTCGCGGATTTCATCAGCAGTAATCGTATGCGGATGCAGTTCACTGTAAACACCGATTTCACGAATACGCCGTGTAATCAATTGGTTGTACTGGCTTCCAAAATCCAAAACCACAATTTTCTTTTGTTCTTTTAACATCGGACTTGCTGGCACACTCTTCACCTCTTCTATTCAATTGGAGCCTCAAAATAACAAAAGAACGCGAAAATGGACTCCTCGCGTTCTTCTGCTCTACATCAAAAAGGCGAATGCACATATCTGAAGGCATGCGTCATCCACCTTCATAGTCAAGTCATTTCCGGGGACTTGGTAGAGACATCTGGTCCATATTACCAGACATATATGAGGGCACCTGTACTTTTAATTTTCTCAATTGTACAAGGTAGCCCCGCCAAAATCAACCGGTTGTCTGTTTGATTAAATTTTCCCAACTTTCTTTCAGGTCATGCCAACGAATGGTTTCGGCTTTCCCTCCATATACAGAGCGTTCATAAGCCTGGGTCAGCTTGGTCATATCGTGCGAGCCGAAAAAGGAATCGATGTAAGCTGCATAGGACTTTAAGGTCTGCCCTTCCTTCCGCTTGATGCCGTAAAGATCCAGCTGCATCAACAAACGCAAATATGCTTTTTCGAACGTTGCCGCATTGTCGCCGCGGAAACGGTAGTACGGGATCAGCAATTTCGGAAGCCATTTCTGCCGCATTTTATACATAATGGCAATAAATAATCCCAAACCAGCAAGCCCCAAAAGGATTTTCCCAATGTTTTCTTCCAAGAAGAAGCCGATTCGGTTCATCTGGGTCGGTTCTTCATCTGCTGGATCAATCGTTGCCTCATCTTCTATTTCCGGAATGGGATTCGGCCGCTCCGGCGCTTCAACCGCTTCATCTTCCGGCTGGTCGGCTTCCACGTCGAAGTCGATCGACGCCGCCCCGGTAAAGCCGATCGTCGGTTCAAAAAGCATCCAGCCGACTCCCGGCATGTATGCTTCAACCCACGAATGGGCATTGTTATTGGTGATTTGATACGTTTCCGTTCCATCTTCCACCGCTATCAGTTCGCCTTCATTGAACCCTTTGACCCAACGTGCCGGAATATCGAGCGAACGGAGCAGCACCACCATTGAAGTGGAGTAATTATCGCAATAGCCTTTTTTCGTTTCAAATAAAAACTGGTCCACATAATCCTGGTCCTCTTCCGGCACCGGGATATCGACCTGGCTGTATTCGAACCCCGCGGTGCTGAAATAACTTTCAATTGCGCGCGCTTTGTCATAGATATTGGCAGAATCCGCTGTGATTTCGGCCGCCAAATCCCTCACCCGCTGCGGCAATTCCGCCGGAAGCTGCTTGTATCGATCGAATTCGGCCGGCAAGGCGGCCAGGTCTTCTTCTGATGTACTCCGCAAAGCAGTCAAACTGTACAACGGCTCACTATAGTCGATTTCATATGCTTCTGTTTCAATCGGCTGTCCTTGGGAAAAGGTTTCAATCCGCTGGTCCGCAGAATGGTATTCAAAATCGATTCCACCGCCCGCCAATACGGATTTCATGCCATATGGATAAAGCACAAAAGGGAATTCCTGCGCCATATCAATGCTCGCCTCGTCCTCTTCTGCTTCTTCTCCCGGCACGAAATCGGTCAGCAGAAGATCGCCGCTGCCGAAGACGCGGGATTCGCCGACATTCTCCGTCAGTTCCCATCCTTTTGTCGTATAGATATCCTTCGATTCCACTTTCCAATATTGCCCGTCTGCCACTTCGGCCCTGAATACCGGAGTATTGTCACCAATGAAAGAGCCACCGAGCTGAGAGTCGTCCACACCATAGCCGATCCTTCCGACCGTCCCTCCCGGCCCGCTTCCCGCTTGTTCGGAGAACGAAGTGATATATGGAACGGGATCGGGCCAGATCGGACCGGATTTCGGCAGATACAACGCCAGAGCAGTTGCCGCCGCAATCGCCAGGAACAGCGGAATGACGTATGCCGCAATCTTATTGCCCGGCAGTTCAATGCGATGCCGCTCCGCCCAGCGCGCAAGATGCAGGAGACCGGCAAGCAGCAGCCCGATGACCATGATCCGGACGATGGCGACATTCCCGGTGTAGGGGCTGAACGTATCCAGCACTGCGACAAAAACGACTGTCAGCAAATAAAACAGGAAGATGCTCAGCCGGTAGCTGACCCAGTAATGGATCAGGTAAACCGCCATCCACAATAGCGCAAAAAACAGCACGGTCCTGAAAATATCGGTGGTTTCCGCCCAATTCTGCGAAAAGACCGCTTGCATATCAAGCGAGAAATTGCTCCATAGGAAACGGATGGCTTCTCCGGTAAAAAAAGCGTCATCGGTATAGACATAAATGATGAACCAGACAATAAAGAGAATTTTGAAAGGCCCTGAAATCCACCAGGGGGTTTTCAGCAGCGCCATCAGCAGTGCAGCTGCAATGAAGAACAGGAACAATGGCTTATGGCCTGTGTTGGTCAAGACGATTACCGGCGTCAGCCATTCGGCGAGCAAGAAAAAGACCAGTACATACAGCACTGCCATAAATCCTTTATTTTTTCGGATGGATGTCATTTCCCGCTCACCTCCGTGAACACTGATGCATAATTTCCAGGGCTGATCCGCTTGACGATAAACCCTTTCGAACGTGCGAATTGAAAAGCCCTTTCGTCTTCTGGCGAGGGCTTTTCCCCTTTTTTCATTACGACCAGACACATGCAGGCGTTCAGGTTCCGGACGTTGCGCTGGATCGCCTTGACCATGTCCATGGTCAGATTGGCAGTCACATAGAGCATACTGGATGCCTGGATTTCATTCAAATCGCGGTGGATCGCTTCTTCTACAGGCCCCTTCAGATCCGGCTGCACTTTCGCAAGATGGTACATGATGCGCTGCAGGTGTTCTTCCGACTGGATGCTCGGGAAATAATTGCGGGTCTCGCCGATCGACATATAAGCGACGCTCGAATTGGCCCGAACAATTGACTGCAGGATCGAAGCGACCAGTTCGACCTGCATTTCGAATTTATGAGACGGGGCACGGTCATCAAGCAGGAACATATCCTGGGACTGGCGGTCCTCAAACTCTTTGGTCCGCATTGTCTGCGTGCGGGCAAACGATTTCCAGTGGATCCAGGAAACCCGGTCCCCCGGACGGTAATCCCGGACGCCGGTTGCCATCGTTGTATCTTTGACAAGTGTGAACGGTGCCGCAATCGATCCGTGGTCATATTTCGATTCAATCGGCCGGTAGGCGATTTCGAACGTATTCGGATACACCAGCACTTTTTGCTGAAGCGGGATCAGTTTAGCTTTGCGCACCCATCCAAAGAAATCAGCAATTTCGATATTGACGCCTTCGAGGATATGCTCGCCGCGCGGCATATCGGAAATTTGATAAGTCCAAGTATAGGATTTGCGGAAACCGGGGACGAGCATTTTCTGCCTTCCGCCTTCCGTCCTGCTGCGCAGCGCCGGCGAAGTCGTCTGCTCCGTCAGCACCGTATACAGCAGCGGGAACCGCCAATCCCTGTCAATCCGGACCGTCGCTGAAAAGTCGGCGCCTTTTCGGATCTGAGGGGTGTGGATTTCCCGGCTGAGGCGAATGTCCTTCAGCGGATAAAAGGCCAGAAGGAGCGAATACAGGACAAATGGCAATGCCATATAGAAAATGAACCAGCTGACAAAGCCCCCTTGGAACATGGCGTAAGTGAAGGTGAACAGCAAGATGAACAGCACAAAGAAAAGCCTGCCACCCAAGTTCACGATGGGCGCTGTTTTGATCATTGGCCAACTAGCCTCTGGACAGGGACGCGTGTCTTCGCCAGGATGCGTTCTGTGATTTCGTCCGTTGTAATGCCGTCATAACGGGCTTCGGAGCGCAGCATGACCCGGTGTCCGAACACGAACTTCGCCAAATACTGGACATCGTCCGGCGTCACATAATCGCGCCCTTTCAGCATGGCATAGGCTTGCGACGCTTTCATGAGGGCAATCGACCCGCGGGGGCTGACGCCCAGATAGACATACGGGTCGATCCTGGTCTGGCGCGCCAAATCGACGATATAGCTGCGGATCGTTTCATCCACCTTTATTGTTTTGGCTTCTTCCTGAAGCGCAAGAACTTCCTCCAGCGTGATGACCGATTGGAGATCTTCGATCGGCGTCGACAATTGGGCCCGGTTCAGCACTTCCATCTCTTCTTTCGGAGACGGGTAGCCCATTTTGACACGCAATAAAAACCGGTCAAGCTGGGCTTCCGGCAGCGGGTAGGTTCCTTCGTATTCAATTGGGTTCTGGGTAGCCATAACGAAAAAGGGCTTTGGAATGGGCATGGTAACGCCGTCGATAGTCACGGAAGCTTCTTCCATCGCTTCAAGAAGTGAGGATTGAGTCTTTGGGGACGTCCGGTTGATCTCGTCAGCAAGGATGATATTGCCCATGATCGGTCCAGGGCGGAAATGGAATTCCATGTCTTTTGGATTATAAATGGAAACGCCGATAACATCCGAAGGGAGGAGGTCAGGAGTGAATTGGATGCGCTTGAAATCGGCGCCGACCGATTTGGCCAACGCTCTCACAAGCATCGTCTTTCCGACGCCCGGAACGTCTTCGAGCAGGACATGGCCATGGGACAGCAGGGCGACAATGCTCAGTTCTGCGATATCCCTTTTGCCGATAATCACTTTTTCAATATTATCAATAACGGCGTTCAGCCTGTCTTTAGCATTCATCTATATTCCTCCAATAGTGTGAAAGTGAATTTTTCAAATTGTCTAAAACTTATTACAAGCATAACGAATTTAGCTGAAATTCTCAACTCTCCAAAACTTTAAGAGGGACTTTTTTCGCAAATAAAAAACAGAACCCTGTTACGGGCCCTGTTTTGTAAAACCTATTTCCAAAAATCGTCGTAGATCGTGATCGGCAGATGGCGCTTGTGCTGCGAACGGAGATAATAATTCTCCAGCTTTTCCTGGGCATCCGCCGGAATCTTTTTGCCTTCCAGGTAATCGTCGATCATATCGTACGTGATGCCCAGCGCCACTTCATCCGGAATGGCCGGACGGTCCTCTTCAAGGTCAGCAGTCGGGATCTTCATATAGAGATGCTCAGGGCTTCCGAGCTCCTTCAGCATCGCGCGGCCTTGGCGTTTGTTAAGCCGGAACAGCGGCGTCACATCAGCGGCGCCGTCGCCGTACTTCGTATAGAAGCCGGTAATCGCTTCTGCTGCATGGTCAGTGCCCAGCACCACCGCGTTTTTGGATGCAGCGATTGCATACTGCACTTTCATCCGCTCACGCGCTTTATCATTCCCTTTGATAAAGTCGGTCAAGTCGATTCCCGCCTCTTCCAGCGCATTGTCGCCAGCATCGACGGCTTCCTTGATATTGACCGTATATAATTTGGACGGATTGATAAAATCCAGTGCGTCTTGTGCATCATGCTCATCAAATTGCTTGCCATACGGAAGGCGTACTGCGTGGAAGGCATACTTCTCTCCGCCGGTTTCCTCGTTCAGTTCATCGACCGCCATCTGGGCCAAGCGGCCAGCCAGCGTCGAATCTTGACCGCCGGAAATCCCTAGTACATAGCCTTCAAGAAACGGATGTTTCGTCAAATATTCTTTCAGGAAATCAATCGTCTTGCGGATTTCTTCCTTCGGATCGATCACCGGCTGCACTTTCAATTCTTCGATAATCTGCTGCTGCAAGTTAGACATGGATTTTCCCCCTTATTTCTTTCCAGCCATCTGCTGAATGGCATCTTTCACTTCCTGGATATTCCGCATTTTATTGTCCCAGCACTTCTGGCTGAGGTCCACCGGATATTCTTCCGGATTCAGCGACCGCTTGTATTCGTCCCACAATAGGTCGAGCGTCCCTTTTGAATATGCCTGGATATCGGCGAGCGGCGGCATTTCATAAACCACTTCCCCGCTCCGGATGACCTGCTGGTGGATATTCACCGCATCGAAATTCGAAACGAACTTCGAGACGTACGTATGGACCGGGTGGAACATCTTCAAATGATCTTCCTGTGCCGGATCCTCATCGTACATGGTGATATAATCGCCTTCTGATTTTCCATTTTCCCTATCTATTATCCGATAAACTTTTTTCCGTCCCGGCGTCGTGACTTTTTCGGTATTGCCGGAAATTTTGATGGTGTCTTCCATCTCACCTTCGTCGTTTTCGATCGCCACTATTTTGTAGACTGCGCCAAGTGCCGGCTGGTCATACGCCGTGATCAGCTTGGTGCCGATTCCCCACGAATCCACGCGGGCACCCTGGGCTTTCAGGTTCAGGATGGTGTACTCGTCGAGGTCATTCGATACGACGATTTCCGTATCCGGGAACCCTGCTTCGTCCAGCATTTTTCGCGCTTCTTTTGATAAAAACGCGATATCGCCGCTGTCCAGCCGGATGCCTTGGAAATGGATGCTGTCGCCCAGTTCTTTGGCTACACGGATCGCTGTCGGTACGCCGGATTTCAGTGTGTCGTAGGTGTCAACGAGGAATACACAGTTTTTATGGCGCCGTGCATAAGCATGAAAAGCTTCATATTCATCCTTATACGCCTGGACCATGGAATGC
The DNA here is from genome assembly GCF_042681545.1 of Planococcus chinensis. Taxonomy (NCBI): domain Bacteria; kingdom Bacillati; phylum Bacillota; class Bacilli; order Caryophanales; family Caryophanaceae; genus Planococcus; species Planococcus chinensis. The sequence continues at coordinate 10,311 of NZ_JBHUFW010000005.1, forward strand.
GCATGAGTGCCGGCTACGGGAATGCCGAATTTCTTTCCGGCGCGCACGTTGCTTGTCGCCTCCAAGCCGCCGATATAGGCTGCCCGCGTCCCCCATACTGCCGCATCCATTTCCTGTGCGCGCCTTGTACCGAATTCCATCACGCGTTCGTCTTTGACGATCTGCTTGATCCGGCTCGCTTTGGTCGCAATCAGCGTCTGGTAATTGACAATGTTTAAGAGCGCCGTCTCAACCAGCTGCGCTTCCACCAGCGGCGCTTCGATGCGGATCAGCGGCTCGTTTTGGAAGACGAGCTCCCCTTCGACGACTGAATAGACATCTCCCGTGAACCGGACGCCTTTCAAATAATCAAGGAAGTCATCTTTATAGCCGACTTCTTCTTTCAAATAGGCAAGGTCGCTGTCGCTGAACCGAAAGTTCTTGAGGTAATCAAGCACACGTTCCAGCCCTGCAAAAACTGCGTATCCATTGCCAAACGGCAATTTTCTGAAAAACAGCTCGAACACCGCTTTGCGTTCGTGCATGCCGTCAGCCCAATAAGCTTCCGACATATTGATCTGGTATAGATCGGTATGTAATGCCAAACTGTCATCTGAGTAAGTCTTCACCATTCCTATCTCCTTCTTCCGCTATCTTTGATAAATTTAATTATACCCTAAGTGGGATATTTCAAAAACGAAATGTCCGCGAAGAAAAGAAAGGTTGACAGTCCGGAAAAAATATGCGATACTAATTTAGTTAACAAAAAGGTAACTGGTAAATTTTGATAATCTGGCATTCTACGAGAATGTTTTTGAATATACTTATTCACACTGGCGCGATTAGAGGATCGCAAGGACGTAAAAGAAGGTAGGGTTTACGTTGCTTAAGTTAGAAAGCCTCAGTGGAACTATGACCGCGGCACAGAAAGTTAATCCTTTCAATGGAAATGATTCCCCGATAAAACGGGTTGAAAAATTGAGTCAAAACTTTATAGATGTTACCTGAAAAAACAAAGGGCAGCCCTCACATCGAGGGCTGCCCTTTTCCAATTCTTCGTTATTGCTTCACTGGAGCATGTGCTTCCGTCTGCTCTCTGTTCAAATAATCGGTTACCGCCCCTTTTGAAGAGCAAGTGACGTTGTGCGCATACTTCCCGAGAACGCCTTTCTTATGGAGCGGCGGTGCCACCCATGCTCTGCGGCGCGCTTCAAGCTCTTCTTCTGGCACATCCATCGTGATTTCCTGCGTATCCGAATCGATCGTAACGATATCCCCTTCTTTTAGAAGAGCAATCGGTCCGCCGACTTGCGCTTCCGGTGCAATATGTCCGACAACCAACCCATGAGTTCCGCCGGAGAAACGGCCATCTGTCAGCAAAGCGACTTTCTCGTCCATGCCTTTGCCGACGAGAATGCCTGAAATCGACAGCATTTCCGGCATTCCCGGCCCGCCTTTCGGCCCCACGTAGCGGATCACCAACACATCGCCGTCATTGATCTGGTCTGCCATCACAGCAGCTGTCGCTTCCGGCTCGTTGTCGAAAACGCGTGCGGGCCCAGAATGGCGTTTCACTTTGACGCCGGACATTTTCGCAACAGCGCCACGCGGCGACAGATTCCCTTTCAAGACGATCAGCGGGCCGTCTTTCCGCTTCGGATTGTCGAACGGCATGATGACTTGCTGCCCTTCCAGAAGATCCGGCGCCTCTTTCAAGTTCTCCGCCAGGGTTTTCCCGGTGACCGTCATACAGTCGCCGTGCAGGTAGCCTGCTTCAAGCAGCATTTTCATCACGGCTTGGACGCCGCCAACACGGTGCAAGTCCTGCATCACGTATTTGCCGCTCGGCTTGAGGTCAGCAATGTGCGGCACCGCTTTTTGGAGGCGGTCAAAATCATCGATCGTCAAATCCACTTCTGCGGCATGGGCGATTGCCAATAGGTGCAGAATGGCATTGGTTGAGCCGCCGAGCGCCATCACTACCGTAATGGCATTTTCAAACGCTTCTTTGGTCATGATGTCTTTCGGGTAAATCCCTTGTTCCAGCAAATTGTATACGGCGGCACCGGCCGCTTCGCAGTCTGCCAGCTTGCCGCTCGTCTCTGCCGGATTGGAAGAACTGCCCGGCAAACTCATGCCCATCGCTTCTGCAGCCGATGCCATCGTGTTCGCCGTATACATGCCGCCGCAAGAACCGGCGCCCGGACAAGCCGCACACTCGATTTTCCGGAGCGCCCCGTCATCGATCGTACCGGCGTTATGCTGGCCAACACCTTCGAAAACCGACACGATGTCAATGTCCTGTCCGTTGTTTTTTCCTGGCGCAATCGTTCCGCCGTAGACGAAAACAGCAGGAACTTCCGAGTTCGCAATGGCAATCAAACAGCCCGGAATGTTTTTGTCGCAGCCGCCGATGGCAACCAAGCCATCCAGACTTTCCGCACCTACTACAGTTTCAATCGAATCGGCAATCACATCACGGCTTGAAAGCGAATATTTCATCCCTTCCGTCCCCATTGAAATGCCGTCTGAAACGGTAATGGTGTTAAAAATCATAGGCTTTCCGCCTGCTTCGGCTGCGCCTTTTTTCGCACTCACTGCCAAATCATGGATATGTATATTGCAAGGAGTGACTTCGCTCCAAGTACTTGCTATTCCAATCTGCGGTTTGGTGAAATCCTGGTCATCGAATCCTACTGCTCGCAGCATCGCCCGGTTCGGCGCTTTCATCGATCCGTCGAACACTTTACTATTGATTCGCAAGTCTTTTTTCATTTGGCATCTTTCCTTTCTTTTTTATCATTATAGAGAAATATTTACGCAATTCAATGAATTTCGAGTTTTATTTAAAATTATATTCAAATACTTCAAAAATCGTACACATGTAAGCCTTTTCATGCCATTAAATGGTTCAAGTGAAGTTTTTGTCGTATCTTTTTTAACATTGGAATATTTCTTCCTTTATTTCTTATTCCAATAAAACTTTTCCAAATGCATGGTGCAACGGGTTTGTAGAAAGCCAAAAAAAGACAGGCAAAGAAAATGCCCTTTTCTTCGCCGTCCTGAATCGCCATTTATCAGCATGGTTATTTTCAATCGTTAAGAAACGGATTTCGCCATTCCATCAGAAGCGCGAAATTCCGGGAGTCCTCATCTTCAAGGTAATCTGCTGCAAGGCCAACCGGTGTCCGGCCGCAACGGAGCAAAAATGAGATAACCGGGTCTTTCAGGTCGCCGGCCATTACGCGCTCCACGTATTCCTGCGGGCCCATATCAGCGGCAAGCGCCCCGTATCCCGGCATACGCGCACCGCCGAGCACCCGCAGTAGCCTGTCATGCACCACGCGCTCATAGACCGCCTCCATCAATAGTTTGCCGAGGTCGAGTTTGCGGAATGAAGGCTTGATGCAAATATCTGCAATGTACAGCGTTTTCGCTTCATCCCGGTGGTTGGTGAGGTAGCCGTCCCCTGTAATTTCACTCCAGGTATGCTGGGGGTGCTGCGGATCGAAATCGACGAGGAGGCTGGTCAGCGAGCCCGCTATCTCCCCTCCGATTTCAACGCAGAGCGCCCCTTCCGGATAGGCAGCGAGATGGCTTTCCAGCTGGTCTTCGCTCCACCATAGATCTTCCGGAAAAGGAGGCGGAAAACTTTCCCGCTGCACATCGATCAATGCACCGAAATCTCCCTTCTTATAATTGCGGATAACCGCTGATACAGGTTTTCCCGCCTTGAAAATGAACTGCTCTTTACGATACATCCTTTTCCCGCCTTTCCTGACATCGCCTTCTTCTTTTAATATAAACGAAAATCCCCCAGCCGAAACAGCTGGGGGAACGATTTGTGGATTAGGATCACAGCGGCGGCACGATGACCGGCACTGATGACAATGGTTTTGCTTCTTCCTGCTGAACAGCAGCCGCTTGCACTTCCGTTTCTGCCTGAAGCTGCATTGCTCCTGTAAGCGCAACTGCCAAGGCTGCAGCGATTGCCATCTTTTTGCTGAATATCATAATAATTCCCCTCCATTACGATTATGATAAGAGCGGTAGAAATTCGCTTTTTCCCACTCTTTTTGCTGCTGGTAGTATTCCACCAAATCCGCAGCGATTTTTTTGCTTTCTTTTATATAACCATTTTTTCTGAAAAATGGAAACATTTTCTCTTCAGAATAGGACATAAGGTCTGGTTGGGAAAAATTTCGCTTTTCGAAGTAGTTCACGTAGATTTCAAAATGTTCATCTTCCGGTTTCCGGATCAGCTTCCGCACTTCTTCGATCAAATGAGCGGGATCAATCCCCGCTTCGATAGCCGCTTCGATTTTGCTGAGCAGCACCGCTTTATAGAAATCCGTCTCTTTCGGGATGCTTTGGCGGATGTCCTGAAGCATTTCATACGCTTGTAAGGCTTCCCCTTTTTCCATAAGCAGTTCGACGTAATTATAAACTGTCTTATGATAAAGCTCGGTCTGCCCGGTCAGCTGGGCATTGCGTGTGAGAACGGTATAGATGCCGCTGGCCTGGACAAGCAGGTTTCGCCTCGTGTAATTCATGGCCAGGAGCAATTGCGCATGCAGGAGCCGGATGTAATTGTAATGGAGCTGATAGAACTGGACGGCCAGCTCCGCGTAATAGGCGGATACTTCAAAGCGGTCAAGGAGAATCAATAACCGGGCTTTCTGGTAATAATACTCCCCTTCGAATTTCTGGGGGATGCTCTGGATGCCCTGGTCGAGCAAATCCAGAAAACCGAGCGCTTTGCCGTTTTTATTGAGCATGCTGTAATAGATCGCCTGGAAGAACTGATACAGCCATTTTTCCGGCGCAGTGAAAGAGCCCTGCAGCCGCTCGAGCAGCTTTTTCTGCGCTTCTGCCTGCACCTGGTCCGCTTCAAGGACATAAAAGCGGAATTTATACAGTTCAAACTGGTTGACCAAGTCCGTGGACTGAAGGTAATCGTTTTCTTGTTCCAGCTGCTTGAACAGCCTCCGCGTGTTTTCCAGATCGTAATGGAGCAGGCAATCGATAAAATCGCTCAACTGGCGCTGCAGCCGGTTATGCTTGTCGATCTCCTTGGACCAGTGGACGCCCATCTTGGCAAGCAGCGCTTCAATGGTCGACTCGTGCGGCGTATATGTATTGGATTCGATTTTGCTCAAATGCGAAATCGAACAAATCCCGTCAGCTAATTGCAATTGCGTCATGTTGTTTTTGGTGCGGTAATATTTGATGACAGAACCGATGTTCATGAGCTCACCCTTTATGTCTGAATAATTAAATTTTACCATAAAAAAACAATCCCGGCGCATGGCCGGGATTGTTTTTTCCGCTCCTTAACGCAAGCGGGCAAATCCGAATCCTGAAGCATAATCGTCGCCGTATCCAGCGCCCGATCCTGAAAGGATATCGTAGTTGTAAGCACGGTTCTGCAAATCATTGCGGATCGTCGTGTGGCTGACCGTCGGGTTTGCTGCCCATACTTTTGCCGCAAGTCCTGCAATGTGCGGTGAAGCCATTGACGTACCGCTGATTGTCGAGTAGCCGCCAGTGTACCAAGTTGAGTAGATGGCCGCACCAGGTGCTGATACTTCTACATCACCTTTGTCGATATAGTAGTCGCCATCTGTATAGCTATAGCCGCGTGAAGAGAAATCCGCAACGCGGTATGTGCCGTTTTGGATGACGTTCTCAAGAGCTGCAACCGCTACTGCATTCTGCAATGCACCCGGGTAGCCGATCGAACCTTGGTAAGGGCCCGAGTTGCCTGCTGCCGCAATGATCAGAACACCTTTGCTGTAAGCGTAGTTGACAGCATTCGTGATCAAACTGCTTTCAGAAGAAGAACCGAGCGACATGTTGATGACCACTTTCGTGTTCAGCGCCGTTGCCTGATCGGCCACGTGGCGGATTGCGTTTGCGATGTCATCCGAGTAACCTGAACCATCATCACCCAATACTTTGTATGCCCACAAATCTGCAGCTGGAGCTACACCGTATACGCCTGAACCTGAACCGCCGTCAGCGAGTGCCGTTCCGGCAACGTGTGTCCCGTGCCCTTGGCGGTCAACGCATGAACCGTTGACGATGCTCGTTCCGACAGTGAAATCTTTACATTGTTCAACATTGTTCACTAGATCTGCGTGGGTTTTATTGACGCCTGTATCAAGCACGGCGATGTTGACGCCCGCTCCGCCTGAAGTCTTTGTCAATGCGCTGTCGTTATAGATGGCTTTGATGCCCCATGGCGTTGACTGCGAAGCTGCCATCGTTGTATACGCTGCTTCCGGTTTTGAAGAAGTAGAGTCAATCGAATACTCAGGAACTTTTTCAACCGTCAGGTTTTTATTTTTTTGAAGCGCTTCGAATTGCTGCGCATTCATATCAGTCGTAAAGCCTTCGCCTTCAAAATCCCAATGGACGCCGTAGCGATCTTTGGCATTCTTCAGTTCCTTCTGGTTCGCTGAATCAACCAATACACGGAATTTCTCGTTGCTGTTTTGTGCTGAGGAGTCCCCATTTGCGCTGACACCCATTGCCGGTACGAGCAATGTTGCCGTAAGCATGACTGATGTTACAAATTTCGCCGATCTTTTCATCGTTCAATCCCCTTTTCCATTAAAAGTGTTTGGCAGATAAGCAATCCCGGCGTCCCGGCATCCACTTTCAGGCGCTCCGCTTTGGAGAACCCGGCCTCACAACTAACGTTAGCAGAGAAGTCCCTTTTGCGTAATTGGGAAAATAACGGCTCCTTTAAGACAATAAATGCTAAGAAGTCAGGAATAACCACGACTTAATACCTAAATTACCTTTATTTTCTTTAGATCTGCTCATTTCGCTTAAAACGCATCAAAATTTCGCATGTCTTATCATAAAAACACTTGCATAAAGGAAGTATGCAACTTGGATTTATTCCGTTTCCCTAAAAATGAAGCATGCCCTTTCTCTATTGATGGAATTTTCGATTAAATTAACCATTCGGACCGGATTTTATATATACTTTAGGAAAGAGCGCTCAAGCAAGGAGGGATTCAATGGTAAGCGATTGGCTGAAAAGCGCACAACATGCCGTCATATTTACAGGTGCAGGCATGTCGACTGAAAGCGGGCTGCCGGATTTCCGCTCAGCGAACCAGGGTTTGTGGGGGAAAAGGAATCCAAGCGAAGTGGCAAGTGTGCAAGCGATGAATTCAAATGCCGAAGCGTTCACTGCGTTTTACCGGGAACGCATCACAAAAGCCGATGCCTTTTCTCCGCATGAGGGGCACCGGATTCTGGCAGACTGGGAAGCCAGCGGTTTGATCCGGTCGATCATCACGCAAAACGTCGACGGGTTCCATCAGCTGGCCGGAAGCCGCGCAGTCGCTGAACTCCATGGATCGCTCCGCAAGGTTTTTTGCCAGTCCTGCGGCGCTTCCTACAGCAGCAGCTTCTACAAGGAACAAGATTACCGCTGCCCTGCATGCGGAGGCCTGCTCCGCCCTGCCGTGGTGCTGTTCGGGGAAATGCTGCCGGAAGAACCGTTCGCTATGGCTTTCGAAGAAGCCAGCAAGTCTGACTTGTTCATCGTTCTCGGCTCTTCTCTCAGTGTCTCTCCTGCCAATCAATTCCCGCTCATTGCCAAGGAACATGGTGCACGATTGGTAATCGTCAACGAAGAAACAACTGACTTCGACCACCATGCCGACCTTGTGATCCATGGCCGGAAAATCGGCGCGGTGCTCGCAGAATGGAATGAAGGACTCGATTGATCATAAGAATGGAGGGTGGCCATGAAAACGCTACGTTATTCACTTATTGATGTCTTTACGGAGAAGCCGTTCGGCGGCAACCAATTGGCGGTCTTTCACGGGGAGGAGAAACTTTCTTCCTCCACGATGCAGCAGATCGCGCGGGAATTGAATTTATCCGAAACCGTCTTTGTCTGCCCGCCGGAAAATGCGAAGAACCATAAATGCTTGCGCATCTTTACGCCCAAAGTGGAATTGCCGCTTGCCGGACACCCCACAATCGGGGCAGCGTTCAGTTTAGCCGAACAAGGAATGATCCAGACCGCTGAAGGGACGAATGAGTGGATTTTGGAAGAAGGGTTCGGCGATATTCCGGTGACCGTCCATAAACATGGCGGGCAGATCGTGAAAGTGGAAATGACACAGCCTCTGCCGGAATTCAGGGCCAACTATCAGAAGACCGGTCTGGTCGCTGATTTGCTGTCGCTTACGCCGAAAGACCTCGACGTCCGTTACCCGTTCCAGACGGTTTCATCAGGCCTCCCCTTTTTGTTCATCCCTGTCCGTTCCTTGAATGCCATCCGCAACATCCAATTCCGCACAGACATCTGGGAACGGCATTTCAGCCGGGACCCCGATACCCAGCATATTTTCGCGTTCACGACTGAAACAGAAGAAAAGCGTTCAACCGTCCATAGCCGCATGTTCGCGCCAGCCATGGGCATTGCCGAAGACCCGGCAACCGGTGCAGCAAGCGGCCCGCTCGGCGCTTATTTGGTGGAGCACGGGGTCATCCCCCAAACAACGAACGGAACCTATCATATCCGCAACGAACAAGGATTCGAAATCAAGCGCCCCAGCTATATCGATGTCACCATCGCGAAATCCGGCAACCGGTTCTCGCTCGTGAAAATCGGCGGCACTTCGGTGACAATGGGGCAAGGCGAAATCTATTTGGCAGATTAGTTTAGTTAACAAAAAAAACAACCGCTGCAGCCTTCGCTGCAGCGGTTGTTTTAGGGTTATCTTCTCTGGATGGATTTCCACTGGTCTTCAAGCCATTGGTCAAAATCGTCGCCTTTATCGCCTTTGTACGTATCGTAGATGTCAACGCGCGTTTTTTGCAATTTCACTTTGAAATCTTCGTACGTATGGTCTTTCGGCAAGCTCTTTTTCAAGCGGACCAACACTTTCGAAGTGTCTTTGATCAAATCGAATTTTTTGCGTTTCGGCAATTCGACTTCTTCTCCGAGGCCCTGCAATTTTTCAAAAGCGGCTTCCTGCACCTGATAGACCGGGTCGTTGTTCATGCGGTGAAGCAGAACGTCGATAGTTTTCTGGTGTTTGTAATTGCCCAATTCCTCTACTGCCGCAAGGCGTTCTTTCCAGTTGGCTGTACGGTTGGCTGCTCGTTTCAATTCGTCGTAGTTCGACGGAAGTTCAGTGCTGTATTGTTGACTCAAAAATTTCAATCTCCTTTGATCATTTCCCTTTCCGGAAAATGTGCTGCTCCATTCCATTTCGGAAATAGCTTGTCCCCGTATTGTACCATCAAGTGAGCGAAAGGACAAAAAAGCTGGATTTCCTTTCTGATGCCCGAACATTAACAGCGCAAAAGAAAATGATTTTTCGGCGATTAATAAAAGATATGCCATTTTCAAAATTTTGGGTATAATGTAAATGGTTTTATAAAATACTTTTAACCAAAGGGGATTCCAATGAGAAAAACTGTATTGGCCGGGTCAATGTGTTTGATGGTGTTTACAGGCGCTTCAGGCGCATATGCCGAAACAACCGATAAAGATTGTGCGGATTTTTCATCCCGCCAGGAAATGATGCAATTTTGGTATTCGAACGGCTATAGTGCAATCAATGATCCCCACCGCTTGGATGGAGACGGCGACGGCTTGGCGTGTGAAGTATCCAAAAGCGAATATGATGCGTTTGTAGCCGCACAAGCCGGCGATGCGAATGGCGGCACAGCACCGGCAACAGAAGCTGCTGAAGGTGAAAAATTGCCGGCAACCGCTTCAAGAAACCCGTTGATTATGCTGATGGGCGCCGGAGCGGCAGCAGCCGGCTCGCTTCTATTATTCCGCCGGAAACGGCAAGAAGCGTAAAAGCGAATCCGGAGGCAGGCATGCCTTCAACTCTTGAGGTGATTTTTTATGAGGCGCTGGATCGGGTTGTTCCTGCTTGTTGCCGGCCTTTCGGCTGCTATTTACGGCTTTTTGGGTTGGCAGGATACAAGGAGCTCCGCTGAAGACCTGACGGCATCCGAACAGAAAGAAATTGAAGAAAAGGCTTTTGCGGCACATCCGGCTACTTCGCCCGCTCCTTCTGACAAGCCGCTCGAACCGCTCCTTACCACTTCGGCCCGGCATGCACTTGGCGAAGAAACCGCTTCGCTGATCATTCCGAAGCTTGAAAAGAAGTATTCGGTGTTTTGGGGTGCAGATGAAGAAACGCTGAAGCAGGGTGTCGGGATGTTCATCAGCTCCTTGACGACGGTCCCTGGCGGCAACGGCCACACGGTATTGAGCGGCCACCGCGATACCGTCTTTACAGGGCTGGGTGAGCTTGAAGAAAGCGATGTGCTGATGATTGAATACGATAGCGGGGTCTATGTGTATGAAATTACGGGTACCTGGATCACCCATGAAGACGACCGGTCGGTCATCGTCGCGAAAGACGAGTCCACGCTAACCTTGACGACCTGCTATCCGTTCGATTACATCGGATATGCCGCGGACCGGTATATCGTCCAGGCGAAACTTGTATCAGCTTCATCAGAATAAAAAAAGGGCAAAACTGCAGCTGCAGTTTTGCCCTTTAGCGTTTTTTACAAAGCTGCAACCGCCGCGATGAGACGGTCAACTTCTTCTTCGGTATTGTAAGGTGCCAATCCGGCGCGGATCCAGCCGCCGGTTTTATTGATATCGAGCCGGTCTGCCAGTGTGGAAGCGTAGAAATGGCCGGCCGCGATGAAGATGCTGTGCTCCTCTGCCATGATTTTGCAAACCTCGGCAGGGTCCTGCCCTTCGATCTGGAAGGCGATGGTCGGTGTTTTCGGCATGTCTGCCGCCGCTTCGAATAACGTCACTCCCTCAATTGCGCGCAATCCCTCGCGGAGGCGCTTGGCGAGCCGGTTTTCATAGGCTTCGATCGTCTCAAGCCCCGACAGGATGCGCTCCCTTCTCGTTTTGCCTTCGCCGAACGAGGCAAAAAAGTCGATGGCGGGTTCGATGCCGGCAATGCCTTCATGGTTCTGCGTGCCGGTTTCCAGTTTGTCCGGATAGTAGCTTGGTGCCGGAACCAGTTTATACGGCTCAAGGTCCTTGAAGATGCTTTCGCGGATCGCTGCAATCCCGATATGCGGGCCGAAGAATTTATAGGCTGAACAAAGCAGGATATCGATCCCCTGCTTTTCGCGGTCAAGCGGAACATGCGGCGCTGCATGCACAGCGTCCGCTGCGAAAATCGCGCCGACTTCCTTGGCGCGTTTGACAATCGGTTCGATGTCGACGATGGTGCCGACTGCATTCGAAGCCAATCCGACCGCCACAATCTTGGTCTTTTCGTTGATGACTTCATGGAGGTCGCTTAGGTCAAGAACCAACGAATCGGTATCGACCTTGATCCACCGGACGTTCAAGCCCCGGTCTTTCGCCATGAGAAGCCACGGATCGACGTTTGCCCGGTGATCCATCTCAGTCACGACAATTTCGTCGCCTTCGTTGAACTGTTTGCCGAGTGCATTGGCGATGGCAATCGTCAAGGTGGTCATATTCGCACCGAATGCCACTTCGTTCACTCCGACATTGAGAAAGTCGGCGACCGCTCCCTTCGCATTTGCGATAATCTCCTCTGTCTCCCAGCTGGTTGGGAACGATCCGTGCAGGTTCGCCCCGCCTCTTTCCATATAGCCTGCAATCGCCTGGATGGCGGTTTTGACGACCTGCGAGCCGCCTGGACCGTCAAAATAGGCGACGTTCTTGCCGTGATAGGTCCGCTGCAATGCCGGGAATTGCTCCCGGACCGCTTCGATTGGAAAAGCCGCTTCAGTTGTTTTCATGTACATAGCCCCTTTGCAATGACGTTCTCTTTAAATAAAACACGTTATCGGAGCCGGTGTCTAATAGAAAGCGGCTGATTTCTGAAAATTTATTTTTATTCCGGCAAATGCCGCTTACTATTAACCGCAGGCAAATAAGGGTATACATTTTATAGAATCTTGAAACCTGAAAGGAAGAACCACCATGCCTCATTTCAAATCCAGAGATATCACATTGTTCTATGAAGATGTCGGCGAAGGAACGCCGTTATTGCTTTTGCATGGATTGACAAGCAACCATGCCATGTTCTACCGGGAAATGGATTTCTTCAAAAAGAAATACCGCGTCCTTGCCCTGGATTCCCGGGGCCATGGACGGTCCGACAAGCCGGAATCATATACCCTCGACGACCATATCAAAGATGCAGTCGCCCTCATCAACCACCTGGAACTTGAAACGCTGTATGTCCTAGGCGTGTCAATGGGCAGCTATATTGCACAAGGCGTAGCAATCGCGCTTCCGGACCGGGTGAAAAAACTTGTCCTTGTCGCCACCAAGCCCAGCGGGGAACAATCGTCGATGGCGGAGCTCTTTGACCGCCACGAAGATGCTTTCCGCGGATTAAGCCTTGTCGGCAAGCTGGATAAGTCTTCCGAATTCATGTTCTACAACCAGGAAAAAGTCGATGAATGGCTGCGGAAAACCGCAGAGAAGAGCGATGGCCTTACAGGGCGCGAGCAGGTAGCTGCTTCTGCTGCTTTGAAAGATTTCGATTTCCGCAGCGAGCTCGGAAAAATCCGCGCGGAGACATTGGTAATCAGCGGCACGCACGACGGATTGAATCCTCCCGACAAAGGCAGGGAAACAGCCCTTCATATTCCGGATGCGACGTATATGGAATTCAAGCGATCCGGCCACGCCCCGAACGTCGAACAGGACAGGCTGTTCCTCGGCATCACCGATAATTTTCTTGATTGACGGAATGAAAAAAACGCTCTGCGCGATTCGCAGAGCGTTTTTTCGGGTTCTGTTATTGTGCCGTATAGCCGCCGTCAAGGACGACCGCCTGGCCGGTGACGCCTGACGCTTTGTCGCTTGCCAGGAACATGGTGTAATCCGAAATTTCCTGTACAGACAGCAGGCGCTTTTGCGGCACCAAGGGATAAATGACTTCTTCAAGCACTTTGTCCAAAGAAACGTTGCGCGTTTTCGCCAAATCGCCCATCTGATTTCGCACAAGCGGTGTATCGACATAGCCCGGGCACATGGCATTGACTGTGATGCCATGCTCCGCCCCTTCGAGCGCAGCGACTTTCGTCAAACCGATGACGCCATGCTTCGCGCTGTTATACGCCGCTTTGCCGGCGAAACCGACGAGGCCATTGATGGAAGCCATATTGATGATACGGCCTTTGCCCTGCTTCTTCATGATCGGAAACGCATGTTTTGTTGCCACAAAAGGCGCAACCAACATGATTTTCACAAGCAGTTCGAATTTTTCGGTCGGGAACTCTTCAATCGGAGAAACAAATTGCATGCCCGCGTTGTTGATCAGGACATCAAGCGAGCCGAACGTTTCCACCGCTTGATGGATCGCTCCTTCCAGCTCTGCTTCATTCGTTACGTCCACCTTAAGGCCGATCGCTTCGAACCCTTGGTCCTTAAGGGATTGGGCAGCTTTCACAACCGCTTCTTCATTGATATCCGTCAAAACGATTTTAGCCCCTTCTTTTGCGAAGTCGGCACTGATTTCATAACCGATGCCGCTCGCGGCGCCGGTGATGAATACTACTTTATTTTCAACCATTCGAATTCCCTCCACTAATTTTTAGATGCCTAACCCTAGTGAAAACAAGACGATTGCAATCGCTAAGCCAAGCAGCGGAACAATGACCGTTACCGCACCCACTGCCCCGTATGCAGCTTTATGTGTCTCACCGCAGATTCCCTGGATGGTCGTAACCACGTAGCCGTTATGCGGCAAGGAATCCAGCGCTCCCGAAGAAATTGCGACTGTCCGGTGAAGCGCTTCTGTATTGACGCCCAAATCGATGTAATGCGGCGCCAACAAAGGCAAAGCGATAACTTGGCCGCCGGATGCTGAACCGGTAATACCGGCGATGACGCTTACCGCGATGGCGCCGCCGATTAGCGGGCTTCCCGGAATGTTTGTCATCGCATCTACCGCTGTTTGGAATGCCGGTACTGCTTTCGCAACACCGCCAAAGCCGACAACGGCTGCTGTATTGCCAATTGCAATCAGTGCACCGATTGTGCCATCCGTCAATGCTTTCCCAAGATCTTGGAAATGTGTTCTGTTCAGAAAATACGTTGCAAGAACTCCGCCCAGCAAGGCAATAACCAATGCGGATGTTTTCAATGAATCATGGAAAATGAAAGAAACGACTAGAACCACCAGCAGTGGAATCAAGCCCATGATCGGATTCGGCAGATTGCGCTCTGGCACCACAGGATCTGTTTTGCGCGACTCGAAACGTTCGCCTTTGTTTACTGCTTTCGTGATCATGCGCTTCAGCCACCAGTAGCCGAATAGCGCCATGAAGATGGCGACAATGATACTGACTTCCCAGCCGGCATACGGGCTGGTGTTCAAATACTCGATCGGAATCCAGTTCTGGATTTCCGGAGAACCTGCTGAAGTCATCGTGAATGTAACAGATCCAAGCGCCAATGCCGCCGGGATGAAACGGCGCGGAAGATCCGCCTGTTTGAACAGGCTGAGCGCCATCGGATAAACCGAGAATGCTACGACGAACAAACTTACGCCGCCATACGTCAATACCGCACAGGCGATAACAACTGCAAGCACCGCCCGCTTGATGCCGAATTTTCCAACGAGCCAGCGGGAAACACTGTCTGCTGCTCCGCTGTCTTCCATTAATTTACCAAAAATTGCTCCAAGCAGGAACATTGGGAACCATGCTGTGATGAATCCGGAAAACCCGGTCATGTAATTCCCTAAAAAGTTCACTTCTCCTTCCGCAACCATCTGCGGGAACAATGGCAGGCTGCTGAACAGCGCCACCACTAGCGCACTCAACGGACCTGCAATCAGCAAGTTCGTCCCTCTCATCGTCAAGTAGATGAGCAGCGCCAAACCGCCAATCAAACCGATCATACTAAACATGTTATTTCCCCCTTTGAAATGTTTTACACGCTGCCGACAGAATCATGCCCCTTTTGCATCCATCCAGATACCGGCGTTCTTGTAAGCGCTTACGAGTCCGATATAAAAAAATTCATGAATTTGTCAAAATATTTAGACCCGCTCGGCTTTTAATAGTGTACCTTTCCTTTTCAGATAGGTAAAATGAATAAAAAGTATACATCATATAACTTTATGTTATAGAAAAGAGGCATAACATGGATATCCGGCAATTGAATTATTTCATAGAAGTGGCGAAGCACCAGAGCTTCACCAAAGCTTCGCAGGCGCTGCACGTCACCCAGCCGACACTCAGCAAGATGGTAAAAAACCTGGAAGATGAACTCGATGTTACGCTTTTCGACCGTTCGGCCCGGCAGATCGCTTTGACCGACGCCGGCGAAGTGGTGCTTGCCCAAGCCCAAAAAATCGTTAACAGCCTGGAAGATTTATCGGAATCGCTATATGACGTGATGCATCTGAAAAAAGGGAAAATCAAAGTCGGGCTCCCTCCTGTAATCAGTACGCTGTTCTTTCCGACCATCATCGCTGAATTCCAACGGTCCTATCCCGATGTCACCATCATGATTGACGAATACGGCGCAAAGAAAGTCGAGCAAAAAGTGCTCGAAGGCGCAGTCGACCTCGGCTTTGTCATGCTGCCGGTGGACGAAGAGAAATTCGATGTGGTCCCGTTTGTCGAACAGGATATCAAGCTGCTGGTGCACCAGTCGCATCCCCTTGCCCATCTGGACACAGTGGACCTCATTGATTTCAAAGACGATCCTTTTTTGCTGCTGAGCAAAGAATTCACCCTGAACAGCCGGACAATCCAATTCTGCCTTAGCGAAGGGTTCACGCCGAAAATTGCGTATGAAAGTTCCCAGTGGGACTTTATCGTCGGCATGGTGGAAAAGAACCTGGGCGTCACTTTAATGCCATCGCTGATTTGCGACCGGATGAAAGGCGGCCCGTTTAAAACAATCTCCCTCACCCGCACATTCCCTTGGCGGCTGGGCATCATCCTGGCTAAAAACCGCTACGTCCCTTATGTATCTCGTTCGTTCATTTCGCTAGTCAATGAACTGCCAAAAGTTTGACAGAAAAGAAATTAAAACAAGAATTATGAAATGTACCATGCATATGACATTGAAGAGCAAGTTGAGCATGATTTGAAAAAAGCGGACACCGCTTTAGCGCTTGCCAAGAATAAATAGTCATTGTTTTGAGAAGCCGAACCGCCCTTTCGCCCCGCAAAGGCAGTTCGGCTTCTTTTCGGCATAGCCGGCAAAATGATTAATATGTTGCCAAAGAGGGAAATTAATAATAGATACTAATCAGCGTTTAAAAATGGAGGGATAGCAGTGGACAAAAGAACAAAGCAGAATCTTTTGTATGCATGTGCTGCAGGCGCTTGCGCATTCGTTGTTGCAAGATTGTTCAAGAAAAAAGGGAAGCAATACTGGGTTTATCCGGATCATGACCTCCACAACAGCAAAACGGCCGACGTCCGGGAAAGCCCGAATGCGGCTGAGGACCACGCCGAAATCGGGCTGACGGAGCTAGACTCCGCTTACCGTTCTGAGTGGGTCTCGATGGGATATCCACAAACCTACCATGAATTGGATTATGACGGCGAAAAATGGAAAAAGTGATGAAAAAAGCAGGAAAGGCATAGTGCCTTCCCTGCTTTTATTTTTGGTTGAGGTCATGGTTTTGCCGTCATTTCAATGACTCCCGCAATATCGATGCCATTGAGGGCCTGCGTAGCCAATTGGTCCGCTTCAGCATTTTCCCGGCGCGGCACCAGCTCGTATTCGGGCTGGATACCCAGCTTCTCGAGCTTTTGGTCGATGCGGTCAGCCCACCGGGCGAGATCCGCTTCCATGGCGGGCCAATCGCCCCCCATCTGATTGATGACAACTTTGGAATCCCCAATGAACCGAATTGGCAAATGATGGACGCCGAGAAGTTCCAACTCTTGCAGGCTCAAGTAGAGCGCAGCATATTCCGCTTCGTTATTGGATGCCAATTCTGCAGACGGAGCATTGCGCCGCAGCCGATAGGACTTGCCGCTCTGTTCATAATAAATGACACAGCCAAGGCCGGAGTTGCTGGTCGCCGGGCTGAACCCGCCGTCGAAATAGACGGTGATATTGTGCGGCTCCGTTTCGATTCCTTTAAGGTAGCCTTTCATTTCCTTGACGGTCCATGTGCTGTCGAACCTGTCGACGAATACCAGTTTTTTTGTCCGGCCCGTCCGCTCCAGATCTTCTGCGAGCAGCACCGCTTTGGCTGCCGGCATTTCTTCCGAATGGAAAATCGCCTCAGTCCCTTTCGGAGTTTTGTATACCCATTCTATCCGGACGTTCATTGCCCTGCCCCCTTCTCAGCTGCCCTTTATTTATCAGTATATAGAAAAACGCTTCTGTATATAGCTCAAAAAGGAGTTGCCAATCGAACCTATAGTTCTTTTATTTCCTTTTCGGCATAATCTAAACGTTCTTTCACGGGACAGAAAAAGGCGGTATGCCGGCCCTGTAAAAGGAGCGGCATACCGCCGAAATCTGTTATTCTACAAGACTTGCATATACGACAAGCCGCTCTTCCCGGGTCCCCCTGGAAAAATCGTAGGTGCCGGAGCAAGTGATCAAAACAAGTTCCGGGGAGGAAGCATAGCCGAAGATGCCAGGAATGTCCGCCATTTCAAGCGGAACGGATTCCATTGTATGCACCCGGTACACCAGTTCCTTCCCTTCGCCTTTCACCCGGATCTCATCGCCGCTTTCCAGCTTGACGAGATCCCAGAAAACTGCCGGCCCATCGACTCCATCTACATGACCTGCGATGACCGCACGGCCGTTCTCACCTGGTTCGTATCCCGGCGAGAACCAGCTGACATCCGCTTCATTGTCCGGTACGGCCATTTCCCCGCTTTCGGTAACGCCAAGGGACTGGATGTCCGCTTTGACGCCGATCGCCGGTATTTCTATCAGCACCGGTTCGATGCCTTGCCTCTTCAATGAATTGATCGGGTTTTCCGTTATTTTTGCTGCTTCTACGCCAACAGGTTCTACGGTTGCAGGTTCCACAGTTTCAGAATCCACGATTAAAGGTTCATGCCTTTCAGCGGCAAAGCCGACGCTTTCGCTGCGGACGCTCACCTCATCCTCCACTTCCTGGCACCCTGCAAGAAAAACCAGCAGCAAGATGGCTAAAAATTTAGTTTTGAAATCTTCTTCTCCATACCAGACCGCCTGCTGCAAAGAGCATAACTGTTCCAGCGATCAAAATCCATGGAGTCTGTGAGCTTTCCGGTGTTCCAAGGCCGGTTGTCGGCATGCCGTCCGGTGAAGCTGCCGCTTCGTAGTCGACAAGCGCGAGCACTTCAAGTGCGTCTGCAGTGTTGACTGCAAATACACTATAAACCGTGCCTGCCGCCAATTCAGTTCCTTCTAGCGGCAATACTTGCGTGCCATCCGGCAAACGGATTTCCAGATCATACGTGCCTGCATCTAATTCCACATAATCAGTGATGCCCGGGAATTCTGCTCCGCTGAAGACGGCATCCCCACCGATCAATCCGACATCAACTGCTGGTGCGTCCGGAGACAAATGGCCGACGCGGATCTTGGCTTTGCCTTCAGCCACTTCCATGGAATCTTCAGCGACTACAAATTCCAAAGCGTCTACTGTATTGGCAGCTGCAACTGTATAAGCTTTTCCTGCTTCAACGGCCAAGTCTGCACGCAGGACGCCAGTGCCTTCCGCATATTCAGTTCCGGTAGCGAATACTTCAACGTCGTGTGTGCCAGCCGGCACTTCCAAGTAACCTGAGTCTGCTTTGAACGGGACATTTTCCAAAGTCAGTTCGCCATTGACGTATACATCTACCGCTGGTGCATCAGGTGAAGCATGGACGACCCGGACCTTTGCGGTGTGGGAGTCTGCTAAAACCCCGGCACCAAATGTCATGGCAAGCAGCAAAGCGAGTGAAAGCAAAGCGAAGATCTTCTTCATTTTTTCCTCTCCTTTTTCTGTGCTTTATTTTGTATAACTATTGTACAACTTATTTATAATACATCTACAAAGATTATGCAAGCATTATATTCTGAATTTTCGTATAAAATCTTTTTCAGTGTAATTGAGTACTTATTTGCTGTCAAAACTATATTTTCCAAAAAAAAAAGAAACAGCCCCGAAGGACTGTTTCAGCTTTCATTATGAAGTGACTGTTTCTCCAGAAGCCGCCGCTGCATCTTCCAGCTCTTGCTTCGCTTCTTTCCGTTCCAGTTCTGCAATTTCCTGGTCGCTCATATATTCAATCTTGATGCCCAGGAAAGCCATGGCGATCGAAATGAGCGGCACGGTGTAATTCAGAATGGCGTAAGGCGCGTATGCGAACGGATGCACTGCAAGCGTCGCCAGGATAAAGACCCCGCATGTGTTCCAAGGGACAAGCGGCGATGTGATCGTGCCGCCGTCTTCCAAGGCGCGCGATAGATTTTTCGAATGCAGCTTTTTGTCGCGATAGGCTTTTGCATACATCCGGCCCGGAAGCAGGATAGAAATATATTGCTCTGAAGCTGTTGCGTTGGTGAAAAATGCGGAAGCGACAGTCGCGGCAATCAGGCTGCCGGCAGAACGCGCCACTTTCAGGATTTGATTGACGATGGCCTGCAGCATGCCCACCTGCTCCATAATGCCGCCGAAGACCATGGCGACGATCGTCAAGGAAACGGTGAACATCATCGACGAAATGCCGCCGCGGTTGAACAAGTCGTCCACCATCGCATTGCCGGTCGTAATGGCGTAGCCGTCGTGCAATGTATTGACAGCGTCCCCGATATTGCCGCCCTGGATCAGGACGTGGCACACCCAGCCGAGAAACACGCCGATGGCCAAAGCCGGCATCGCCGGCACTTTCTTAGCGACCATGACGATAACCGCGAGCGGCACCAGCAAAAGCCAAGGCGAGATGACAAAATTGCTCTCAAGCGTGCTTAGGATGGCATTGATCTCTCCCGTGTCCACGGAAGCGCCGCCGAATTGGCGGCCCAGGAAAAAGTAAGCAACCAAAGCGATGGCAAGTCCGGGAATCGTTGTATAGACCATGTGCTTGATATGCTCGAACAAGTCGGTGCCGGTGATGCCTGCAGCCAGGTTTGTTGTATCCGACAGCGGAGACATCTTGTCTCCGAAATAAGAACCGGAGATGACGGCGCCGGCAACCATGGCAGCCGGAATGCCCATGCTGATTCCGATGCCCATGCCGGCTACGCCGATTGTCCCCATTGTCGACCAGGAGCTGCCGATGGCCAATGTCACGATAGCGCAGATAATGCAGATCGTTAACAGGAACAGCGACGGCGTAATGAGTTTCAGGCCGTAGAAAATCATCGTAGCGACAATTCCGCCGCCGAGCCAAGAACCGATAATCATGCCGACAAGGATGATGATCAGTATGGCAGGAAGCGCCAGACGGATGCCTTTATAAGCGCCTTCCTCGATATCTTCCCAGCGGTAGCCGAGGCGGGAACCGATAAACGCGGCAACCGCCGTCCCGATCAAAAGCGGGACGTGCGGGCTGCCTTCAAATTTAATGATGGTGACTGCCATTGCAGCAATCATGACCATCAAAGGAATAATGGCCAATAGAAAAGGCATATGTATGTCTTGGTGATTTTTCATGTTTCCTCTCCTTTTAATCGTTTATTGAAAACCCTTTCATCCATATTGCCACCTCCAGAAAAGTAAAGCAATCGCTAATTTTCTGCATCTTTTCCGGCGCTGGAATTTCTCGTTATCAGGAATTGTGGTACTTTAGTAAATATATAAGAGATGGTTGCTTCCTCTTGGATAATCTGGAATCTCCTTGTTTCTTAAGAACCGTCTCTTTGCACTGAAGAGGGCCTTCAATTTTTTTCGACCCGCAAAACTTGATCAGAGGAGGGGTGGCCATGCCACGGAATATTTTAGTGATCGGGGCCGGCATCGGCGGATTGACAGCAGCTGCTTTGCTCGCAAAAAGCGGCGAGCATGTTACGCTCCTTGAAGCATCTTCGGAACTCGGCGGATGCGCCGGGAAATTCAAGCGGCATAAATTCCTTTTCCCTGCCGGTGCCACACTCGGCATGGGACTTGAAAAAGGCGGCATCCACGAGCGTGTCTTCCGTTTCCTTGGCAAGCCGCTGCCGCTTGAACCGCTGGATAATGTAATGGAAATGATTCATCCGGATCATACTTTCGTTTTTCTGAAAGAACGCGAGAAGCACGTCGACAACATCGTCCGCCACTTCCCTGAAGCGGAAACAAACATCCGGTCCTTTTACCGGGAAATATACAGCACTGCATCAACGGTCCGGACATTGATGGGACCGCTTCCTGCCCTTCCGCCGGCTACAGCGAAAGAATGGGCCGCTTTGGCTGCTGCCATCCGGCCTGTCCATGCCAAGCTTTTGCCGCATTTCAACAAGACGCTTGGCGATTGTCTTGGTCGGCATGGACTCGGCGGGCTCAAGGCGTTCCGGCATATGCTGGATGGGCTGCTGATCGACAGCATGCAGACCGGCAGCGAAGAGGTTTCCTACCTTTTGGCTGCCGTGGCGCTCGACATTTACCATGAAGGCGCTTATTACGTGCCTGGCGGCTTGTACCGCTTTGCCGAAATAATGGGCGAAAGCCTGAAAGAAAATGGCGGCGCGCTGAAAAAGCGCCGGACAGTTGTCAAGCTGGCGCGCAGCGAAGGATCATGGATTGCCATCGACCACCGCGGCAATAGCTACGAAGCCGATGCAGTAATCTTCAACGCACCGATCCACCTGCTGCCCGGCATGCTGTCGAAGGATCTTGCCAACCTATTGAAAAAACCGCTTCTGCAGGGAGCTTCTACCGAAACGTGGACGACCCTCACCTTGTATATCGCGGTCGATTCCAGCAAATTATCCGCTCAGCTGCCGCCCTTCCGGCAAATCTCGACGGGAAGCGGCATGGCAGAAGGCGGCCACTTTTTCATGTCCGCTTCACGCCCCGGCGACTTGCTGCGGGCGCCTGCCGGCTTTCAGACAATAACCGTCTCAACGCACTCCAAAGCTCATCACTGGGATTCCGCCGAAAAGTATAAAGCGGCCAGGCGGGCATTAAGCGCGCGGATGCTCGACGCAATCGAACAGCATGTACCGGGTTTCCGTGATGCAATCGTCCATCTGGAGAAAGGGGCGCCAAAAGCGTGGGAGCGGTTCACCGGCCGGCCGAACGGTTATGTCGGCGGATTCCCCCAAACTTTGGATTCAGCGCTGTTCAATTCGATTTCGCACCGCTCCGGCATTTCCGGGCTCTATGTCTGTGGCGACCATATCTTCCCGGGCGGCGGCACGATCGGTGCCGCTGCGAGCGGCATCCACGCCGCAAGGTCTGCCGTTTCCAAGCGGCTGGTTTGATCGCCTTAGTCTTATCGTCCAATGCGGTTTATAATGCCCATTTCGGCTGAAAATAAAGCTTCTTTGGGAATTTCCTTTCGTCTCACTCCATTTTATAATTAAAAGGAATTTCATCACTTCAAAGGGGAAAAGACAATGACGCAGCCGCCAGTTCCACAAAAACCGATCTGGGCATGGTTTGTCCTGATTTTCGGCACCGTTTTCTTAACATTGACTGCTCCCGCCGGCATCGTTTTGCTGTTGGTCCCATTTTTCAAACCCGACGAAATCAGTTTCATGTCGAGTTTGTTGACTGCCTTCATGCTGATCTTGCCGGCAGCAGCTCTCTGGGCGGTGATCCGCTCATTTAAAACGATAAAAGCGTATCAGCTTCACCAAAGAGAACATGCACTTTTGCAGCCGAAAGAGGAGCCCTTGCACGGTGAAACTCCCGTTCCGGCAAAAACGAAAAAGCCGCTTTGGCCTTGGGTGGTGATAGCGCCCGGTGCGGCTCTCTTAATCAGTTCCGGACCAGGCGCCCTCATGTTCCCCATCATGCCTCTTTTTCTAGCAGGCATGTCCACCGACTCACCCGATACGCCGGGTTATGTGCCGGCATTGCTGTTTTTCGGCGGCTACGGTTTGATGATCGGCTACGGTTTGCTCGTTTGGCGGGCCATTCGGGCGCTTCGCACACCCTGATCCAAATGAAACAGCCCGGCGGAATCCAAAAAGATTCCTGCTGGGCTGTTTTTTGTTCTTTATTCCGCTTTTATGAATTGCGCAATCCCTTTTGCCAGCCCCTCTGCCAATGGCAGATCCGGATCGGAATAGACGGCCATATTCCCTTGCACGTCGGCCGGCGCCGGTTTCAGCACATGGTTCATCCCATCGATAATGAGCAGTTCCGCTTCGGGCTTTGCTGCATGGAGCGCCTCAGCATCCGCCACAGGAACCTGGATATCGTGCGTCCCAGCTACGATGAGTGCAGGTACATCCAAATCCCGGATTTCCTGCTGCGGATCAAGAGCCATCCAGGATGCCAAGTACGGCTGGACAGACGGCCGGAAGATGCTTTGCAGGGCAGGGCTGACCTCTTTCACCTCTTCTCCCTCCTTCAAAGCAGCAATAACGGTTTCTGATTCTTCCAGCAAATCAGCAGGCAACTGTGGTGTCAGCTGTTCCAAAAGAACTTCATCAATCGGCCTGCCGGCTCCTGCAATGGAGATAAAGCGGTCTGCGCCTCCTTTTTTTGCCGCAACGAGACCGATCAATGCCCCTTCACTGTGGCCAATGACCGCCGTTTCTGCAAATCGTCCGTCCGTTTCCAGGTATTCCCCCCAAACGGCAGCATCCGCGATAAAATCGCCGAAGCGCATGTCCGCCTCGTTCCTGCCAAGCGCTGTGTTCATGCCGATGCCGCGCTTATCATAGCGGATGCTGGCAATGCCTTCCGCTGCCAGCCCTTCCGCCAGCATTTTCAAGCTGTTATTGGTGCCGCCTGCCGGCGAATTTCCGTTATGGTCGGTGGGGCCGGAACCTGCAATGATCACAACCGCTGGAAATGGTCCTTCGCCTTCCGGCAATTCAAGCACCGCTTTCATCTTCCCGCCGGCCGCATCGGCCTCGACAATGTTTTCTTCATTCACTGGTTTTTCACTGATGCCTTTTTTCAGCTTGAACGGAAGTTCCTGTCCAGTCTGCGTGAATGTACCGGTTATTTCTTCGCCCTTGCGCTTGCCGTCAAACGAAATGATCTGCCCTTGAATTTCAACGTCAAATGAGATGTCCGGATCGATAAACTCGATCCGGGAAATCTGCAATTCGTTCACACCTTGCGACGGTATGCCGAAATAACTTGTCTCTTTGCCAAACTCCACCTGAATGGTTAGCGGCTGATTCGGCACCTCAATCGCCCCTTCCCAACTTCCTTCAAGAACTGCCATGCCATTTCCCTCTCTCTCCTCTACTTCTTTATCGCCTCCGCAGCCTGCAGTCATTCCGGCAAGCGCGAGCAGCGCAAGCATCCGCCAAACGTTTTTCACTTCCAGCCCTCCTTTTTTCTCATGGTAATTATTCTACGGAAGCGATGCTCCTGGGTTTCATCATCCAAGCTGTCCTGTTTGGTGGGCATTTCTTTTTGTATTACAATGAAACTAATCCAGAATCCTGAAAGGTTGTTTGCTCTAATGAAACCCTATAACAGTATTACAGACCTGATCGGCGATACGCCGGTCGTTAAATTGAACAGACTTGTGCCGGAAGGTGCTGCAGATGTCTATGTAAAACTCGAAATGTTCAATCCGACAAAAAGCGTCAAAGACCGGGCCGCCTACAATATGATCAAGACCGCTGAAGAACAGGGCATCCTTGAGCCGGGCGCAACAATCATTGAGCCGACGAGCGGCAATACCGGCATCGGTCTCGCCATGGTGGCTGCTGCAAAAGGTTACCGCGCCATTTTGGTCTTGCCGGACAACGCCACCAAAGAACGCATCAACTTACTGAAAGCTTATGGTGCAGAAGTGGAGCTGACACCGGCCGATGATAAAATGCCCGGTGCCATCAAAAGAGCGCTCCAATTGAAAGAAGGCATTGCCGGCAGCTTCATTCCGCAGCAATTCGAGAATGCGGCAAATCCCGATGCCCACCGGCACACAACAGCAACTGAAATTCTCGAGCAGATGGACGGCAAGCTAGATGCCTTCGTCGCTTCTGCCGGCACCGGCGGCACCATTACCGGAACGGGCGAATCGCTGAAAACCCATTTGCCCGATTTGCACATTGTCGTCGTTGAGCCGAAAGGATCGCCAGTCCTATCCGGCGGCAAACCCGGCAAACACAAACTGGTCGGCACTAGCCCCGGCTTTGTCCCGGATATCTTGAACACGGGCATCTATGATGAAATCATGCAAATCGAAGATGAAGATGCCATCGACTCCTTTAAGAAGATGGCGCGTGAAGAAGGGATCTTCGTCGGTCCATCAGCGGGCGCAACTGTTTTTGCTGCCATTGAAACTGCGAAGCGCCTAGGCGCCGGCAAAAAAGTGCTGTGCATTGCACCGGATACAGGTGAACGGTATTTGAGCATGAACTTGTTCAACGAATAAATCAACGCAAGAAAAGAGCCCGGAAGTTTTTTCCGCGCTCTTTTCTTTTGGCATCAAAACAAGCGGATCGCTTTGCTTTCCAGGTCCTGCAGCCATTGGCGCATCACCCGGCGCGCCCTTTTTTCCCGCGGCAGTACCTGATAGGCTCTTTCCAGCAGATGCAGCCGTTGTTCTTCAGGTGCGGCATCCTCCTGCCAGCAGTGTTCATCGAGGAAATAGCGGGTCAACCGGATCGCTTCGAGGCACCCCTCCAGGTTCGCCGGCAGAAGAAGGGCAATGTCGAGCATCAGGATTGCCGCGTCATCATCTTCTTCCATATCTTCTCTTTGCGGACCGTAGGTTAAACAGAATGCTTTCATTTCACTGTGAAGCGCCTGCAATTCTTCCAAAACCAAAGCAGCAGCATGGTCATGGTTCGGACTGATCAACATTCCCCTTCCCCCTTTATCGAATTCGGCATGTGTAACTCGGATAGGCATTTCGAACTTTGTCCATACAAAACCTAAGCTCTTTTGCCTAAGGTTAATAAATAAATTCGCTAAAATCTTTAAAACTCCTTTTATATTTATTACTCCTTTCGAATATTTATTATTTATTTTTCTCTTTTTAAAAATCGTTGGATAAACAGGCATAACGGAAAAAAAGACGCAAGGAAGCTCTCCTTCGCGCCTTTTCCACCTGCCTTCTATTTTGTCACAGGTTTTATTTCATGCTCCAATTCTTTTCCGGCCAGCAGCCTTTCGATATTCAGGACCGATAAATCGCTGATCCGCTCAACCGCGTCAAAAGTAGCACCTGCAATATGCGGAGTGGCAACCACGCTTTCCATTGTTGGCAGCCTGTTTACAGGAGGTTCGCTTTCAAAGACATCCAGCGCCGCTCCTTGGATTTTGCCTTGATCAAGTGCAGCCATCAAATCTTCTTCATTCACCAGCCCGCCCCTTGCAGTATTGATAAGAAAAGCGCTTGGTTTCATCATTCCGAGCGTCTCCTTATTGATCATATGCCGGTTTTCCGGCGTCAATGACGTTGCCACTATGATAAAATCGGCTTCTTTGAATAATTGCTCCTGTTCGACAAATTGTGCCTGAAGCTGTTGGGCAGCAGCATGATCTTTGTGATGGCCGAAAACCAGTGTCCGCATACTGAATCCTGTCGCCCGCTTCGCGAGTTCTTTGCCGATTGCACCAAAACCGATAATCCCTAAAGTCTTGTTTGACACTTCAACGCCCATTGCGGTCGTCCAACGGCCGGCTTTCAAGTCATTGTCTCTGGCAGGGATGTTCCTTGCAGCCGCCAGCATCAAGGCAAACGCATGATCCGCTACTGCAGGTGCATTGAGCCCAGGCGCGCTGGTGACGCGGATGCCTTTTTCATGGGCATAGGAAATGTCGATGTTATCGACTCCTGCGCCGTATTTGACGATGAGCTTCAAATTCGGAGCTGCATCCAGCACTTCCCGGTCGAGTTTCACGATATTGACTACGATAATATCGGCGTTTGCCACTTCCGCCTTTAGCTGCTCTTTTTCAATGCCTTGGTCTGTATGGAGGACGGACACTTTGCCGAACTCCTTCAATTTAGCAATCAGATGCGGGTCCGCTTCATAGAACGCTTCCTTCAGCATCAGTACGATATTCATAAAATCCCTCCACCCATTTGCCTTCTCCCTTTTAAGATACTACACTTTTTAGAATATTATCAAAAAAACCGAAAAGGCGTTTGCATTTTTGCAGAATAAAAACCTGCCTTTCAGAGAGAACCGGTTTTCGTCAGAATTAATATCGACTGCTGGCATCCCACTTATCCAATCGCTCTTAATTCATTCCAACAATTGCCATTCATTCTGATAATAGAGGGGGTTATGTAAAACAACTCCTGATGGCATCGCTCGGATACACGACAAAGTTCATTGAACACGTCTTCATTGATGTAATAGATTCTGCAGCAATTGGGCATTGCCCTTAATTTTGGAGAGGCATCTGCCCAAGCGACTTCCTGCAACTCCACCCATACACTTTGTGTTCCAGATAAACGTTCTATGGCTAAACGGCCAAACAGCGTAATATACTGATGCCCATTGTCCCAATGCCTATCTTTCACTCTTGTAAAACGGTAAAGGAC
The DNA here is from genome assembly GCF_042681545.1 of Planococcus chinensis. NCBI lineage: Bacteria > Bacillati > Bacillota > Bacilli > Caryophanales > Caryophanaceae > Planococcus > Planococcus chinensis. The sequence goes on from NZ_JBHUFW010000005.1 coordinate 37,890, forward strand.
TTCTTCACGCTCCCCTTCTTTTTCCAAGTCATTCCCCCCTTTCCGTTTTAATCCGATTAATATACAAAAAAAAGCCGAAAAGAATCAGCAGATTCTTTTCGGCTTTGTTGGCAGCACTAATGTCTTCAACATTTTACCGATGTATCAAATTGGCATAACCAATGTATCCAGTTCGTTCATTTTATCTTAATAGAGTTTGTCCAGAACGTAAAGGGAAGCTGACAAACTTGCTATACCACTTTAAGCCCTCACTCAACGGTCTACGAATTTTCTATGTTCCCCTTTTACCAGCTGGGCAAACTGCATTTGCGCCTCCGGCAATTTTAAGAGCAGGGAAATGTTTTCGTCATCCGACAGGTATTTCTCCACTTTTCCATTGTTCCATATGATATAGCCATACCGATAGTCCGCTTCCAGTTCGTTAAACCAATGTTCCCCTTGGAGTTTTCCGATTTGCCGTTCCAACTTCTTTTTGGGATCGTAAGAGTCTTCCAAAACACTGCTCAGCTTCTCCTCAAAAAATGATCCAAGGAGCCACATTGCCAGCCTTGAGAGAATGCCGAAAACAAACATCGCCGCCTGGTAAAGCAATCCGAAAATCGTCTCTGCCATCCCTTGCACCTCTTCTTTCTTGCTTGCAAATCCTGCTGTTTCTACTATATCCATAAGCTGGGAATAGTTTCAACTTCAGAAAGTCCGAGACTGCACGGCAAAGCGAAAAAAGCCATCGATGCTATGTACAGCCTCGATGGCTTTCTCCATATTGCGGATTTACTGAAGTTCGATCCGTTTAACTTTTTCCGTTTTCTCTTCATTCGCTTTCGGCACCTGCAGCATCAGCATGCCGTCCTTGAAAGAACCTGAAATACTGTTTTCATCAATATCCCCGACATAGAAACTGCGCTTGAACGATCCGTAAGAGCGCTCTTTGCGGATGTAATGGCCATCCTCTTCCTTCGTTTCCTTCTTTTCTTCGTGCTTGCCTTCCACTTCCAAATAGCCGTCCCGGTACTCGACTTTCACGTCTTCCTTCGAGAATCCGGGAACATCCATATCCAATTCATACCGGTCGCCCATGTCTTTGATGTCGACTTTCGGATAGTTGTTTTCTTTGAAAAAGCGGTCAAACAGATCCGTTTCAAAACCGCTTCCGAATAGGTTCGGGAAAAAATCATCACGACCGCTCGGCAACATTTTCTTCATTTTGAATACTCCTCCTCTTTGAATTTTGGCATTCACACCGGCAGGCAACAGGAACGGCAAGACAAAAAAGCGCTTGTAAGGTTCCGCCTCCTTCCATTGCAAGAACCTGAAAGCAAGTATGATAAAATAAACTGAATACTTGCTTAATTCAATAAAATTATAATCCTGGTCTCCTCTTTTGTCAATAAACCACTTTCTCTGTCATCTTTATGATTCTCTTGGCCATTCTTATCGCCTTCCGTCTGCATCGCTTTGCCAACGCAGATTTCCGGATTTTTTAAAAAAAACCGCCATCTACCCCCCTGGCATGCTTTATGTAAATTAAGAATAGGGTATACAAAATTACTCGCTACAGTGGGAACATACAAAAGGAGTGGTTCCATGTTCATCGCCAGCCTGCTCGTCATCATCGGTTTCATGTTCGTCCACATTTTCACCGATACGATTAAATACCTGCATGAAAAGCTGACCAATCGGTTGATGTCCCTGGTTTCGGGCGGTTCCATCGCTTATGTCTTCCTGCATCTTGTCCCTGAGTTGACCCATTACCAGGAAGTGGCGGAAAAAGAATTGCTGGCCACATGGCTTGAGAATATCGATTACGTTACGTACATCTCTGCATTGCTTGGCATCGCTGTGTTTTACGACATCAACCAGCTGAGCGAGAAATCTGAAAGGGAAAACAGGAGACGGGAAAATCTTACACGGCCTTCCAAGCCCATCTTCGTGCTGGAAATCAGTGCCTTTGCTATGTACAATGTGTTGATCGGCTACCTCCTGCAAGAATTGAGCGGCGACAATATCGGGGCTTATATCGTTTATTTCATCGTTTTTTCTTTCCATTTCATCGCCAACAACCGGATTCTCCACCTGACGCACGAAGATTTGTATACGCGGGCGGGCAGATGGATCTTGGCGATTTCGGTCCTGGTCGGCTGGATTTTATACGAGACCACCCATGCCAGCGAATTGACGCTTGCCTTCCTTTCTTCGTTCCTGACAGGCGGCGTTGTCCTCAATATCCTTAATGATGAATTGCCGGAAGAAAAAAAGAGCAGCTTCCCATTTTTCTTGATCGGCATGGCATTCATCGCCATCTTGCTGCAAATCATTACGCCATAGAAAAAAGGACCTCAAAGGTCCTTCAGACTGTAGACAAAGTCTAATTTAAATGAATAGAGATGCATAAGCTCGACCGGGCTGGCCACTTCGCTTTCCGTGGGCTCGGCTTCAGCCGCTTCCCTTGCTCCTGCGATTACTCGTCGCAAATTGAAAAAACATTCGCTACGCTCAGTCCAGGGTCTTCAGCTCGAGTCGCTCAGTCGCTTCGCTCCTTCACTGCTCCCACAGGAGTCTCGTGGCCAGCCCGGTCGGGAGCGTCATCTGTATCTGATAGAGGAGATAAGAATACTAACCCTGCTTTGGCCTGCTGAGAACAAGCCGCTGGCTTCAGTATCCGCAACGGAAGGCGGCGACTCCTGCGGGATAGCGAAGTGCCGAAATCCACTCGGACGCTAGTCCGAGTTAGTTCGGCGCGAGCCCGCGGAAAGCGTCCGCCTGAAGTGGAGGATCCTACACAGCTTCTATTAGTTTTATTCATCGAATTGAAAAATTATTCTTTTGTCTACAAGCTCAAGGACCTCAAAGGTCCTTTTTAAGTGGTTATTTTTCTAGAGCACCGGTAATTTTTCCGAGCATGTTTTCGACATCCGATATCCGCCCGTTGCCGTCTTTGAACAGGATATGCTTGCGCTCAAGTTTCGTCGGTGAATCGACGCCTGCTGCCGCAGCGATGTTGAAGAGGCCGGCGCGCAGCGACGTGACGTAATTGGTCGTCCGGTACATTTTCTCTTCCACTACTAGGCCGCTCTGCAGGTCCGGATCCGTTGTCGCTACTCCGGCCGGGCAAGTATTCGTATGGCAGACTTCAGCCATGATGCAGCCGACGCTGATCATGAAGCCGCGCGCAATCTGCACCAGGTCCGCGCCCATAGCAAGCGCAATCGCCGCTTTGTCCGGTGTGATGAGCTTCCCTGAAGCAATCAGCTTGACTTGGTCACGGACGCCGTATTCACGGAGCACTTCATCGACAATCGGGAGGGCCGTCATGATGGGAAGGCCGACCGAGTCGGCAAGTTCCTGATATGTAGCACCTGTTCCGCCTTCCCCACCATCGATGGAGATAAAATCCGGTCCGCTCATCGGGCCGCGTTCTTTCAAGATCTGGGCCATTTCACGCAATCCTTCGATATCGCCGACCACAATTTTCATGCCGACCGGCTTGCCGCCTACTTCGCGCAGCTCGTCAATGAAATCGAATAGTTTCGGAAACGTATCGTATTCCACAAAACGGTTCGGGCTGTTGACCGTCTTGCCGGGTTCGATCAGACGGATGCGTGCAATCTCTTCTGTCACTTTCTTTCCTTCCAAATGCCCGCCTCGGGTCTTCGCCCCTTGGGCAAGCTTCACTTCAAACGCTTTCACTTGATCAATCGCCGCTTTTTCCTTGAATGCGTCAATCGAAAACTCGCCAGCCGGCGTCCGCACGCCGAAGAGCCCCGGGCCGATCTGCATGATGATGTCGGCGCCGCCTTCGAGATGGTAATCCGACAATCCGCCTTCACCTGTGTTCATCCACGTGCCGCCTGCCAGCGCCAAGCCTTTCGACAAGGCGGAAATCGCATGGTCGCCAAGCGCTCCATAGCTCATGCCGGCTTGGCCGACAAGGCCTTTCAGGCGAAACGGCTGGCGCACACGCCCCTCGCCAAGGACCACAGCATCTTCATCACGGAGGTAGTACGGATCAATCTGCACTTCCTCGCGGTGCTCTTTGCGCGTCATCAGCCCTTCTTTGTCGATGACATATTTATACGTATTGACTTTCTTCGAGTTGTCGACGCGGAGTTCGGTATCCAGCCGCGGAAACAGGCTGTTGCGGATATAAAAGCCTTCTTCTTCAAAATCCCGGTTCGAGCCGAAGCCGATCAGGCGCTGATTGTATTTTGAAGCGCGCGTCACATCTTCGAACTGCATGCGCGAAAACGGCTTACCTTCATTGTCATCCGAAAACAGGTACTGCCGCAGTTCCGGCCCGACCGCTTCGGTCATGTACCGCACCCGGCCCAATAGCGGGAAATTCCGAAGAATCGCATGCTGTTTCTGGCGGTCATCCTTCTGGTACAGGTATGCTATATACGCCAGCGGCGCGGCAATCATGGAGCCTGTCAGTGCCGTCGGCAAGTATTTTGAAATTTTCCCCATAAATAAACCACCTCTTTAAAATTTGTCTTCCTTTTTTCTACTGCAGCGAACGGAATGCTTCCTTGATCGGTGTCTCCCCGGCTGCAATCCCGAACGATTGGTTGAATGCCTCCTGGCTCTCGAGGGCTTCCACCACCACAGCCGCAACGTCTTCATAGGGGATTTCGTCATCAATGCCGCTGTCGGCAGGCGAAATGGCAATGTTCCCTTTGCCCGGTTTGCTGACAGAGTTTGAAGGCCGAATCACGGTATAGATGAATCCGGATCGTTTCACCAGTTCTTCCGGCTGTTCTTTTCCGCCGGTTTCCTTCGATTCATCCGATTCATCCGGATGGACCGGACTCACGTAAATGAACCGTCGAATGTTTTCCTGTTGGGCAGCTTCCACAGACCGGATGACCGCTTGATGATCGACCAGTATGTTTTTGTTCTCTCCCGCAATCGGATTGGCTCCGGCAATATAAACGATGGCTTCGCACCCTTTCAATACGCCGGAAAATTCCTTTTCCTTCGTGACAACGACTTCTGAAGCGCCGAGCATCCGGAGCTCTTCTGCCCGGTTCTGCGTTTCTGCCATCGTAACGGACTCATGCCCGCGTTCAGCAAGCTGCCTCAATACATGCTCCCCGACGTCTCCGCCGCCCCCAAAAACAAATACTCTCATCCAACCCCTCCTCGGAATTTCTTCGTCATTCCTTGTTTCCCCTCTCCTAGGCGAATAAAACAACTTGGCGGAGGTCACTGCAATTGCGCCCGCCGGTAGCCGCCGTAATGCGCTTCCAGCCATTCGCCCAGGCTGAATAAAGCGGCTTCGTTGCCATTCTTGCTGATCAGTTGGACACCGACCGGCATGCCGTTCTCATCCTCGCCGATCGGGACCGTCAAAGCCGGCAGCCCCCAGACATTTGCATACGCTGTATAGGGCATGAAGACCTGATAGGTTTTCTTGATTGAAAAGATTTCACTGTACATCATCCCGTGCTTTGGAGCCCCGGTATGGTAGACAGGCATCACCAGGATATGCTGGTGCAAATAGCCATCGAGGATATGGTCGCCGTGCCGGATGGCTTTATGGATTTTCTTCAGCCTCCTTGGGGTCGGCTTGAACAAGCCGGCGCCGACAAGCGCCCAGGATAAATACTTATGGATATCCGCTTTGCCTGTCAGCCGCTCTTTGACATAAGCCTGCATCGGAAGTCCGGAAGGTCCGCCGAACGCTTCCTGCCGGGGCCCTTCCGCTCCGCCGATCGACATGATTTCCTGCCATATCTGTGCCGACTCCTCGAAATAAGGCGGCACCTCCCTCTCCGCATCAAACTCCTGCAGCAAATCCGCATAGATGGAGTCGAGCAGATGGGCAGTAGCCGGCGACAAAGGATACGCGGTCTTCGGCAGAACATTGAATGTGAATTTGCCGAGCTGTTTTTCCGGTGCCGGCTTTTTCGCCACAATATTGTAAAGGAGGCGGGCATCCCGCACCGATTTCACGATCGGCCCGATGCCGAGCATACGTGATTGAAGTTCATGTTCTACCTTTGGATAGCTGCCTTTTGCCGAAACTTGGCCGTTTCCTGATTTAAAGCCGACCACCCCATTGAAATGGCTCGGGAACCGGATGGAACCGCCAATGTCCGATCCAAGCCCAGCCGCAGCAGCCCCTGCTGCGATCATTGCTGCTTCTCCGCCACTCGATCCTCCTGCCGTACGGGTCAAGTCATACGGATTGTTTGTCCGGCCGTAGAGTTTATTGTCAGTCTCCTGGCAAAAGCACAATTCTGGGGTATTGGTTTTCCCGAGGACGATAGCCCCTTCCGCTTTCAACCGGCGCACTGCTTCCGCATCCCTATGCTGCACAAACCCTTTTCGCCTTAAGAGACCACCTGTCGTTTGCATCCCTGTGACATCGAACGCTTCTTTGATGGTAATCGGCACTCCCAGCAATCGGCCGGCCGCTTCGTTCTGCGCAATTTTTCGGTCCGCCTCTTCCGCCTCTTCCAATGCAGCCGCAAAGCGATTCTCCACCAAACCGTTCACCAAAGGATTGATCCGTTTAATATGGGCAATGTATTGCTCCACAGCTTCCCGTGAAGTCATTTTACGAGCCGCTATCAGCTCTGCGATTTGTGTCGCATCCATATCCAAAATGCTCGTTGCAGTCTGTCCATAAGTTACCAAAGTATTTCCCCCTTAAAATTATCTTTCTATTCAGATTATATAATACTTGAAAAGAAAGGGGGGGTTATTTCTCCATGCAAAAAACCGTGGTCGATGAAGTACATCGGACACGGTTCAATGGATAAAGTGAATCCTTGTGATACTCATTCGTTTATGGACGCACCGCCGTTGCGAAGAGAAGGATGCGCCTGTCAGCTTTTCGGAGGAAACCCGCAAAGCCTGCATTCATTTGATCAACCGGCGGACTTCCCGGTTGCGGTAGATCGGCGTCAGGAAATAAAGTTCCTGGTGCCGCTTTTTGGAAAGCAGAACCAATTCCTCAAAAACCGGCTTCGACACGGTGAATCTGCGCATAGCATCCGGCATCTTCTTCATTTTTTCCGGAGCCCCGCTCCAGTTCACTTCTTCAAGCTCAACCCATGCGGTTTTGGTTTCGGCATTGCAATCAACCGAAAGCCGCGCGAAAAGCGTGATGAATTTGCGCCCTTCTTCTTCATGGGTATCTTTCACCCGGGTGAAGTAATATTTCGCTTCTTCTGCACTTAAAGGATGATCCGATTGCACGAACTTCATCTCCTTCGCGTATCTCGCCTATTCTAAAGACCTCTTGCTTATACGTTTGTTTGCATGAAAAAGTTTCGGTTGAATTCGAATTTCAGCTTGTTTGACGGCGAGTGGGGATTCTCCCCGCTTGTCGCCTGTACTGTTCTTGTTCAATGACCATCCATCCGCGCAGCCGTTCTCAAACTATCGTTTTTTTCTCTTGAGGGCCCTCTTGGATCAAGTTTATATACCGGCTGCCTTCAGCCCCTGCCAAAATCCGGTTGCTTGTGAGACCTAGAAACTCCAACGCTTCCTGGCGGTTCGCTTCTGTGTCGCTGCTGAAGATGTGCTTGGAGATCCCAGCGATGCCGCTCCGTTTTGCCAAGCGGTCCAATTGATTTTTCATGAAAGTCGAATTGCACAATACGGCCACTTTTCTTAAGTACGGCAAAAGCCACAGCTGCAGGTCTTCCCAAACATCGTAGACTTCTGGGGTAAACACGAACGGCTGCCCATCGACAACCATCGCTTCGTTGTCGATCAATAATTTAATTTCTCCCCGTTTCAGTAGCAGCGCCAGGCTTTTGATATTCTGGGCAATCTTCTGCACATCGTTTTCATTGAGGGGCCCTGCAATCCTCCATGAAATCACCTGATCGATCAGGTTGATGTCATAGATGAACCGTTCCTCAAGCGGTTTCTTGAGCTCACGTTTGAAAAAAGCGGAACGCGGAGCAAAACTTTCGTGCTCAAACAAGTACGAAAGATCCACATCCAGCGCATTGGCCAGTTTTTCAATATTGAGGAGCGATAAATTCTTCTCGCCTCGTTCGATGGCGCCTACATAGGAGCGGTCCAATTCAGCCCGGATTGCCAGTGACTCCTGTGTAATGCCAGCCTTCAAGCGCAGCTCTTTCACGCGCTTTCCGAAATCGGTTAATACCACCATAGAAACACCCCTTCCCTGATTGTTCTAGTCTGTTTAAAAATGAAAAACGCCGTACAATCGGCTCCTCTCCACTCGGGTTTGCCAGTAACACCCGGCTTTTGGTGCTCCTGCTGAAACAGCAGGCCGCATCCGCAGCCGGGTTCCCTAGGAATAGGCTAACGGCTTTTTCTTCCCTGGATTCCGCCGGAACCCCTGCCGGATCCCCTTCAGTTTCCGCCAACCCTTATGCCCGAATGTCTCCTGTTCCGCCTTTTGGAACTTCCAGACAATGCGGGCATTGAATTCTACTTCTTCTTTTTGTGCCTTGGCGATCATTTCCAATTCTTTCATCATTTCAACTACCTCCGTCCGTCTCCTCTAAATTCGGCGCAATGCCTGAAGGAGTCCACCACCTCAACCATTATAGAAAGTGGCTTTACGAAACGCTACGGACGATAAATCTCTTTTATCGGATTTTATTAATAATTTATGATTTTCTTTCGATACACTAACGCTTTATTGGCCAAAAGGTCCACTCCTGGCCAATTCCCATTCATTCAATGATCATATATCGCTTTAGCCAGCAGCTTCTTTTTACGATGCCGATCAGGATTCCGCGTCGTTTTGCGGTGGCCATGAACCGATCAGGCTGCGGACGGTTACGACTTGCCCGGCATGATAGCTATTATGGTTGACGAGCACCATCAGCAAATCGGCGCGTGTCCGTCCGGATTTCCCGTATCCCGGCTCCGAAAGATCTTTGGCGGCCTCTTCTTCACCGGCCTTCAATCCTTGTAAAAAGCGCTCGACCCCGGATTCCCACATTTCGCGGGTTTGCGGCGCCGGATCGGCCGGCCATGATTCTTCAGGATGCACGGGATCTTTCACAGTTTTGTTTTTCAAGTAGACCAGCATAAAATCCTGCCAGTAATTCATATGGAAAAGCAGTTCCCAAACAGAATGGGGGCAATTGTCGGGTTTCTTGCCCGCTGCCTGCCAATCCAACCCCTCAAAAATGCTTGCGGTGTCTACATGCGCCGAAGCCCCATGCAATCCACGGTGGAAAAAAATTTCCGTCATTGTAATTCCTCCCGCCAGTCTGCAGCTTGGTATAAGCTGCGTTATCCTTTTTAAATTCCACATCGAATTCCATAATCCTTTTTCTGCCCAATGTTTAGCATTCTGCAGAACGGGTTGATATAGTATTGGAGACAATAAGAATTTAAGGAGTGTTTTCATGCAAAACTTAACAGGCAAAACCGCCATTATCACAGGCGCCGGCCGGGGCATCGGGCGCGCAGCCGCCATCGCTTTCGCCAAAGAAGGCATCAACGTCGGGCTCATTGGCAGAACCGGTGCGCATCTTGAAGAAGTTCTGAAGGAACTCGAGCAATACGGAGCCAAAGCTGCCATGGCCGCTGCAGATGTTTCCGACAGCGAGGCTGTAGCCGCGGCTGTCGAACATATCCGCTCGGAACTCGGTCCCATCGATATCCTGATCAACAATGCGGGCATCGGAAAATTCGGCAAGTTCCTTGAATTGTCGCCAGAAGAATTCCGCAGCATCATCGATGTCAACTTGATGGGCGTCTATAACGTGACACGGGCCGTCCTTCCTGAAATGATCGATCGCCAAAGCGGCGATATCATCAACATCTCTTCCACTTCCGGCCAAAAAGGAGCGCCGGTCACAAGTGCCTACAGCGCTTCGAAATTTGGTGTGCTTGGTTTGACCGAATCGCTGATGCTTGAAGTCCGCAAGCACAACATCCGGGTCAGCGCGTTGATGCCAAGCACTGTGGTCACCGACTTGGCGTACTCGGAGAATTTGATCCAAGGCGACCCGGAAAATGTCATGCATCCCGAAGACTTGGCAGAAGTCATGGTGGCACAATTGAAACTGCATCCGCGGATCCTGCTGAAATCCGCTGCACTTTGGTCGACCAATCCATAATATCGATGCAACCGCCCTTCATGTTCATGCATGAAGGGTTTTACTTGTTCCCGGCATTTCTTTAAACCGCACAATCAGGTATACTGAAATCAACAAAAGACTGAATTTTTAGATAAAAGGAGGAATTCCATTGAAGAAATATCTGCAAGCGGCTGCTGCAGTGGCCGCTGTAACAGTTCCGCTCCTCTATGTTTCGGATATGCGGCGCGCTTATAAGCGGCTTGAAGAATACGGCGTGGCGCGTTTCAAATCCGAATTTGGCCAGATGACCTACATTGAAGAAGGCGCCGGTGAAGCGATCCTCATCAGCCATGGCATATTCGGCGGCTACGACCAGGGCATCACTTCCCTCAAGGCCATTGTCGGCGAAAACTGCCGGAAAATCGTCCCTTCCCGTTTTGGTTATCCCGGCTCCAAGCTGCCGGCCCATCCGACGCCTCAAAATCAGGCCCGGGTGTTTGCGGAATTGCTCGACGAGCTGAAGATTGAAAAAACTTTCGTCTTGGCCACTTCTGCCGGCGGCGCAGCCGCGCTGTCATTTGCGCTTGCTTACCCCGAACGGACAAAAGGGCTGATTCTTGTGTCTTCCGGTGTTCCGTCCTGCAAAATGACACCGGAACAACTAAAGCCGGCCGGCCCCCCGATTCCGTTGTTGAGCGAATTTCCGATGTGGCTGACAACCAAATCAATGGGGCCGATTTTCGGCGTGCTGTTCGGTTCGGATGTCGACAAGGACTTTCTCAAGACAATGCTTCCGGTGAAGCCGCGCCGCAAAGGCATTGAGACGGACGCAAACATTACCAATCTCGACATGGACTTGAATTACGAAGAGTACCCCGTCGAGGAAATCAAAGCACCGATTCTTGTCATACACGCCAAGGACGATCCGATGGCATTGTTCGACAACACCGAAAAGTTCATTGCCCGGACCCATCCGGAAACGGTGCTTTTTGAAAGCGGCGGACACCTTTTATCCGGCCATGAAAAAGAAGGCAGCACCGCCGTACAGGAATTCATCCGCCGGCATGCATGAAGAAGAACAGTTCACAGCCAGTTTAGGAACTTCTGATTGTTTCCAATTCATGCACGTATATCTTTATTCCCCGTCCTTTTAAAACAAGCTAGTTATTTGCTCACGAAAACAGTACAATGTTTAAAAAGTTATTATCGCTCTTGGCTTGTTTAATAAATTTTTATTCTATAGGTTATTTGATCGGGGGATCAACCAAATTGAAATCACGTTGCAGAATGTTCATCACCGCTTTTCTGGCCGCCGGGTTGGCACTGGCCGGCTGTGCGCCGGAACCGGCCGCCGTCTTAGAAGCCAGCTCCCGTAATTTCGGCGCCCGCTTGGCACCGTCAAGCGAAGTTCCTACCGAATTCAGCCGCACCCGCAGCGCTTCAATTTCAGCAATCGGGGATGTGCTTATTCACGGCACTGTTTATCAGGACGCCAAAACCGCAGATGGCTATGATTTCAATCCGATGTTCAAAGGAGTCGCCCCGTTCCTCTCCCAGTCCGACATCACCATTGCAAATTCGGAAAGCCTCATCGGCGGCAGTGGAATCGGTGTGTCGACCTACCCTTCTTTCAATAGTCCTTTTGAGGTGGGCGACGCCATGAAAAATGCCGGCGTTGATATTGTGTCGATGGCCAATAACCACACACTCGACCGCGGCGAAACGGCCATCCGGAATGCACTCGGCCACTGGCGGTCGTTGGGCATTTTGACAACAGGCGCCTTTTTGTCCCAAAAGGACAAGGACCACGGTGTGTCCCTTTCCAAAAATGGCATCATGTTTTCTTTCTTGTCCTATACGTATGGCACAAATGGAGTAGAAACCCCTCGGGGAAAAGAATACCTCGTCCAACGGATCGACAAGGAAAGGATCAGACAGGACCTGGCGATAGCCCGTGCCGAATCTGATATCGTCGTGCTCAGCTTGCACTTCGGGGTCGAATATGAAACCATGCCGAATGCCGAACAGATCGAGCTCGCGCATTTTTCAGCAGAACACGGAGCCGACGTCATTCTTGGACACCATCCACACGTGCTCCAGCCCGCCCAGTGGATCCAGGCATCCGACGGGCGAAAAGTATTTGCCGTGTATTCACTGGGCAATTTTCTGTCCGGGCAAGACGTGCTCGAGCGGAAGATCGGCGGCATCGTCCACATCACAGCTATAAAGACAGAAAAGGCCGGATCTGAATCGGTCATGCTGGCAGACCCGGCTTTCACGCCGACATTTGTCGAAAACACCGATTTGAAGGATTTCCAAGTCAAACTATTGAAAACCGTCGATCCAAAGCTTAACGAAGCAACAAAACGGCATATAGCGAGATGGATGCCGGAAATGGAATTTCAAGAATAAACCCTTGCTTATAATCAAACAGCCCCTTCCTTGCCAGTATGCTGGCCAAGGAAGGGGCTGTTTGGTTCATCTAATTTGTTTTCACTTTTCTTTTTTCTCCAGAAACCGTTTCGGTTTTTCCAGAAGCCGGATCAGTTCATCAAGGAATTTGGCAGCCGGAGCGCCGTCAATGGCGCGGTGGTCCACCGTCAAGCTGAGCGGCACCCGGCGGCGGACACGCACTTTCCGGCCCTCCATCACCAAATAGTCTTCGATTTTGCCGATGCCGAGAATAGCCGTTTCCGGCGGATTGATGATTGGCGTGAAAAATTGCACAGAATAACCGCCAAGGCTTGTGACCGTAAAGGAACTGCCGGAACTTTCCTCTTTGGAGAGTTTTCCGTTGCGCGCTTTTTCAGCCAGTTCACTGAGTTTCTGATGAAGTTCGCTTGCAGTCCCTTCATTTGCCCGGGGCACGCTGGCAACGAGCAGCCCATTTTCGGTATCGATGGCGAATCCAAGGTCAACCGTCTTTTTCAACTTGATGCCGTTTTCTGAGATATGGGCATTCAATGCTGGATGGTTTTGGAGCGCATGTGCGACTGCTTTGCCAAATAAGGCAGTCCAGCCGGCGCCCTCTCCCAGCTTTTCTTTTTTCGCTTCCAATTTCGTGACATCCGCCCATGCCATCTCGGTCAGCTGTGCACTTTGCTGGAGGCTCTGCGTCATCCGGCGGGCAATCACTCCGCGTGTGCCGGTCAGCGGGATGATATTCTCGGAAGGTTCAACTCCTGCAGTTCCCTGTCCATTGCCGCCTTCCGCCTCAGCCATCCCACCCGGCGCTCCGGAATCCTCAGCCGCCGCAGCAGCTTCTACTGTTTCTGATGCTTCATCTTTTGCTGGTATTTCATCTTTTGTTGTTTTTTCATCTGTAGCTGATGTTTCATCTTTTGCAGGCGGTTTTTCTGCTGCTTTTGGCTCACCTGCTCCCGCATGGGCCCCGCGAATATCTTCTTCCGTAATTTTGCCGTTCCGTCCGGTGCCTGTGACGTTCTCCAAGCCGACGCCTAGCTCCCTCGCAAGCTTCCGCAAGCCGGGTGCTACCCGGGGCGTTTCTTGTACACTTTCTTGTGCCTTCTCTTCAGCCGGTTTTTCAATTTTTTCAACGATCTCCTGTTCTTCCGGCTTCTGGCCTTTTCGCTTCGCTGCAGGTTTCTTCCCTGTTTTTCCCTGCTCCGCTGCAGCTTCAACCAGTTTCTGCTCCTCCGGCTCCTTATCTTTCCCGTCTTCTCCGATCAGAACAAGGACTTCGCCCACTTTAGCGGATTCTCCGCGCTTCACTTTGATTTCTTTGATGACGCCATCCCTCTCTGATTCGATTTCCGTCACTTCTTTTTCCGTCTGCACTTCCAATAGCCGATCGCCTTTTTTCACGGAATCTCCTGCTGAAACAAACCAGATGACGACCAGGCTTTCATCAACGTCTTCCCTTATTTTCGGCAGCTTCATTTCAAACATCCAAACGCCTCCTGTACCCAGTTGTCATTCGTTCATCAGTTTTTTCACATGTTCATAGATCTTGTCCGCATTCGGCAGGACAAACTGCTCCATCGGGCGGCTGTAGGGAATCGGAACATCCGGATTCGCCAGCCGGCGGATCGGCGCTTCCAAATCGTAGAATACTTCTTCAGCGACAATCGCGGCCACTTCTGCCGTCATCCCGTATGATTTATAATCCTCATCCACCACAAATAGCCGGTGGGTCTTCTTGACCGATTGGATGATGGTTTCCTTATCGATGGGCGCCACCGAACGGAGGTCGATCACTTCTGCTTCAATGCCTTCTTTTGCAAGTTTCTCTGCAGCGGCAACTGCCTCATGCACCATCATCTGCAGTCCGACAATCGTCACATCCTTGCCTTCCCGCACCACTTTCGCTTTGTCGAGCGGCACAGTATAGGATTCTTCCGGTACATGGTCTACCGCTGCATCAAGCTGTTCCATCCAGCCCAGTCCCTGCAGCGATTTATGGAACATGAACAGCACCGGATTGTCATCGCGGATGGCGGAGACCATCATGCCTTTCAAGTCGTATGGATTGGAAGGCGCCACCACTTTCAAGCCGGGCATGTGGCCGAATGTCGCGTAAAGCGTTTGGGAATGCTGCGCTGCATCATTATAGCCCCCGCCGACAGCTGTCATCAGCACCATCGGCAATTTGACGTTCCCTCCGGACATGTACTGGATTTTGGCCATATGGTTGTAAATCTGGTCCATGCAGACACCGAAAAAGTCGACGAACATCAATTCGGCAACCGGGCGCATGCCTTCAGCTGCCGCTCCGATGGCTGCTCCGATAAACGCGGTTTCGGAAATCGGTGTATCCAAAACCCGGGAAGCACCGAATTTTTCGATCAGCCCTTGTGTAGAACCGAAAATGCCGCCGTATTTTCCAATATCTTCCCCCAGAACGAAAACGTTTGGATTGCGTTCCATTTCCTGGGATATGGCTTCCGCCATCGCTTTATTGCCTGTCAGCATCCGTTTTTTTGCTGTTTCCATCCTTTAATGGCCCCTTTCGTTTTTAAAATGAGAAGACATCATTCAGCGCATCTTCCGGTGCAGGGTATTCGCTGTCCCGCGCAAACTGGTAGGCTTCGTCCACTTCCTGCTTTACGCGCTTTTCAATTTTCTCGAGTTCCTTGTCCGTTGCGCCTTCCGATTCCACGAGGCTGTTCCGCAATTTCAGGATCGGGTCCTGCTCCCGAAGGCCCGGGACCTCCGCTTTGTCACGGTAAAGTTCGGGATCGCCCTGGAAATGCCCGAGGAACCGGTAGGTCTCGATTTCAATGATGGTCGGGCCTTGTCCGTTGCGGGCTCTCGCTACCGCTTCTTCCGATGCCTTGTACATCGCAATCGGATCATTGCCTTTTACATGGGCGCCTGCAATGCCGTATGCTGCAGCCCGCAGGTCATTCGTTTCCACAGCTGTCGCCGACTTTTTCGGCACGGAAATCCCGTACGAATTGTCTTCAACCACGACGATGAGCGGCAGATCCCAGACCGCCGCCAAATTCAGTGATTCGTGGAACGCCCCGGCATTCGCTGCTCCTTCGCCGATAAATGCGACAGCCACCCAGTCCTTCCCTTGCATCTTTGCCGCCAGTGCTGCACCGACTGCATGCGGAATTCCAGCGGCCACAATCCCGCCGCAGGAAAACTTCACTTCCGGGTCGAACAGGTGCATATGTCCGCCTTTCCCTTTGCCAAGCCCCGTTTTTTTCCCGAACATCTCAGCCGTCATCTTTTTCAAGTCGACGCCTTTCGCAATGGCGTGGTGATGCGGCCGGTGCGGGGCGGTCACGGTGTCGTCTTTGGTGAGATGGACGCAAATTCCGGCGGCTGCCGGTTCCTGCCCTGTCGACAAGTGCATCTCTCCCGGCACAGGACCGGCACCGATATTGAATACCGGAGTCTTCCCTTCCGTATAGACTTCTACCATCTGGTCTTCGAAATACCGGCTCTTCGCCATCATTTCATACATCCACTTCAGCTTTTCCACGGACACGGCAGGCTGTTTTTCTTCGAAAATAGTCAAAATCTCTTCCTCCTTGTCTGGTTTATTTCAGGATTCTCTGCTGCATGGGCCTCGCGCTTTTCTACTTCTAATGGTAGGTGTTTTCTGTTAATTGTCAATATTCAATTAAATATCATAGCTTTTTCTGAAATTCCGCGTTATCTTTTGAATAAAACCTTATATTCTGGTAAATTTATGATAAGATGATAGTAATCTGAATATTACGACCTTTTTCTATCAACTTTAAGGAGGGATTCATTTGCCAACCGACCGCGATTCCGTCAGCAGCCCTGAAAAGAAATCACGTTTTGCCGGACCGAAATTCCTCTTGGCTGCATGTTTGGCAGCAGCAGCAGTGTTCCATGCCCCTCCAGCGCTTGCCCACAATGACGGCGGCAGTTGGCCGGCGCATGACATGCGCACGATTGCGTGCGAAGGCGCATTTGTCAACGGCAAAGGCATTGTCAAAGCCTATACGCCGCGATACGCTACCGCTTGGAGCGGCCGCAGCACGGATACGGTTTTCTGGAATCCCATTTTATACCGGTACAACGGCAAGCAATACGTCCAATGGACCGGCGTCGGTTCATGGGACGCCTATGCCTACGTCACGCAATACGGCTTGAATCCCGATGCGAAACCCGGTTGGCGCAGCACGGCGACCGGCGCTCAGATTTCGTTCCTGAGCTTCAAGGATCTGCCGGCCGGTTCGTATAAAGTGCTGAATCAGCTCCATTGGGTCAGCACCGGAAAAACCCATAGCGAATGGGGCCCGAATGCCTGCACCATCAAATAAACCCAAAAAAGCCATCCTGCCGCAAAACGGGCAGGATGGCTTTTCCAATTAAAATTTGATGATGACGCGCGACGAATCGCCGGAAGCCAGTTTGTCGAAGCCTTCATTGATTTCATCGAGCGTAATAAAGTCGCTGATCAGTTTATCCACCGGGAGCCGGTCTTCCTGGAACAAATTCATATAGCGCGGAATGTCCCGGCTCGGCACACAACTGCCTAGGTACGAGCCTTTAAGCGTCCGCTCCTCAGCAGTCAGCGTGACATACGGAAACGAGAACTGTGCTTCCGGATGCGGCAGGCCGGTTGTCACGGTCGTCCCGCCGCGTTTGGTGATGCCGTAAGCCACTTCCATTGCCGGAGCAGCCCCGGCCGTCTCGAATGCGAAATCCAGGCCGCCTCCCGTCGCCTCCCGGATTTTCGCGACCACGTCCTGATCGCGCGAATCAAAGACGTCGGTCGCGCCGAGTTCTTTCGCCTGCTTCAATTTATGTTCATTGATGTCCACTGCAACGACGCGGCTCGCCCCTGCCGCCAGCGCGCCAAGAAGGGCGCTAAGCCCAATTCCGCCAAGGCCGACAATTGCTACTGTGCTCCCGAGCTTGACGCCGGCGGTATTGACGACCGCCCCAACACCCGTAATCACTGCACAGCCGAACAGCGCCGCTTTTTCAAACGGGATGTCCTTGCTGAATTTCACCACCGAGTTGCGCGAGACGACTACGTATTCCGAAAATGCGGATACGCCGACGTGGTGGTTCACGTCTTCGTCCCCGGCATGCAAGCGGCGTTCGCCGCCAAGCAAGGTTCCGGCTGTATTACTGACAGCCCCCGGCTCACAAAGGGCCGGCCGGCCTTCCCGGCAAGGGCCGCACTGGCCGCAGCTCGGCACGAAGACACACGCCACATAATCTCCGACTTCGAGGTCCAACACCCCTTCACCAATTTCCATGACGATGCCGGCCGCTTCATGGCCAAGCGCCATCGGCATCGGCCGCGGACGGCTTCCATTGATGACGGACAAGTCGGAATGGCAGAGGCTTGCTGCTTTGATCTGGACGAGCACCTCTCCCGGTCCAGGTGAATCCAATTCCAATGTTTCAATTTTAATCGGCTGGCTTTCTGCATAAGGCGTCACTGCGCCCATTTCCCGCAGTACGGCTGATTTCACTTTCATTCGGCACTCTCCTTTGTTTTTTCGTTCAATATAATTTGATCCCGATAAATTTGAGGTCGGTCATGCTCTCGATGGAATATTTGACGCCTTCCTTGCCGATGCCGCTGCTTTTTACGCCGCCGTATGGGATGTGGTCATAGCGCCGTACGGAAACTTCGTTGATCCAGACGCCTCCCGTATCAATGGCATCGGCCATGCGCATCGCCCGGTTGATGTCTGCGGTAAAGACGCCGGCATGGAGGCCGAAATCGGTATCATTGGCGTGGGCGACGACTTCCTCTTCTGTAGAGAACGGCATGACGCTGACGATCGGCGCGAATACTTCTACGCATACGACTTTCATTTCAGCAGTAGCGTCCGCCACGACTGTCGGTTGGAGCATCGAACCTTTCCGCTCGCCGCCTGTCAAGACGGTTGCGCCTTGCTGTTTCGCTTCCTGGATCCACGATTCTGCCCGTTCCGCTGCCTCTTCAGTGATCATCGGACCCATATCCGTCGATTCTTCCAATGGATCACCGGTTTTCAACGCGCTGACTTTCGCCACCAGTTTGTCGAGAAACGGCTGGTATACCGATTCATGCACGTAAATGCGTTGAGCGGAAACGCAAGCTTGGCCGGCATACGTGAAGCCGCCCAAGACGATAGAATTGGCTGCCAGTTCCAAATCCGCATCTTCAAATATGATATTGGGTGCGTTCGATCCGAGTTCAAGCGTCACTTTTTTCCTTTTTGCCATATCATGAATTTTCCAACCGACAGCGCCGCTTCCGGTAAACGTCACTTTTTTGACTTTCGGGTGGATGACGAGCGGTTCGACAAGCTCCTTGCCGGGGCCCATGACAATATTCAATGCGCCTTTCGGCAAGCCCGCCTCTTCGAATAATTGGTGAAGCAGTACCGGTGTGAATGGTGTTTTTTCTGCCGGCTTCAAGACGATTGTATTGCCGACAGCCAGCGCAGGGGCGACTTTATGGAGCACCAGATTCAACGGGAAATTGAACGGGGTAATCGCTGCGACCACCCCGAGCGGCACACGTTTCGCGATTCCGATTTGGTTCTCGCCGCCGATGGCGCTGTCGAGGGGAATGGTTTCCCCGTAGATGGCTTTCGCCCCTTCCGAAGCGAAGCGCAGCACCTGGACCGCCCGAAGCACTTCCCCTCTCGCTTCTTTGATCGGCTTGCCCGCTTCTAGTGCAAGCACCTGGGCAAATTCATCCGAACGCCCCTCGAGCAGGTCAGCTGTTTTCCGCAAAATCTCCGAACGTTTGTGCGCCGGCATTCCTTTCATCGTGTCTTCATATGCCCTGTGCGCACTTTCGACCGCGGCTTTCACATCTTCCGGCGTCGCGCAAGAAATCTTTCCGATCACTTCATTGTTATAAGGATTGAAGACCTCGAGATCTTTATGGCCGTCTTTTTCCAAGGGCGTTCCGTCGATGATTGAACTGAAATGATAATTCAATGTATTCAACATCTGCTGATCCTCCTATTGGGTTTCATGGTCTCTCCATGACGATGGATGCCCGTGTCACTTCCCGCGCTGCAGACTTGTCGAGTGCCAGCTTGATCTCATCAATCGAGAATTCCGCGTCCATCATGTCATCAAACGGATATTTCCCTTGGGTATCGGACAGAAACTTCAGCGCTTTATAAAGATACCAAGGGTTATAGCGGACAACCGGAATGATCTGGATCGATTTGCGCGTCAGGAGCCCTGGATCAAATTCGACCATTTTCCCTGGAGTGATGTTGCCGATTGTGACGTATTTTCCGCCGGGGCGGATAAGATGGATGCCTTCTGCAAAAGCTGCCGGCACGCCTGTCACTTCCATTGCCATATCGGCGCCGATGCCTCCGGTCAAATCCAGAACCGCCTGGGCGCGCTCTGCCGTCGACCCGTAGTCATTCATGTTCAGCACATGGTCCGCCCCGAACTGCTCTGCTTGCTTCAGCCGGCCCTCCACTCCGTCAATCGCGATGACCGTCGCGCCTTTTTCTTTGGCAACCGCAATTGCATTCAGCCCAAGGCCGCCGGCTCCCTGGATGACAATGGTCTGCCCGTAAGTGACCCCGCTTTTGTCCAGCCCGAAATAAACTTGGGACAATGCACAGTTCGCACTGGCAGCGGAGGCTTCCGACACATTATCCGGCACTTTGTAGAAATACTGGTCTGGGTGAATGTAATAATGCGAAGCGAAGGTTCCATGGAAATGAGGGCTTTCTTCCGGAGCTTGGTTCCAAAAATCGTACGCGTGTTCACAAAGATGGAAATGCCCTTCCCGGCAGGCGGCGCATTTTCGGCAGGTAATATAGTAAGCCGATACGATCCGATCTCCTTTTTTGATCGGTTCGCCTGCAAAATCGGTGTCCACCCCTTCGCCAAGCGAATGGACTTCCCCGATCATCTCGTGCCCGAGCACGCCCTTTTTCTTTGTCGGATGCTGCCCTCTCCAGATATGCAATTCCGATCCGCAAATATTGGACCGCAGCACTTTTAGCAGGACCGCTCCCGGCCCGGGCTTCGGCAAATCATATTCCCGGTAACTGAGTTTTTCAGGTTCATCCATGACAGCGACGCGGCCTTTCTCCATTGCTGGTTCGTTGGACATTGCTTCACGCTCCCTCGGTCTATTGTCAATTCTCCTCCATTATACTTAACCATATTTTTGAAAACAATATATTTTCTGATTTATCAGATATACATCGGTTTATTTCCACATAAAAACCGCTATGGCATCAGCTGACTCCATAGCGGCCTTTCTCTTATTCGTTTTCAAGTTGGCGGATCGCTTCTTCGAGCTTCGTTCGCTCTTCGCCGGCGATTTCCGGGAAGCTCGGATTGATTTTTCCGAGTACATCGGCCATCACTTCTGCTACGATATAGCGTGAATGCCATTCATTGTCTGCCGGCAATACATACCAAGGGGCATAATCCTGGGAAGTGTTGTTCAGCATGTCTTCAAAAATATCCTGGTAGCCGTCCCAATACTCGCGTTCCCGGACATCATTGAAGGAGAACTCCCAATTCTTCGCCGGGTCCTTCATCCGCTCGAGCAGGCGCCGTTTCTGTTCTTCTTTCGACATATTGAAAAAGAACTTGACGACAGGAAAGCCGTTTTCTACAAGATAGCGTTCGAAATCATTGATCTGCCGGTAGCGGGCTTTCCAGATATCTTCATCGATCAGCTCATCCGGGAGGGGCGTTTCGCCCAACAGGTCATGCACCCGCGGCGCAATCACTTCCTCATAATAGGAGCGGTTGAAAATGCCGATTTGGCCCCGCGCCGGCAGCCCTTCCCTGAAACGCCAAAGGTAGTCGTGCTTCAGGTCATTTTCAGACGGCTTTTTGAACTGCGATACTTTGATGCCCTGCGCAGTGAGATTCGAAAAAATATACGTGATCGCTTCGTCCTTGCCGGCAGCGTCCATCGCCTGCAGGACAACGACCACCCCTTTTTCCTCTTCGGCATGGAGCTTCAGGTGCAGCTCTTTCATTTTTTCAATGGTTTCCGGAATGCGCTTTTCTCGCAGCTCTTCATCGCTGAAGCGCTCTTCTTCGGAAGTCGGGTACTTGGACAATTCCACTTTCTCATCCGGTTTCACTCTGTATTTTTCAATATCCATCTTCATCCTCCTCGGATAGCTTTTGTCATATGTACAGCCTTCCTATTTAAATACCCGGGCGAGAAATAGCGAAACGAAAAATACCATTGAATCGGCCGATTCAATGGTTTTGCTGTCTTTAATTTGCCATATTCCGCGTCTCCAAAAAAGACGCCGTTTCTGTATCCGTCATATAATAGTTATGCAATGCCAACAATTTCTTTTTCAAATCGTCGGCCAACCGGCTGGCATCATAGGCACAGACTGAAAAGCCGTTCGTTTCCGAAACCAGCTTTTCCAAAGCGGTTTCATAAGCTGCAATTTCCTGTGCGATGTCCTGGTCGTCTCCCCATTCGATGTGCCCCCAAGTGCGCACGTGGCCATCCGTCCCTTGGAATCCACCGGTTATCTCGATGAAATGAGCCAAAATGGTTTCCGGATGGAAACTTCTGTTTTTCCAGTAGAAAGTGAAGTTGTCCACGTAATGGACTTGCTCCAATTGTTCAGCGGTCAGCCGTTCTTCAAGCTGCTGGCGCACCATCGGATAAATTCTCATGTTTTCGACAAACATCACTTGATCGCCTGCAAGAATTCCCTGTTCGACAAATGCCACTGCTTTTTCGATGTATTTATCCAATTGTCTCGAGCAATAAAAGATATGCATTCCTTCTTTTTGCTGCTGAATGGCTGTTTCCTGCCTAAGATCTCCAGTCAATGTAAATTCCTCCTAAGCGCTCGCTGTTCGGAGCCGGTTACAGCGCTTCTGCTTCAAATACTTGTCCTCTACTATATCTGTAAAGGAAGATAAAAGAAAATATTTGGCCATGCCGAAAAAAATGGCAGCGTTCCCTTTGGTCCATCGCCATGCCCTTGCATATGGGACAGGACAATGGCACAATAATTGAAAACCTCTCCTGTCCTCGCGAAACGATTGAGGAGGCAAGGTTTTCAGGAAAAGGATGGAGCTATATGCTCACTTGCCTGAAAGTGTTTCTTGAATACGGGGCCGCACGTGTAAAATGACAAACCGGGAGGGATTATAGATGAATGGCTCTAAGAGCAATTTGCCTGAAGGGCTCGGCAAGCCGGCAGAGCGGGCATTGATTGCAGCCGGATACATGCAGCTGCAAGATCTTACCCAAGCCAGCAAGAAAGACCTTTTGAAATTGCATGGCTTCGGCCCGAAAGCGCTCCGCATTTTGGATGCTGCATTAAAAGAGCAAGGGCTGTCCTTTAGCGCCGATCACCCAACTCCCCGAAAGGAGCAAGGATGATGGCACGCCGTCCACCTCCCGAAAAGAAAAACCAGCTTATATACACGCAGCAGCATTTGGCCAACGAGCGCACCTACTTGGCCTGGATCCGGACCGGCATCTCCATCGTCGGTGTCGGCTTTCTAGCGACCAGCCTGCATTTCACCATGGGCTCCACCCGCAACCAATTCGTCGATGTCTTTACAATCGCCTTGGGCATTTTCGCTTGCCTCTTCGGGCTCATCATCATTTTCACATCTACACAAAATTACAAGAAAAAACGGCAGCAAATCATCAACGAAACGTTCTATCCATCCAATATGCACATCACGCTTATTTCATCGATGCTTGCTGTCGTAATCGTCATGGTCATCATTTATTTCTTCATGATCATGTAGCAGAGGAGGACCTGCCATGGACCCGTTATATATTCTGGAAAATATGGATAAAGTGAAACCCGCATTCCAGCCGATTATCAGTGCTGTCAACCATTCCATCAGCGGCTATGAAGTGCTCGGCCGGTTTGATGAAGGCGGCGAACTGAAGAGCCTCGGGGAATTCTTCCACGACGTTGACGTCCCCGATGATTTCAAGGCGGAAGTGGACCGGCATCTTCTCGAGTCGGCGATTGCAACGATGATCGAAACCGGCGCACCCGGATCGCTCTTCATCAACCGCAACGCCAAACAGCTTATGGTGAACAACGGAGAAGATCTGCTCCATACATTGCATGCATTCAAGGAGAAGGGATTTCCGATGGAGCGGATCGTCCTGGAAATCACGGAGCATGATTTCGACGAAGACTTCGACGTCCTCAGCCACCTGCTCCGCTACTACAAAACGTATGGCATCCAAATTGCCGTCGACCACGTGGGTGCCAAAAGCTCCAATATCGACCGCATCCGCCAGCTGCAGCCGCACATCCTGAAAATCGACACCAGCATCACACGCAACAACCAAACTGACATCTACGAGGATGTCATCTATTCACTGGCGCTTCTCGCCCGGCGGATCGGCGCGAAGCTGGCCTATGAAAACATCGAAGACAAACATCAGCTTTACTTTGCTTGGAAACATGGCGGCCATTATTATCAGGGATTTTATTTGGCAAGACCGCAGGCCGCTCCCGTACCGTCTGATTCAGTCGCGGTCAACGTCCGGGAAAATGTCCAGGAATTTGTCCGCCGCGAAAAGGAGCTTGTTGAAGGCCGCTACACGTTCGCCCGGCTTTGCGAAGAAAAAGTGAAAAAGCTACAACCGACCTGGCAAGGGCCAGAACAGGCGGATGCATTCATCGCGACACTTACTGAGCCATTCGATGAAGAAAGTTTCCGGATGTACATATGCCGGAGCGACGGCGAACAAGTTTCCTCGAACTTCCGGAAGCGGGGGGAGCAATGGGAAATTGAACCGCTTGTCAAAGGCGCCAATTGGTCGTTCCGCCCGTATTTTCTGGAAAACATCATGCACATGAAGACATGGCACCGCGGCATGCTGTCCGATACTTATTCCGATATCGAAACAGGCGAAACCGTCCGCACGTTCAGCTACCCGTTGTCGGATGAATATTTTCTATACATCGACATCGGCTATTCCTTTATTTTCGAAAACGACTTTCTTTTCATGCAGTAAATCCTGAAATCTGGCACAGCATAAGCTCTGGCCCATCCAGTTATTAACTGCAATAATCGACATCCTCCAAAATAGACCAATTTTCCAAACCCATTTGGCTAACCGTTTAAACCACCAACCAACACCTAAGTTCACAGGTTTTCGAGCCTGCGAACTTAGGTGTTTTTTATTGCAATATAAACGGATGCAGCCTGCAAGTGATGCCCTTTTGCTCCGTACAAAAGTTTGAATTTTCACCTATCGGGTAACAGGGTGTATGGAGACTTTTTAAACGAGGAGGAATTAAGATGGAAAAAAATAATCGTGATGATGCGTTCCGAAAGGATCGGCAAGATACTCAACAATCCCAGACGTCGGATTCAGGTCCAGCCAGAGATGCGGGAAAAGAAGCACAACGGGAAGGCGTACTTCGAGAAAGAGGCACTTCTGACACACACAACACTAGTTCGAATGAGCCTTACCTTGCAGATGGTGACACCACCATCCGAAAAAAAGACCCGGGACGTTCAGCAGACTGGCGGGAATCAGAAGAGCCAAACCCGAGCAGAGAAACGGGCGGTTGGCAAAAAAGCAATGATTTTGATGACACCATCCGGGAACCAGAGGGAACCTTTACAACCGGGGAACGCGGAAACGTTATAAACAGCGCAACTTGGGATCCAGACAGCCACGCAAGTGAAGAAGGTGTGGAGCACGTCGATGTGAATGATTACGACCCAACCGGTTCCCCTTTAAACAAAACGAAGAACCAACAGAACAAGCTTGATGAAAATCGTATTCAAAAGGATAAGTAACTAGAGGAAAGTACGTGTTGGAGAAACGCCATTGTATCGGCGTCCGACCGAACAACGAAAGCCGAAGGATGAACCCATCCTTCGGCTTTTTTTATATGATAGTTTGTCAAATTGAGTGGAACCCTTTTTGTTAAATAGAAATTGGCCGCTAATTAAGGTTCTAATTAGCGGCCAATTTGGTTTTTTTAAGATTCAAAACTGAAAGGCTCAGGATCCATTCCCGGCCTGCTTTTCACTTTTATTCGTTCGGATAATTGCGTTTGATGTCGTTCAGCCGTTCGAGCTGCCATTGGCGTTCCGCTTCTACTGCCGCTTCGTCGAAACCTGAAGCGATGGCCGCCGCTTTTGCCGCATAGGTGGATGCATGGATGGCATGACCCGCCAAATGGGCAGTCGATACTGCTTGCCCGGCTGCCCTTGCAGCTGCTATAGCTGATTCATCCTGCGTTTCCCTTGCTGCTGCGTGCGTAGCGAAAGCCGATTTTCTGGCATCCCTGACCCCGATATCGCCTTTTAGCCAATTGCGTGCCGCATCGATCGCGTTTCGCGGCCGGTCATCGTTCGGATATTTTTCTTCGTACAAAGGCAACGTGCGCTCCGCACAGTCTGCTGCCCAGCGGACTGCCTGAAGATGGCCGATTGTTTCCAGCATTTCTTCGATGGTTGCTTTCGTTTCTGTGTCTGTGAAATTCTGCTCCGACATATCCATTCCACCTTCTATTTGTAGTTTCATTCAACTCTTTTAGGCTATCTTTTTGCTGCAGGCAGCCTTTTTGTAACGGCTCTGAATACCTTGGCCACGAATCCGCGGATCTCATGTACCGGGCGGACCTGGCTTCGGCTTTGCCACTGGATCCATTCGAGTGCGAGAATGC
Organism: Planococcus chinensis; assembly: GCF_042681545.1. Taxonomy (NCBI): domain Bacteria; kingdom Bacillati; phylum Bacillota; class Bacilli; order Caryophanales; family Caryophanaceae; genus Planococcus; species Planococcus chinensis. The sequence continues at coordinate 64,009 of NZ_JBHUFW010000005.1, forward strand.
TGAGGATCAGCCAGATGGCGCCGGCAAAATAGCCTGCAAGCACATCGCTCGGAAAATGCGCTCCCAGATAGATGCGGCTGAGGCCGATCATTACAACGAGCACAGCCATAAGACTGATGGCCAAGCCTTTGACGAGTTCATTCACCCGGCTCCGCATGACCAGGTAGATGATAAATCCGTAAAAGATCAGGGAACCCATCGAATGACCGCTCGGGAAGCTGAACCCGATGGCGTCTATTTCCGGATTGATCGACGGACGCCCGCGTTCGTACAGGTTTTTAAGGAGGGTGGTCAAAAGCCCGCCGCCCCCTACTGCCAGGATAAAGAACAGGATGCCCCATTTATCTTTGTGCTGCGTCCATAAATACAGGATCGTGGCAATCGAGAATGCCGACAAAAACCAAACCGATCCCAATTCTGTAATGACAATCATGAGGATGTCGAGTCCATCACTGCCAATCGAATTGAAAAAACCGATGATCGTAGAATCGAAAGACCAGGCTTCCTGCTCCAGGGCTTCTTCTGCAATTTCGGTGAAGACTGCCAGAAACAGCATCGACAATCCGAGTCCGATGGCCAAAATAAGCACTGCAATGCCGACCTTTGTATTTTCTTTGATCATTGAATCGCCCCTTATCTAAATCTAAAACTGATTAATATATACCCCGCTGAACAGGAATTACTCTCCAAATCGTGCTTTGCTTTATGTAGATTTGCTTCTTTAATTCTGCCACAATCAATGGAAAGGGGTGAAATGATTTGGATCAGAAAATGAAAACCTTATTTGAAGATTCCCGGTCCACTGACAAAGAACGGCTGTATTCATCCTATCTAGCCATTTTGGCGGCTACCGAACAGCCAGTCAATTGGGCTTACGAAGTTTGGGACGGGCTGGTTGCCGACCTTGGCCATAAGGACAACCATCAACGTTCACGTGCTGCCCAATATTTGGCGAACTTGGCGAAAAGCGATCCCGATAAGCGGATGCTTGAAGATTTCCCGCGGATCTGGGCTGTGACGAAAGATGAGAAATTTGTCACGGCCCGCCATGCCCTCCAATCCATGTGGAAAATCGCACTCGCCGGACCGGAACAAAAAGCGCTGGTCACCCGTCACCTGAGCGGCCGGTTCCATGATTGCGAAGAGGAAAAAAACGGCACGTTGGTCCGCTCGGACATTCTGCAGAACTACCGGAATATCTACGACGTGCAGCAGGACAAAGAGCTTAGGCAAACCGCTTTGGAACTGATCGAGTCTGTCGAGGATCCGAAATACAAGAAAAAGTATAAAGCAATCTGGAAGTAAAATCAGTTTTTAGCCAGCGTTTTGCCGCCAATGTTCATTGCCATGACGCCGCTCCATGCAAAAGCGAGCGAAGCGATATAGAAAATGCTGGCGATGGTCAGGAAATCGGCCAGATAGCCGGTCGCGATGACGGCTAGCGCTGCGGCAGCCGATGTCCAAACATGGTAATTGCCGATCTGCTTGCCCGCTGTGTCTTTTGAGACGTAGCGGGCAAGAACTGTTTTTTCGGAGTTTTTCTGGACCGCACCAAGGACCCCCATGACAATCTGCAGAACGTAGACATGCCATATTTCAGCAGCCAGCGGAAAGAACAGCAGCGTCGCTGCCATGCCCCAGGAATACACCGCAAGCAGTGCCCTGTCGCCGAGCCGGTCGGCCGCTTTGCCGATCAGCGGATAGCAAAGCGCAGCCGTCAAGGCGAAGAGCCCGTATGCCCAGCCGAACTGGGCATAGCTATTGCCCACATTTTTGAGCAGCAGGATATAGAACGGGAAAATCATCGCCGAAGCCATGCCGACAGTCCCTTGATATGCGATAAAGCGCTTATGATTCATTGCCTGTACTCCTCATAAAACATATTCATAAAGCGGTGGTCCGGGTCAAACCGGTCCTTCAAGCGGAAGAATTCTTCTGTCCGCGGATAGGACTGGGCCATCTGCTCCTTGGTCGGATAGCCGTAATAAGGCAAATAATACGTGCCGCCATGATCCAGCGTGATCTCTACCATTTCCCGTACTACGCGTTCTGTATGCGCCATCCCTTCCGCGTCCGCCGTCTGGTTGATGAGGAGCACCAGCGCGAACATGTCCTCCCGTGCATAGGACAGCACGGCCCTGTCATTTTTGCCGACATAGCGGATGGTGACATTCAAAAGATTGAAATCCTTTTCCTGCTCGAGCATCACCTTCAGATCTTCGATATACGCGCTAAAGCCGGCAACCGGCACAAAGTATTCCTGGAGAATTTCGGTTTTGGTGTTGCTGTCGTATTCCATGAATTCGGAATCCGAGCGCATGGCATTGTTGCGGGTAATCAGCTTGCCCTCGACCGATTCGGCGTATGCCTTCTGCGTCTTCCAGAACGTTTCCTTTCCCCCATCGCTCAACCGGGCAAGCCCCAGGATCATCTTCGGCGCGGCAACCAGACGGTCTTCCTTCAGTTCTTGGTAATCGGCCATTACGGATTGGTCTTTGGCCGTGCGGTAATTGATGGCGTACATTTCTTCCAGAAAGGAATCGGGTGCGATCGAAATGCGTGCTAAATGCATTTTTACCGCTCTATCCTCCAGCACCCGATCTGTGAAATACGCACTGTATTCATCGTAATCAAACCGGCGGGACTCCATCTCGTACAGGGCATCATCCACCAATTCGAACGTCACATCCAAAATGATGCCGAACAATCCGTATCCTCCGACAACGGCATGGAAAAGTTCGGTGTTTTCGGTATGGCTCAATTGGAGGATTTCCCCTTCCGCATTCAAGAGGCGCAGCGATTCAACGGTGTCGATCATCCCGTTGTTCCGGATATCGAGGCCATGCGCCTGAACGCTGAGCGAACCGCCGATGGTAAAGATGTTTTGCGATTGGCTGACTCCGAGTGCGAGTCCGTATGGATTGATATATTCCTGAAGATCGTCCCACGTCGCGCCGCTTTGGGCTGTGATGGTCTTTTTCTGTTGGTCGAAATCGAGGATTTTATTGTACGGCTTCATGTCGAGCAAAATACCGCCGGGATACAAAGTATGCCCGCCCTGGCTATGCTGCATGCCGGCGATGGAAAGCACATCTCCATCCTTTTTGGCATCCAGGACCATCTCCTGCAGCTCCGATTCATCGGCTCCGGCTTTCACCGCTTTTATCTCGACGGGCAGGAGGCGGTCATGGGCTGCCGGGTCTGCGCTCTGCTGGGCTTGAAAATAGAAATAGGCAGACAAGCCGAAGAGGCACAGATAAATTCCTGCCGCTAGATATGGTTTCATGATAATCCCCCTGATTCCCTTACTGGACGCTTTCCTCCATTTTACACAAATTCCCTTTGCATGGTTATAGGCAAAAAAAATACGGCATCTTAAAGCGGCGCCGCCCTACTCTTGTTCATGCAGATAGTGTTCCAATTCGGTCAGGAAACTCCCTGCCAGTTCTTCCGTGATGCGCTGATTCACTTCCGCGAAGTCCGCTTCAAGCTTCCGGCTGATTTCTAGCGGCAGCTTGGCTGCCAGCTTTTTCGGAAGCGTATAGACTTCGTAGGTCAGAAACGCGGCTACAACCGGCAGCAATACATAGGCAGCCGGTACGCTGACAGCGACTGACCCGATACCGATGAGTAGGGCCAAAGCTTTGGCGACAGCTGTTTTTGCAATGGCAGCGAGGCCGATTTTCGCCAGTGCGCCCAATACGATGGGTTTGACAAACGAAACGATTCCTGAAGAAAAGATGGCCTTCCCCATATTCAGGATCACTGCTTTATAGGACGCTTTCCCTAAAATAGCGGCAACTTGCTTGAACGCACTCACCATCGTTTCCGATGTCAATTTCCCCAATACGGCTTTAGACGTCTTGCCTGCCTGTGTCTCCTGCTCCCGAAGCTCCATGATTTTCTGCAAATCCAGGTTGTCGAATAAAAGGCGGTGCGCCTCGTATTCGTCCTGGATTTCGCTGAGCCGTTTTTCAACACCGGCCAGCACTTCCTTCAAGCGCTTCTCATCCGAATAAAAAGCGATGAATTGTTCTTCCACCACTTTCGTAATCAGCGGCGTCAAATAACTGTCGATGGCAAAGCCGTCCACCGGTTTGTTGGCGATGAATGCCAGCAGTGATTTAGTGTATTCCCGGTTCGGCTTCGGCAGGAGCGTCCGCTGTATTTCCCCGTCCTTCCTCAATTTCAGCGTCAGCAGCTTCCGGTGATCCAACGCCGCCAGTTCTGCTTCCAGTGTTTTTTTTATGCTGCTGAACAGCAGTGGACTGTCCCGCAGATACAGTTCGCTGAAAGCTTCTGTATCCAGAAGATCTGCCAAAACCGCTTTTTCCATGCCCCCACCTCCGTCCGTCTATTCCCCTTTACCCACATTTGCGCTTCGCTAGCAGCAAACATTGAAAATCTGCCCTTTTGCCTCCAAAAATCCTGTAGAACCTTCCTGCGCCAATGGTCATTGGAAATATGTACAAATTAAGGAATCGATCCTTTGCATGTTTCTGCCTTTTTGAAAACAGGTAAATATATAGGAAACGCCTGAATTCCTTCTATTAAGAATTCTCCTGCGTTTAGTCCGGGGGTGCACTTATGAAATTTCTCGATTATTGGAGCTATCTGCTGTTGTCGCTTGCCAAGATTTTTCTATTCAGCGTCCTGACAGCGAGCGCATTCAATTTCAACTTCCTGCTCATCAATCTGGCCGCCATCCTGGTGATGACGAGCTGGGCGCTTTTGGTGAAAACACGCATCCGGAGATGGATCTTAATGGCTTCGCTGTTTCTTCATAGTACGCTCCTTATCTCAGACTTATGGTATTACCGATATTTTGAAGACCTGCTCTCCGTCGCCCTCCTCTCAGATATCGGGCAGATGGGAGATGTCGGAGGCGGCTTTTTAACCTTGATCCAAGCAAAGGACTTCCTGTTCTTTGCAGATCTGCTCTTGTTTGCAGGAGTCCTGCTTTATCTGCGGAAGCATCCTGTACCTGCGGATAAAAGCCGTTCTCGTTTTGCAGCGGCTGCCGGGTTCATTGTCGGCGTGGTCGGTTTCGCAGTGCCTTTGGCCTTGAGCTACGCAAACGGCGAGAAATGGATTGCGGATGACCCGATTTCAAACATGCGCGAGTATTACCAGCTCGGGTTTTGGGGCTACCACGGCGTTGATGCCGCCCGCGGAATCGGCGATGCACTCAACATCGGCGGCGAAGTGACGAAAGAAGAGACAGAAGCAATCCAAGAGCTGAACGGCGAGGTCATAGAAGCGGCAGCTCCAGGCACGAATGTCATCATCCTCCAGCTTGAATCGTTTCAGACTTCTGTGATCGGCCAGGAAATCAACGGCCAGGAGCTGACGCCGAACTTGAACCGCCTTCGCGAAGAAATGCTGTATTTCCCTAACTTTTTTCACCAGACCCATGAAGGCCGCACGTCCGATGCAGAATTTGTCGTGAATACTTCCCTGCATCCTGTGAAATCCGGTTCCGTCTATACACAATATGCGGACAATGAATTCGATGCCTTGCCGGAGCTCCTCAAAGAAGCCGGCTATGACACGGCAGCGATGCATGCCTTCGAGAAGGATTTCTGGAACCGCAACGATTTCTATAAAAAAATCGGCTTCAATCAATTTTTCAGCAAAGAAGATTTCCCGAAAAAAGAAGATATCGGCATGGCGTTGAACGACAAAGATTTTTTCACGACATCCGTCCAATTGATGGAAGAGCTGGATGAACCGTTCTATGCTTTCATGGTCGCGTTGACCAGCCACATTCCGTACGAAATTCCTGAAGAAGAAAAGCGGCTGGACTTGTCGGGCTATAATGATCCTTTGCTGCAGAACTACTACCACACCGTCCATTATGTCGATGCAGCAGTCGGGCTGATGATGGAGCAATTGAAAGAGAATGGCAAATGGGACGATTCGCTCGTGGTGTTTTATGGCGACCATGACAGCGGATTGACGGCCCCTCAAGATGAAATGGCACAAAAAGCAGGTGCCGATTCCCCGGTGGAATTGTTTGCTCTTGACCGCTCTGTACCGCTTTTCATCAAGCCCGCCAATTTGGAGGCAGGACGGACCGTTGAAGAAAACGGCGGCCAGATGGATATCGCACCGACCGTACTTGATCTGCTCGGCCTGACACCGCCTTACATGCTTGGCGAGTCGCTTCTTGACGGCGAACCGAACTTGACGGTTTTCCGGGACGGTTCCTACCGCTACGGGAGCCTGTACTATGCACCGGATTTGACCCGCCCGAGCGGCAGCGGCAAATGCTACTCCGTTGATGACGGCAGCGAAGTGCCGCTTGGCGATTGCCAAAACCGGATCGGCGAAGCTGCAGAACAATTGCGTTTGTCGGATACGATCATAGAAGACGATGCACTGGCTGAAATTCAAAGCCACTAGACAAACGGACTTCTGTCCATTGCGGCGGACGCTTTCCGCGGGCTCGCGCCCCGCTGGAAAAACCGATGCTCCTGCATCGCTACGCTGCTTCGTCGCAAACAAGTTGGCAGAAGTACCTTCGGCCAACTGGCTCGCCGCCTCTATTCCCATCAGCCATTGTAGAATAAAGAAAAGGCCAAGGGAGAAAAAGCAATGCTTTTTCTCCCTTGGCCTTTTTGTTTTGAGCTTTTTGGACAACCCCTTTTTCATCTGACGATAAACCAATATACGCATATAATCCCAAAGTCCGACAACATATGGCTGATGATCGCCGCAGTGATCGAACCGGTCTTCTCCCGGATCAGCGCCCAGAACAGGCCGGCGGCAAATACAGGAATAACAGCTACCAGACTGAAAGTCAGGGAGAAAATCGGGATGATGGTGATGAGGTGGTACAGCGTATAAAAGGCAGCGGTTGTCAGGATGGTGAGATTCGCCGACATCTTTGGACGGAGTTTTGTGAACATATAGCCTCGCCAATAAAACTCTTCAAGGATGGGATTGGCCAGCAACAGGACCAGGATCAGCAGAACCTCTCCCGAACCAGTAAAGCCCCAGTCGAGCAAAAGCCGGCGCAGGGCTTCCAGGTCGAGCAGGTAAATATGGAGCCAGCTCAATCCTCCGAAGATGAATACGAAAAACAGCAGCCCGCTTCCGATGCCGACCAGCAATGCCTTTTTCGTCAGTTTGAAGCGCTCTTTCGGCGGCAGCATATCAATCAGCGGCACACCAAGAAGCCAGCTGTAGAACAATAGAAACGTAATCGCCACGTTCTCGAACAGTTGGAGTCCGACAAAAATCATCAGCGCCGGCCCGATCAAACGGCTGAATGTCTTCATACGGCTTCCCCTGCCTCCTTTTCAGACATAGATGCCAAAAACTGGTGAACAGCTTCATTGAACTTTTCGAAGGACTGCGGAGGCACTTGGTGGGTGCCTTTTTCTATGAATACGACCTGGGTCTGCGGCGCAGCCCTTTCAAACGGGATCCGGTAATGGTGCATCGGTGTTTCGAGAGAACCGTAGACGAGCAGGATCGGCATCTTCAATTGGTACAATGTATGCGTCGAATTATAGATGAGGCCAGCCTCGCAATACTCCGCAGCACGCTGGCCGTCCGCTTTTTTGCCGTACGCATAAATTCGCTGTTCGTCTTCCGGAAAACGCTTGTTCAATTTCGCCTGCAGCTTTGCCGCCATCGGAATCTGGCCTAAACGCGCCATCCATCTTACGGAATTGATGAAGAATTTCGGTGTGAAATTGTTCAATTCGGAAAAGCCGCCCGACAAAATGAGTGCATGCGTCCGTTCCGGAAACAGCAGCGCAAATTCCTGCGCAACCAGGCCCCCTTGCGAATAGCCGCACAGCACCGCTTTTTCGATTTCCAGCCGGTCGAGTAGCTTTTTCAGGTCATTCGCCAGGAGGTCGATCGTTATCGGCAATTCGCCTTTCGAACTTTGCCCGTGCCCGCGGATGTCATAGAAAATCGTCTGATACTTAGCTGCAAGTGGCCTCTGGTGCATGAAAACATTGTGGCCCATGACGAACGGGTGGATAAAGACAATGGGCAGCCCCTCTCCTTCAATTTTATAAAACAATGAAACCGAATCATCAATCCTGGCATATGGCATCGCAAAACCTCTCCTAACCGAATATATTGCTTGTTCCTCTACGATACCCTGAGCGAGCTCCCGCTAAAACCATTCTCTTCACAAGCAGCATTAGTTTTCATTGTTAATTTTCAGGAATGCTGCACATGAACTGGAAGTAGGAAAATCCTACGAAAAACGGCCCCTTTTCAAGGGACCGCCGTTATTTATATACAGTTTCAGATTTTAAATTCATGGTTTATCGCCCCATCCCACTTCAATTCAATGCTATCCTTTTCTATTCCATACAAGGTTGAAAGGATTGTATCCATTTCGCCTGCGCGGATCAAATGGTAAAATTCTTTTTTCATCTTTGAGATATAAGCTGTTTTTGACAGGGAATCCTTTTCGTCATGAGGAGCCAAATCTTTTTCAAAACGGCTCATTATTGCTAAATCATTCTTATCGAAATGATAAGGACTGCCATCAGGTGCTCTTTTAATCTTGAAAGGTTTTTCCAGAATCACATCACCATTGTTTTTAAACGAAAAATGATTGTGCTTGATTGAAGAAATGTCCGTAACAAAAATCGTTTTCTTCATCGCTGACACCCTTTCCGATTCAGTAATATAGTTCTTATAAATAAGAATATGCCACTTCATCGAAAAGTCAATTCTATATTCTACATCTATTTAACAGCATTTCTTCTCCCGCATCTCGAGGCTTTTCGAACGGCAGCATTCTAGGAGCAGGGCTGCAAAATTTCTATCACTCCGAAAATCCCCCGGCTGAAGCCACAGATGGCTAAAAACGCGGGATACCAGTTCCTCACAGGCGTTGGGGTCAACGTGGCTGCGGCTCGCGAAATTCCACAACATCCGGTGATACCGGTCATACAAGACAGACAGCGCTTGTTTGTCGCGCTTCGCCACTCTCTCCATCAACAACTCATCTCTGCTCAAAACTGCCCCCCCCTTTTGTTTTCTAATTGCCTCAGTTTATGCCGGATAAACATAAATATCTCGAATTCAGAGTTTTATTTAAAATATATATAAAATAACTCTAAGAAAGATGAGTTTATATAATTAAAAGAGACGATTTACCTAGCGTAACTGCTCCTTTTTCGAATGAATAATATCCCTTAAGCTATTCTTAATTCCATCGATTTATAGTACAATGCGAGCAATAAAACCAATCTGGAGAGGAGCATGGTCATGAATTTTGATTTGAACGAAGCTGTGGAAATTCTGGAACGGACGCCCAGGACTTTGGAGGTTTTCTTATCAGGCCTGTCCGACGGCTGGCTGGAATGCAATGAGGGAACGGATACGTGGAATGCGAAGGAAGTGGTCGGCCATTTGATTGAAGCAGAGATTTCCGACTGGATGCCACGGCTGAACATTATTTTGCAGGAAGGTGAAAACCAGCCGTTCCCGCCTTTTGACCGCTTTGCGCATCTCCAGAAAAACTCGCATTTGTCGATCGACGAAAAGCTGATGGAATTCCAGATGCTCAGAAAGCAGAACATCCAAAGATTGCTGGAAGCCGTAGATCCCATTGAACAACTGGAACTGACCGGCCTCCATCCTGACTTTGGCACCGTCAAATTGAGAGAACTCCTTGCGACCTGGGTCGTCCATGACCTCACCCACATCTCCCAAATTGTCCGGATCATGGCCGAGCGCTATCGGGCAGACGTCGGCCCTTGGGCAGCCTACTTGGGCATCCTGAACCGGTCGCTTCCGAAATGAAGAAAACCCTTCCTCAAAAGGAAGGGTTCTTTTTTGTACAAACGGCACTATTTTCGTGTGGCCGCTTCGTGGATTTCAAGGAAATATTCCGCCAGCAGTTCCGCCAGCTTCCCGTCAAGTGCGTAGTAGGCGTTGTCCGCTTGTTCAACGGCTTCATAGAACGCTTCTTCGGATCCTTCCCCATTTTCAAGTGCTATGTACCTTTGCAGCAGCGTTGCGCCATACTCCCCTTCGATTGCCGCATAACCGGCAGCGCCGATTTTCTCTAATGCCGCAATGAGGCGAAGGCCGAAATCCGTTCCTTTCATATCTCCGGAAAACCAATTCAACAAGATTTCATGGCCGCCGCTTTCCATTTCGGAATAATAATGAAACGCGAGGTATGCATCATCCAGCACTTCTTCGCCAGACGGATACTCCAGATTGCTGAGAACGCCGATGACTTCATTCCATGCTTTGTCTTTATCAATGCTGTTTTTTTCCATACTACAAGATCCTCCTCCTTTTACTTTAGTATATCAATCTGTCCTTCCTTGTTTAGCAAATCGCAAACGGGGTAAAAAAACATTATCATAAACAAGGGTGGGATCAGTATGCGCATGGGTTGTATGGGAAGCATCATCATTTCCATCATTCTTTCTATTCTTCTGACGTTGATATTAAACATGATGTTCTAATAGAAAAAAGAGCTTTTCCTCATTTATGGAGGAGAGGCTCTTTTTCGATTGTGACAACGCGATTCGTCTCGGCCGCTTCCATGATGGCCAGGATGACTTTCAACGATTTGAGCGCATCTTCGCCTGTTACAATCGGTTCCTGGTCCAATCGGATGGAGTCGATAAAAGCATCGATGACGCCGCTGCTTGTCTGGTTGTCGTTTGTTTGGATCGCTTCGAGCTGGTAATTCACTTTTTCGCCGTTGTCCATGATGATCTGGAGCTGGTACTGGTCGTTATGGTAGATTTTCAGGATGCCTTTCTCGCAATACACTATGGTGCTATTGTCTTCTTCACCGTAATAGGTCCACGAAAAAGCGGCATTGCCGATGCAGCCCTTTTCGGTCATCAAGCTGCACACCAGGTTATCGCACACTTCGATCGGTTCGCCGTTTTCATCAAGCTTATGCAGGGCTCCTTGGAATGCGCTGACCTGGACGATTTCATCGCCGAGCAGGTAATGCAGCAAATCGATTTTGTGGATGCCCAAATCCCCTCCTACGCCGAATCCCGAACGTTCCTTTTTAAAGAACCAAGTTGAGTTGGTTTTATTGATGCCCCAAGCTTCCGGCCCCGAATGCCCGAATGCCGTACGGAACGTCAACACTTTCCCGAGTTCGCCGCTTGCGAGGATTTCCCGCGCTTTCTGATGAGCCCGCGTGAAGCGCTGGTTGTGGTCGACCATCAGCTTTTTCCCGGACTTTTTCTGCGCCTCGAGGATTTCCCGGGCGTATTCCACCGTCAGCGAAATCGGTTTTTCGCACAAGACGTGCTTTCCGCTCAAAAGCGCCTGGGTGGAAAATAGATGATGGTGCTCATTCGACGAACAATCGCTGATAGCGATGATGCCGGGATCGGAAAACAATTCCTCCACGCTTTGCGCCACGGTTCCGCCGAACATCGCCGCCATAGCTTCCGAACGGTCTAGATTGCGGTCATAAAAGACGATTTCGTCGACATGCGGATTCGCTTTGTATTCAGGTGCATGGCGCATTTTCGTAATGGAGCCGCAGCCGATAATGCCTACTTTGAAGCCCATCCAATCCCCTCCTATTCCCTTTTTTGAAATACGACAGCAATGATGATGATCAGCCCTTTAACAAAACCTTGCAAGTGAGGGGAGACGTTCATCAAGTTCATCATATTGTTCAAGATGCCCAGTATCAGGACCCCGAAAAGCGTACCGATGATTTTGCCGCGTCCGCCGGTCATCCGTGTGCCCCCGATGATGACAGCCGCAATCGCATCAAGCTCATATTGGGCCCCAGAACTTGAGGACGAGATGGAATTCAAGCGCGACGTTTCGATGACCGCGGCTACACCGACCAATGTGCCGATCAGCGTGTAAACCCAGATTTTCATCCGGTCTACCCGGATTGCCGACAGCATCGCCGCTTTTTCGTTCGAACCGAGCGCATAGACATACCGGCCGAACCGGGTTTTGTGCATCAGAATATACACGAGTACTGCCATCAAGAGAAAGATGATGACCGGATAATCAAATACCCATAAATCGCTGTTCGCAATCGCTGTGAATCCGTCCACTTCCCCTGATACACTGCCTCCTTCAGCAATATACAGCGCAATCGAACGGGCACCGGCCATCATCCCGAGCGTGGCGATGAACGACGCAATCCTTCCTTTCGCCACCATCAACCCGTTCAGGAATCCGGCAAATGAACCGACGAGCAAGGCAGTGAAGACCCCGACCAGGATGCTGCCGGATGCATTCAATGCCAGGACCGAAATGACGCCGGCGAGCGCCAGAACCGAACCGACCGATAAATCGATGCCGCCTGACAGCATGACCACGGTCATTCCGAGTGCGATAATGCCGATGATCGACACCTGCATCAGAATATTCAGCTGGTTGTTGATGTCGAGAAATCGCGGATTCATCAGCGATGATCCGATGAAAATGATGATAAAAGCAATGATGACGCTGTATTCAGCCCACAGCCAGGACAAGCGGCTTTTTGCCGTGGCAGGTTCCTGTGTATATTCCTTTACATCGATGTTAGCCAATGGCTATGCCCTCCCTTTTTGAGCCGGTTGCATAATGCATGATTTCCTCTTCGCTTGCCCCTTCTCCTGTGAACCGTGCTGTGATTTCCCCATGGTACATGACGTTGATCGTATGGCAGATGCGCAGCACTTCCGGCGCCTCCGAAGATAAGATGATGATCGCTTTCCCGAGCCTCGACAACGCGATGATCTGTTGGTAGATTTCCTGTTTGGCGCCGACATCGATGCCTTGCGTCGGGTTGTCGAAAATCAGGATATCGGTTTCCGCTTCCAGCCATTTGGCGATGATCACTTTCTGCTGGTTTCCGCCGCTCAGCTTATCAATCGTGATGCGCGGATTATGGACTTTGATATTGAGCGCCTTTTTGTAGACATCGAATTTTTCCCGTTCCTTTTTGTCCTGGATAAAGCCTGAGCGTTCAAAATTGCCCATCGAAGAGAGGCTCATGTTATGGATGACGCTCAAATCCTTGATGATGGCATTTTCCTTGCGGTCTTTGGGGACATAGCCGATTCCCGCTTGGAGCGCTTTCCGCGGATGATCTATTTTCACGACTTGGCCGTTGATTTTCACTTCGCCAGCGTATTTTTTCCGAAATCCGAATAAACTCTCGAAGAGCTCCGTCCTGCCGTCTCCTGCAAGTCCCGTAAATCCAACGATTTCGCCTTTGCGGACAGTGAAATCGATATCCTTGAAATGCCCCGTACTTGTCAGGCCGCTCACTTCCATTGCCGTCTCCCCGAAAGGATGCTCGTGCATAAAGCGTTCCTGTGAAATGGCTTTTCCCACCATCATTTTTGTGATGGTTTCCAAGTCTTCATTTTCCACCATTCCGGTCTTTACCAGCTGTCCGTCCCGTAAAACAGTGTAGCGGTCGCATACCGCCTGAATCTCTTTCAGCTTGTGTGAAATGTAAATGATTGAGACACCGGTCTTCTTCAAGTTCTTCATCAATTCGAACAGCCGGTTCACTTCATGTTCCGCAAGCGATGTCGTCGGCTCATCCATGATGATTAAACGGGATTTGTGGAGCAGCGCTTTCGAAATTTCGATCAATTGCTTGTAGGAGGTCGCGAGATTGCGGACATATTCCTTCGGATTGATGTTGACGCCGAGTTCCGCCAAGATCTCGTGCGTTTGCCGGCACATTTCTTCTACAGCAAGGAAACCGAATTTATTGCGGAGTTCTGAACCGAGAAACATATTTTCATAGACTTTCAAATCGGAAACCATATTCAGTTCCTGGTGGATGAAACTGATGCCGTGTTCTTGCGAAACGCGCGGGTCCGCCATTTTGGCTTCTTCGCCATTGATGAGGATGGTTCCGTTATCCGGCTGATGGACGCCTCCCAAGATATTCATGAGAGTCGATTTGCCGGCCCCGTTCTCGCCGAGCAGGGCATGGATTTCCCCTTCTTCCACTTCCAGCGTCACACTCTTCAAAACCGGTACGCCGTTGAACGACTTTTCGATGTTTTTCATGGCCACAAAAGGTTGTGGAGTCATGGCTTATCCTCCTTTAAATCGGAAAAGAGGAAATGCAATGAAAGCACTGCATTTCCCGGCTTTGCTCAGAATTTGGATTCCGGATCATAGTATTCTTCCACATTTTCCTTTGTGACTTGCGTCGCTTCCTTCACGACCATTTCTTCAGCCGGCTCTTCCCCTTTTGCCAGGTCTGCAGCAATCTTCACTGCATCTTCCACCATAGTCGGCGAGTAGAGGAACGTCGCTTTCATGAGCCCGTCGTTCTGAATGTCTTCAAATACTTCCTTCGCTCCGCCGGCCCCAGTGACAAACTGGATATCCGTGCGGCCTGCTTCTTTGATGGCTTGCAGTACGCCTAGCGCCATCCCATCATCCTGTGTGAAGACGGCATCGATTTCAGGGTTGGCCTGCAGGATGTTCTGCATGACTTCCAACGATTTCTCAGTGGAGAAATCCCCACTTTGCGATGCGATGATTTCCATGCCTGCTTCACCATCGACCGCTTCTTTAAAGCCTGAGCCGCGCTGTTCTGTCACCGAACTCGGAGGACCGGTAATTTCAACGATTTTCCCTTTGCCGCCCAATTGCTCCACGAAATATTTGCCGGCGTTGACGCCGATCCCTTCGTTGTCCCCTTTGACAACGACTGTCGCTGCATCGTTTTCAAGTTCGCGGTCAACAATGACCAGCGGGATTCCCGCATCTTTTATTTTTTGCCCGACCGGCGTCAGTGCTGCAGATTCGATCGGCAGCATGACGATGACATCTACGTCCTGCGCGATCAAGTCATCCACGTCATTTGCCTGTTTGTTCGGATCGGCTGCATTTGTCATGACATAATCGATGCCTTCACTTTCCTTCAATGCTTTCGCTTGTTTCTCTGCGCTGTCGATCAAGGCGCCCATCCAGCCATGTGTCGCTGAAGGAAGCGATATCCCGATGGTCAGTTTGTCATCCGTTTCGCCTTCCGCTCCTGAACCCGAATCGCCGCTTTCTGTGCTGCCGCATGCCGCTAATCCAAAAATCGTGACGAAAGACAGTAGTAAGATCAATAATCTCTTCACCTGATTCACCCCTTTGTTTTTTTGAAAAGCTCCCCTAAATGTAAACGATTACATTCACAGCTAAGGCCAGCGCTCTGCCATCAACCTTTTTAATAACAGAGCGCAGGGCTTAGCCTGACGTCGATTCCCGGATGACCAGTTCATGCTCCAGAACCACACTGTCAACATGCCGCCCTTGGATTTTGTCGATCAGCATCGTTGCGGCAATTGTGCCCATTTTATACATCGGCTGTGCAACAGTTGTCAGCGTCGGGTTGGTCATATTGGAAAAATCGATTTTGTCGAATCCTACAACTGCCACGTCCTCGGGCACGCGAAGGCCGGCTGCATTGATTTCCTTCAGGGCACCGATGGCCAATAGATCCGATACCGCAAATACAGCGGACGGCCGTTCCTTCAGCTGAAGGATTTTCTTCATCGCCTGCTGCCCTTGTTCGAAGCCCAACTCCTTCGTATAGAAGATATACTCTTTGTTCAGCGGAATGCCGTGTTCTTCGAGCGCGCGCTGATAGCCCATCCGCCGTTCGCGCGCATACAGGAATTTTTCGTCGGAATTCATCAAGGCGATCCGGCGGTGCCCCATCTGGATCAAGTGCTTGACGGCCCGGTAGGAAGCTTCTTCACTGTCGATAGTGACATACGGGATATCGACGCCGCCACCGTATTCGCTGCACTGGATAATGGCATATTTCTCAGAGAGGGTCTTCAGCGTTTCGACATTCACCGCCGGGTCCATCGATATGATGCCGTCCGCCATTTTTTTCCGCACCAAATCGAAATAGATGTCTTCTTTCTCCGGGCTTGAATCGGTCTCGCACAGCAGGATGTTGTAGTTTTGGCTCAGCGCCATGTTCTCGATCCCCTTGATGATTTCGAAATAGAACGGGTTGGAGATCGTCGGAATCAGAATCAGCACGATGCGGCTTTCGGAATTCCGCAGGTTCCGACCAAGCATGCTCGGTTCGTAGTTTAGATGCTGGATCGCCTCCTCCACTTTCAACTTGGTTTTCACAGCGACTTTATCTTGCCCGTTCAGTACACGGGAGACCGTCGCGACTGACACGCCAGCGTATTTTGCAACTTGTTGGATATTTGCCATGGAATTTTCCTTCTTTCTGAGATTCCATTTCCTAGAAATGAAATCGATTACATTTTTATATTAATTCGTTCAGAATTATCTGTCAATAAAAATTTTAATTCAATAAAATAGTTGATTTCATTGAATAATTTATATATGTTAGAAATGTAACGGTTTACATGACAGTATATTCTGACATTTAATTTAGGGGGGATTTTATTGAAACTGGGCGTTTTTACGGTATTGTTTTCCGATAGAAGTTTCGAAGATATGCTAGATTACGTGGCTTCCAAAGGCATTGAAGCCATCGAGCTCGGAACGGGCGGCTACCCTGGCGATGCCCATTGCAAATTGGATGAATTGCTCCAAGATGAAGGGAAACGGGAAAAGCTCCTGCAGCAAGCCAGCGAAGCCGGGGTGATCATCAGCGCGCTCAGCTGCCATGCCAACCCCCTCCACCCGCAAAGACCAATCGCTGCGGCAGCTGACGAATTGCTCGTCAAGACGATGCAATTGGCTTCAAAGCTAGGCGTCCCAGTGGTCAATACCTTCTCCGGCTGCCCGGGCGACCATGAAGACGCCAAATACCCGAATTGGCCCGTGGCTGCCTGGCCGAATGATTTTCAGGAAATCCTGAAATGGCAATGGGAAGAAAAACTGATCCCTTACTGGAAAGAAAAGAACAGCTTGGCCGAATCGCTCAATGTAAAAATCGGCCTGGAGCTGCACGGTGGATTTTCCGTCCATACACCTGCTACGATGCTGCGGCTTCGGAACGCCTGTGGCGCCGCTATCGGCGCCAATCTGGATCCGAGCCATATGTGGTGGCAAGGCATCGACCCGGTGGAAGCTATCAAGATTCTGGGCAATGAAGGGGCTATCCACCATTTTCATGCAAAAGATACCATCATCGACCAGCAGAACACCAACCGCAATGGCTTGACGGACATGACGGATTATTCACAGATGCGCGACCGCTCCTGGTATTTCCGGACGGTCGGCTTCGGGCATAGCCAAAAGACTTGGGCTGACATCATCAGTACGCTTCGGCTCTACGATTATGACTATGTCGTCAGCATCGAGCACGAAGATGGCTTGATGTCAGTCAATGAAGGCTTCACGAAAGCGGTCGAAAACCTGAAGCCGGTTCTCGTGAAAGAATCACTGACCGAGATGTGGTGGACCTGAAAACTGCCCTTCCCTGGCAGCCGGAAAACCGAGGTATTTTTATTGTCGATAGTTATCGAAATATGCAATTATGAAAAGAGGCGATTTAATATTACAAGGCTTAATGGATAAGGGGTATCACGATATGGAGCATACAATCAGAACATTAAAGATGGAAGACCTGCCTTACCTTGAAGCGATGCAAACCGGGATTGAAGATGATTACGTGAAACGGATTTTCGAGCGGTTGGTGACGACTGAGAACAACCGGCTGTTCGGGCTGTTTCTCGGCGAACAGCTCGCAAGTGTCTGCGGGTATACGATTTTTGCCGGAAGCTACGCCATGATTGGCCGGATCCGCAGTGACATCCGCTACCGCGGCAAAGATTTGGCGACCAAGCTGACCGCACATGTCCTAAAGGCGGCATTCGAATTGCCGAATATCCAATGGGTTGGCGCAAACACCCAGGAAGAAAACGCCCCTGCCCGGCGCGTTCTTGAAAAACTCGGTTTGTACGAACACCCGCCGCTTTACGGGGCCATTACAAATGATCTGTCACCGTTTATCGGGGATGCCCCGATGTGGGCGGAACTTCTGGATGCAGACCAGAAGAAAGAATGGCTCGGGCGCCTGTACATCGAACCGGGCGTTGTTTTCCCGTACGAATGCTATTACTTGTTCCCCGCATCTGAAGCCTTGTTTTCAGACAAAAATTTCACCGAATGGCAATTTTTCGAGAACCCTGCAAAAGACCGGGTGCTGATCTTGAAGAAAGATTTTAAGAAGCACTATTATTTGCATGCGGTTTACCCGTGGAATGACCTATGCAGCCAACCAGGGCTGTGGGAGACCATCTCCGACGGTTACGCGCAGTATGCCGAGCAGGCGCCGGAAGAAACGTTTGTCTGGATGGACCTCAGCAAAGAGCAGGCAGCTGCACTTCCGGAGGGCCATGCCTTTGAATTGCCATCTGCCTGGGTGCTATACGGGGTGCCACGAAGTTCCTTTAACACGATGAAAACCGATTCTCTGTCTGCCGCTGGCAAACACAATTGAAAACAAAGAAATGGAACCTGCTTAGCCGATATTGTTCGGCAAGCGGGTGCTTTTTTATGAAAAGCTTGCGCCGCCAACAGCCGGCTTTGTTATTTTGCCTATCAGTTAAAGATTTTAAAAAAACGACAGAAGATATTTGTTGAATCGTGTTTAACTTTTTAGGAAGAAAGGTATAGTAAGATGTTAACCAAAAAAACTGTAAAAGGGGAAAGAAACCATGGCAGAAGCCGTACAGAATTCTCTTGAGCTAAAAGCATTTTTCGAAAAGAACCACAAAGCATTTGAAGAGCAATTACTATCCGAAGCAGTCAATGTACGGGATAAGATTGACGAGATCCTGGCAATCGGCAATATCAACTTGGTTAAAAACGCGCATGATCTGACTGTCTTTATCATTGATGGGCAGGAAGAGGAATTGAAGTCTTTCGCTAAACAGGAAGGCATCGCTTGGGCGACGTATTCCCTGGAATTATCCTTCAAGCTGGAATGGGTCCAGGCTATCCGGCGTACGCTCTGGATTTTCATCCAAAAATTCGAGGAGGTGCATACCACCTATTCATCCGTGGACTTTTTCCAACTCGAACAGCAATTGAATTCACGCGTCGACACCTTCCTGAACGCATTTTTCATCAATTATTCTACATACAAAGACTCGCTGATCAAAGCCCACCGGCAGCTGGTCGAGAACTTGTCTGTGCCGATCATTCCGATTACGCCATCGGTCAGCATCCTTCCGCTGATCGGTTCAGTGGATTCATTCCGCACGAAAATCCTTGAAGAAAAGGTTCTGACGGAAATCGGCATCTCCCGAATCCAAACACTGATTATGGACATGTCGGGCATTGCGGATATGGAGCCGGAAGTTATCTTCGACCTCATGAAAATTTTGGATGGCACGAAAATGATGGGCTGCAAGACAGTCATTACCGGTCTGCGGCCGGATGTCGTAAGAAAGATGATCCATATGGACTTATCATTCGATCAGAAAACCGAAACGCTTGGCACCCTGCAGCAAGCGCTGAAAGAATACATCGCATTGTAAAATTGAAAAGCCGTATCCGGTGCACGCCGGATACGGCTTTTTGCTACATGTAATTCCCGCCGGAAATCTTCACCGATTCCCCAACGATGTTCCGGGCTGCATCCGTCATCAGGAAGGCGATTGTATTGGCGACTTCTTCTGCGGTCGACAACCTGCCGGAAGGGATGCTTTGTTCTGCTTCCTCCAGCCCTTCTTCAAACGAAATGCCTCTCCGTTCCGCCTTTCTGCGGATGCTCGACAGCGCCATTTCCGTATCGACATAGCCCGGCGAAACCGAATTGACGCGGATGCCGTATTCGATCGCTTCCAAAGCCATCGATTGCGTCCAGCCGACCACTGCGAACTTGCTGGCGGAATAGGCTGTATTGCCGTGCGTACCGCGAAGCCCCGACAGCGAAGCAAGATTGACGATGTCGCCTTCTTTCCGCTCCATCATCTTAAGATACACCGCTTGCGTCAGGAGAAACGTCGACTTGAAATTCACATTCATCAGCCTTTCGATGAACCGCTCGTCCAATTCCTCGACCGTCTTGCCGCCCGCTACGCCTGCTGAATTGACCAGCCCATTGATGAATCCATGGGCTTCCTCCGCTTTGCCTATCAATTCATTGCGGTCCAGCCCGTCGGTCAAATCCGCTGTCTTCGCAAAGACATTCCCTGGATCCGTAATTTCAGCAAGTTCCTTCTGCAAGCTTTCAAGTTTATCTTCCTTTCTGCCTGTAACGGTGATCTTCGCCCCCATCCGTGCCATCACTTTTGCCGTCTCATATCCGATCCCGCCGGTTGCGCCGGTAATGAGCACGTGTTTATGGCTTAATGCATCAGTCGAAAAGATTGTCATCTGAACGCCTCCCCCTTTTGCTTGTCCCTCCTCTTTTCCCGGGGTTGCCTTTTAAAAAACCCTTGCTGATCCATTCTATGAGAACTAAATTCGGTTTCTCATGCGCATACTGCTTCAAGACAAAGAGGCTGATAAAGAATATAATAGAAGCTGTCTGTTTTGTATTTTTTATTGGAGGAGATTTTTTGAACGCAAAAGCTTTTTCACTGGCCTTATTCTCGATCCTGATCTGGGGATCTTCGTTTGCAGCAATCCGTGTAGGCTTACAGGGCGGCTATGATGCCGGTCAAAACGTGCTGGTCCGTTTCCTTATCGCATCACTGCTGTTCATCATATACGCATTGTGGCCCGGGACGAAATTCCGGCTGCCCTATAAAAGCGACATCATCCTCATTCTCGTGCTTGGCTGGATCGGCATCAGCGTCTACCATATTTTTGTGACATTCGGCATGGAGAACATCTCGGCCGGCACTGCCGGCATGCTTGTCGGTTCCGGACCGATTTTCACCGCGCTGGTCGCTCGCTTCATCTTGAAAGAACGCCTCACGGGAGTTGGCTGGATTGGGCTGGCAATCGGTTTTGCCGGTATAACAGTCATCGCTTTCGGCTCGGCGGGCGCATCCCTTACCCTTAATACCGGAGCGCTGCTTGTCATCGTCGCTGCATTCGCTTCCGCTTTGTTCTTTGTATTCCAGAAACCGCTGTTGGGCCGCTACTCGGCGATTGAGCTGACCGCTTACTTCACCTGGGCCGGTACCCTGCCGTTCCTGATCTTTTCGCCAGGGCTCGTCGATACGCTTCAACACGCGACCCCGGAAGCTCATTTTGCGATGTTATACGTCGGCATCTTCCCGGCAGCGATCGCTTACGTCACTTGGTCCACGGCGCTGTCGATAGAAAATGCCAGTGCCGTTTCAAGTCTGATCTACCTGGAGCCTGCAGTGGCCATCCTTGTGGCCTGGATGTGGCTCCATGAACTGCCGACCGGCATGTCGCTTGCCGGCGGTGCCATTGCCATCAGCGGGGTATTGACCGTCAGCCTGCTTGGCCGACAGCGCCGCAAAAGCGGACGGAGCATTGTAGAATCCTCAGCTTGATATTCAAAAAAGGCCTAGTTCTTTTTCAAGAACCAGGCCTCTCAGACTGTAAACAAAGTCTAATTTGAATGAATAAAGATGCATAAGCCCGACCGGGCTGGCCACTTCGCTTTCCGTGGGCTCGGCTTTAGCCGCTTTCCTTGCTTCGCTGCTCCCACAGGAGTCTCGTGGCCAGCACTGTCGGGAGCGTCACCTGTATCAAAAAGATGAGATTGGAGCGCTGATCCTGCTTCGGGCTGCTAGGTACAAGCCGCTGGCTTCAGGATCCGGAACGGAAGGCGGCGAGCAAGTTGGCCGAAGGCAGTTCGGCCGACTTGTTTGCGACGAAGCAGCGAAGCGATGCAGGAGCACCGGTTTTACCTGCGGGATAGCGAAGTGCCGAACTAACTCGGACGCTAGTCAATGCTTGACCGAAGCTTGCGAGGACAAGTATTTGCGACGAGCTTGCGCAGGAGCACAAGTCCTTTGTTAGTTCGGCGCGAGCCCGCGGAAAGCGTCCGCCTGAAGTGGAGAATCCGAGATAGCTCATCCTAAATATATCTTCATTCTTTAAGATAAATAAATATTATTTTGTCTACAAACTCAGAGGCCTGGTTCTTTTTCAGAACCAGGCCTCTTCTCATTACCTGAAAATCCGGCTCAACAGCCGCTGCACTACTCTGTTCGCCATGCGGCGCCCGATCCGTTTACCAATTGTTCCGTTCCGGACTGCCCGCACATCTCCAAAAAACCGGTCGCTTTTATACAGGATCCGTTGCAGTTTTCTTAATGCCATACCTAGCCTCCGTCCGTAAGTTTTCAAAAGGAAAAAAGGTTTCTGCATCCTTTTTACCCGCTATCCCTTCAATACGAACCTGCTGGCCGAAAGTTTCAACACAAACTAAGCGGGATAGAAAAATTCAATCCGCTTCCCTTCTGCATCAAGCCCGTTGATCTCTTCCGTCATCATGGCTGAATTGCCAAGGAATCCCGAATTTGTCTTCCAGCATTCCGTAGCCGGAACTCCAGAACGTTTCCCGCATCTCCATCTGAATTTTCCCGTCCTTTCCGAGGCGGTTGAACTGCTCGGTCATTTTGTCCAGATCATCCGACACTACAGTGACGTTGATATTCTTGCCAAATGGAACGGTCGAGCCCGGCATGGCGTCTGAAAACATGACGGCACTGCCATGGATGTCGAGGCTGGTATGCATGACCAGGTTTTTTGCTTCTTCCGGGAGTTCCCAGCCTGGTTCAGGAGGCATATCTCCGAAGTGAGAAACCTCAGGCATCCCTGTTCCGAAAATGTTTGCATAATACTCCACAGCTTCCTGGCAGTTGCCATTGAAAATCATATACACATTTACTGTCACTTGAAAAACCCCTTTCAAATTTTATGTATACCTTTCACTAATAATGCGAACACATATTCCCTTTAGGTTTTATTATACGCGCTACTGTTATAAAGTAAAGTATATTAACGGAATTTTATAATTATTATTTACGTGTATTTTCATCTCATAAATTCTTATGTTATCGCCGGTTTTCCGGTCGCACAAAAAAACGCCGCCCCTTTTCGGGACGGCGTTTTCTATGTATTAGGGCATGACTGCCAAGCTCAGGACATACCCGACGTAACAGACGATTTCACGGATGAAGAACGGCATTTTCTCAGTGAATGTCTGATAAACGGAGCTAGTGGTCGGCGACGAATGCACTTGTTCCATCCCCATTTCGTGCGCCATCAACAGCGCCCGTTTCATATGCAGAGGATCGCTTACAACAAGGAAGCTTTCCAAGCCGTTCTTCGCTGCAAGCTCGCTGGCGTATTGAAAATTCTCTTCTGTGACCAGCGATTTCAGTTCGACCAGGATGTCTTCAGCCGGCACGTCCAGCCCGAGTGCATAGTTTCTCGAAACTTCCGCTTCGGCCAAATCGGCGCCGTCGGTTTTCCCGCCGGTGAAGATGATTTTGTCGACAAAGCCGTTTTCATACAGCCACACCGAATGGTTGATGCGCTCACGCAGCACAGGTGAAGGCTGATCACCGATGACTTTCGTTCCAAGCACAATCGCCGCATCGGTCTTTACCAGCTCCGATTCTGCGGCGTAGGTCCAAATTCCATAAGCAGCAAATGCAGTAAAAGCGATGAGTGCTGCAAGCAGCATTCTCATTAATTTCCGCGCAAGGGTTTTAGGCAATATTTTTTCGTCCTTTGAATGAAGATTAACATGTATCCGCGAGGCGGATTTTTCCTTTTTCATTATCATCCCAAACCGGCAGAAAGGAAAGAAGAAAATGAAAAATACATCAAATGCTCACAAAACAGCAAGAATGATTGCTCCCTCCCTCTTCTTTCCCCTCGATGCAGGAGTTCTTTCCTTTCTAGCGAATTCTTTGTAATTAAGGCGGATGCCCCGTGGCAGCCGCTATTCCATTGGATCCATCACCAACAATCAGCTAGGAGGATGATCATTCATGGCAAGACTTGAAGGCAAAGTGGCAATCATTACAGGTGCAGGAAGCGGACAAGGTGCAGAGGAAGCTCGTTTGTTTGCGAAGGAAGGTGCAAAAGTCGTGGCAACCGATATCCAGGAAGAAAAGGTGAAGGCAGTCGCTGATGAAATCAATGCCCAATACGAAGGTGCCGCGATTGCGATGAAGCACGATGTGACGGATGAAAGGGTCTGGCAAACGGTGATTGAAGAAGCTGTCGCGAAGTTCGGCAAAGTCGATATCCTCATCAACAATGCCGGCATCGGCGGTGCGGAAGGGTTCGGAAAGATCGATGACGTCGACTTGGCGGGCTGGGAGCGCTTCATGACCGTAAACGCAACGAGCAATTTCCTCGGCATCAAAAGCGTGGTGCCGGAAATGCGGAAAAACGGAAAAGGGTCGATTGTCAATATTTCCTCGATGGCCGGCATTGTCGGTGGTGCCGCGGGCGTCCATTACACTGCTTCTAAAGGCGCAACGCGGCTCTTGACCAAAGGGGCTGCTGTCGAACTCGGGTCTGACAATATCCGTGTCAATTCCGTCCATCCCGGATTCATCAATACACCGATGACTTCGGTTGTCCTGGACAATCCCGAAATGAAAGCGACCGCGTTGAAAGATATTCCGCTCGGCATTGTCGGAGAACCCGAAGACGTCGCTTATCTTGTCCTCTTCCTCGCTTCGGATGAGGCCCGCTTTATTACGGGATCGGAATACATCATCGACGGCGGCCAGACAGCAAGGTGAATAAAGAATAGACATTCGCTGGATAATCTTGTAACATTTACAAGCCGCCTATGAAGGCGGCTTTTTTGATTGCAAGGAGGATGGATCATGGAACAATGGGATTTATACGATAAAAACCGGAAAGCGCTTGGAAAATTGCATACCCGCGGCGTCGAACTTGAAGCCGGTGAATACCATACGGTTGTCGAGATTTTCACAGTCAATGCAGAT
The DNA here is from genome assembly GCF_042681545.1 of Planococcus chinensis. NCBI lineage: Bacteria > Bacillati > Bacillota > Bacilli > Caryophanales > Caryophanaceae > Planococcus > Planococcus chinensis. The sequence goes on from NZ_JBHUFW010000005.1 coordinate 88,800, forward strand.
GGACGGCTGCTTCTGACACAACGGGATCCGCTGAAAACCTATCCTTTGTTATGGGAAGGCACCGGCGGTTCGGTCACGGCAGGTGAAACCAGCTTGGAAGGGGCACAGCGTGAACTCCAAGAAGAAACCGGTCTGTTTGCGCCTGCAGAAGCGCTCGCCAAAATCGGCGGAATGCGCCACGAGACGTGTTTCAGGGATAATTACATATGGCGGAGCCCGCACTTGATCGACATCGCTGACCTGAATTTGCAGCTGGGTGAAGTTTGCAGTGCGAGATGGACCGGCCCTGATGAGCTCAAAAATATGAACCGGCTAGGTCTGATCGTGCCGAGTGTCTGGGAGCGCATCCTTCTGTACCGGAAAGAAATCGAAGAATTGATGGGGTGCCGGAATGTATTTTGAAGAATCGCTGGGGGTGGAGACATTCAGCGCATCTGCCCACCCCCGCTTCACAAGGCAGGCGGTGCGGGCCATCATATGCCAGGAAGAACATATTCTCATGGTCCGTTCGGAACGCGGTGATTATAAGCTGCCCGGCGGTGGCATCGAAGGCAATGATAGCCATGAACAAGCGCTGCGGCGTGAAGTGGCGGAAGAAACCGGTTTTCCCGATTGTTCGGTGGGGCAAAAAATTGGCACCATTACGGAACAGTACCCTGACGCCTTTGTACCGGATGCCTATTTTGAAATGGTTTCCCATTATTATTTATGCAAACTAGGCGCCGCCAGCCAGGGCCCCCCTTCGCCTCAGCCCACAGGAACTTGAGCAGCGCTTCGAACCTGTCTGGATTCGCCCCGTAGAAGCGATCGAATACAATAGGGAGACCTTGCGCTGCCATGGAGCGAATCGATGGATCCGCCGGGAGAACTTCGTGCTTGCCCGTCTCCAGGAAACAGCAAAAAATTGACCGGCGCTTCCCCGTCCTTCGCAGGAAGCACCGGTCCATCGCTTTAATCGCTTTCAGAGATGTCTTTTAAATTCTGCAGCGTCTGTTCCAATGAATTTTCCATCAGCTTTTTGATGTACAGCCGATTCGCCACCCGTGCCAGGAGGATGCCGGGCAATTCATAATTCATTTCAAACGTGATGTCGACACCTTCCCCCTTTGGAATATACAGCCACGTCTGTTCTGCCTTGATCCCTCCGGTAATGGAAGCTCTCCAAATATATCCATCACCCCGATGGGCATTTTCCTCCACGAGAACGTGAATCGGCCATTCTTTTCCAAGCATCGTGAATTCCAGATCCATGCTCGTCCCTTTCTTGCCGGTGCCGACCATGTTCTTGGCTTCGGACAAACCTGCATACCATTGGTACCAATACCGCGGATCGGTTGTGAATTGGTAAACTTCCTCCGTTCGCCGGTCGATATAAACGTTCTTCTTCAACGTCCACACCTTGTCCCCCTCCTTTCTTTGCCTGCTCCACTTCCTTCATTTCGCTTTGTTCTTGAAGACAAAATATACGATGAGAATAATAAGGACGAGTGCAGCTGCCATCAAAACAGGTGAAAACGGGATTATGCCTTCCATGAAATCACTCCTTTTTGTCAATCATAACGTAAGTCCAAGATCTAATAAACTGATTTTTCTGATATCTATTAAATTTTGTGATAGAATCGGTGACATAGAGAAGATTCCTCTCAATACCCCTTCTGTCCACTTTCATTTATTTTCAAGATGACAGCCTAGGAAGACTGGCGATCAGAAAAAAAGCCAAGCTGAACTCCGCTGCCGTTTTTGGCCTTGCCAATGCATGTTTGTGAAAGGGGCATTCAGCCATGAAAACCTTGATGAAGATTTTGATTGCCGCTGCGGTCCTGTTTCTGCTCGTTGCCATTGTGATTCTTTTTGCCATCTACAATTCCGCTTCAGCTCCCCAGGAAGTGCTGGAGGAAAAAACATTTGGCGCAGAAATTGAAGAGATGGATATTCGGGTGGAGAACGCCCGGGTGGATCTTCTGCCTAGCAATGACAGCACTACCCGCGTTGTGCTCACGGGCAATAGTGATGAATTCACCTTGAAAACCGGAATTACGGGCAGCCGGTTGACTATTGAAGTTGAGGACCGGTCCCGCTTGTTCGTATTCGGATTCCACCGTTCTTATTCGCTGCAAATCTATGTTCCCGAAAACGGGCTCGCATCCATCGCCGTCAACAGCAATAATGGCACTATCCAGGCGGAAGAGATCCGGGTCGCCGAACTCTCGCTTGAAGCGGACAACGGACGCATTGGGCTGAAGGCCATCGATAGCGAAAATATTCTGATCGAAACCGCCAATGGTGCAGTGGACCTGACAGAAATCACTGCTGATATTAACGTCCGCTCTTCAAACGGGCGCATCGTCTTCACGGATGTGGCGGGTGAATTGCAGGCCAAGGCGAACAACGGGCGCATTGAATTGAGTGCCGAAACGCTCGATTCCCCTATCGATTTTGAAACAAACAACGGGCGTATTGAAATCCATACCGAAACCGAACCGGCCAACGCCCGCATCCAGGCCCGTGCTGAAAATGGAAGCATTGATGTGTACGGGCGCGACCTGGGCCAGGTCAGTTTCGGCAGTGGTGATGTGCTGATCAAGCTTGATACAGAAAACGGCCGCATTGTTGTGGACTGAAAGGAGTGGGAGTTATTGCAGTTTGACCTCAAAAAAATGGTTTTGCCAAAAGGCAGTGAGTTTTTCTATATCGAAACCGGAGACCCGCTCGGCATCCCACTCATTTTGCTGCACGGCTTGGGGGATTCTTGCCGGACGTTCGAAGCGCTGTTCCCCCATTTTCCCAGCCGGATCCGCGCCATCGCTTTTACGCTGCGCGGGCACGACGGCATCGACTTGCCGGATGCGACTTACAGGGTCCGTGATTTCGAAGCGGATCTGCTGGCTTTCATGAATGGCATGGCTCTCCAGAAAGCTTTCATCCTGGGAGCATCGAGCGGCGGTTTTATTGCGCGGAATTTTGCTGCCCGTCATCCGAAACGCGTGCATGGGCTTGTTCTGCTCGGGGCCCCTTCCACACTGGACGATAAACCCGATGTCGTCAAAACCCAGGAGTCCACTTTGGCCCTCCTGAAAGATCCCATCAGCATGGATTTCATCAAAAGTTTCACAGATGGCCTACTCGTAAAGCCAGTGCCTTCGGGCTTTCTGGAACAGATGTACAGCGAATCGCAGAAGGTGCCGGCACGTGTTTGGAAAAAAACCAGCGAAGCTCTGCTGAAAGAAGAGTTTCCAGGCATCCTTGCGCAGACCAAAGCTCCTGCACTGGTCATCTGCGGCGGCAAGGACACCATCGCTTCGCGCACCGATCAGGAAAAGCTGGCGCGCGCCATCCCAAACTCCCGCCTCACTGTTTTCCCGCAGCTCGGCCACCTGCTGTATTGGGAAGATCCCAAAAACGTCGCCAAGGAAATTTCGTCATTTATTGAACAGGTCTGGTCGGGGCCGGAAGGAGCGAAATTCGAATACGAATAAAACCGCCAGCCAGCCGCTATTTTATTCCAAGCGGTTGGCTTTTCGGTGATCTAACTTCCCCTTCGCTGCGTTTATAGGCTATAACCAACTTTCCAGAAAAAAATTCACTGTTCCGCCTTAAAGCGGTTTTTTCTTTGCTTCACTTGAGGGTCTTCGATGTATTTTCTGACAATTCGGCTATATGATGAAAGTAAAATAAGAAGCTGCGTTCATCGGGCTTCCCTTCCAAAGGATGGTTGCGATGAAATCAAAGGTATATTTGCTGCTGTTGGCAGCGTTCGTTCTAGCTTTAGCTGGCTGCTCATCTGCGCCAAGCGCAAATAACGGGGACGCTGCTCCCGAGTTCGAGCTGGTGGACTTGAATGGCAAAAGCCATCAGCTGTCGGAATATGAAGGCCAGAAAGTCTATATCAAATTCTGGGCTTCCTGGTGCTCCATCTGCCTTGCCGGCATGGAGGAATTGAACACATTGGCCGGCGAAGAAAATGATTTCGCCGTCCTGTCCATCGTTTCACCGGGTTCGAATGCTGAGAAGAACAGCGAATCGTTCAAGAAATGGTTCAGCGGCGTCGAAAACACCGAAAATGTCGAAGTCCTGCTGGATGAAGGCGGTCCTGTCTTTGACGACTACGGCGTACTGGCATATCCGACTTCGGTCTATATCGGCTCGGACGGCGTGCTTGTGAAAAGCGCACCCGGCCATTTCAGCAACGAACAAATACGTGAAACATTCGAGACGATCCAATAACGAAAGGCGGAGTTCTTCATGACCACTAAACGCTTTGCAGCCTTTTTCACCTTGCTGTTTTTGCTCCTGGTGCTGGCCGGCTGCTCGAATCCGCTGACCGGTGCACCGCCTTCCGGAACTGCCAGCGATTCCGGATCGCGCTTTCCCGACAATCCGAACGAGGGCGTCACGTTCGACACTGAAAACCTCGAAGACATCTGGCTTGCGGGCGGCTGCTTCTGGGGCGTCGAAGCTTATATGGCGCGGGTATACGGCGTCTATGACGTCACTTCCGGCTACGCCAATGGCAACACCGAAAACCCGTCGTATGAAGATGTCACCCGCAGAGATTCCGGGCATGCGGAGACGGTCCATGTACAGTACGATCCGGACCTCGTCAGCCTTGAAAAGCTGCTGTCGCATTATTTCATGATCATCGACCCGACGCTTCTGAACCAGCAGGGCAATGACCGCGGCGAGCAGTACCGCACCGGTGTCTATTATGAAAACGAAGCGGACCGCGCCGTCATCGAAGAAGTCATGGCCGGCGAAGCCCCGAAATACAACGACCCGATCGTCACTGAAGTCGAGCCGTTGGAGCATTATTATTTAGCTGAGGAATACCACCAGGATTACCTGGAGAAAAATCCCGACGGCTATTGCCATGTTGAATTTGATACGCTTGAAGATCAGGACGTTCCGGCATTGATCGATCCAGCGAAGTATCCGAAACCGAGCGATGCAGAACTGAAAGCGAAATTGACCGAAGCCCAGTACAACGTCACCCAGAAAAACGATACCGAAACCGCCTATTCCAATGAATACTGGGATAACTACGAGCCGGGCATTTACGTAGATGTCGCCACCGGCGAACCGCTTTTCTCCTCACGCGATAAATACGATTCGAAATGCGGCTGGCCAAGTTTTACGAAGCCGATCGAACCCGATGTTGTAACCGAACATAAAGACACGAGCTACAATATGGTCCGCATCGAAGTCCGCAGCCGCTCCGGCGACAGCCACCTCGGCCACGTCTTCAACGACGGCCCGAAAGACAGAGGCGGCCTCCGCTATTGCATCAACAGTGCGTCGATTCTCTTTATCCCGCAGGAAGAAATGGAAGAGAAAGGCTACGGATATTTGGAAGGCATGCTTTAAAAAAACAGGAAAGCTCCTTAGGTTGGGAGCTTTCCTGTTTTTATTTGTGAAGGGTTAAGACAAAATCCCTTTTCTGATCAATTGGGCGACTGCATGAGTGCGGTTTGTCGCGTCCAGCTTCTTGATTGCCAGCTTCACATATTGCTTGACGGTCATTTCACTGATCTCCAAAGCATCGGCAATTTCTTTCGTCGTATCCCCCATTGAAATACACCTCATCACTTTGAGTTCACGTTTGCTGAGCAATTGCGAATTGCTGCTGTGCAAGGAAGATTGCAGCATGGTCCCCGTCTCCTCCCCGAAGCGGGTCATCTCGTCTAACAGCTCGTCAGTGAATGCTGCTCCCTCCTTGACATTCATATTGTAAATGAAACCCATTACGGCATTGCCGCTAAACAGCGGAACAATCAGAAATGAGGTCACTTTCGAATCGATGACGTAATTGCTGCTCGTTTTTTCAAAGAGTTCGCGCCCTTCGTAAGGGAAATGACACCCTCCCCTAAAAAGCCGATCGGCGAATAGCGGCAAAGGTAAACGTCCAATACAGGAAAGACCTCTGAAAAAGCTTCAAGGGTTTCTACAATGACCTTTTCATGCGAAGGGTTTTTCTTGATGGCTTCCAGCCTTTCATAAATGGTGGATGTCTGCATGCGGTTTCTACATCCTTTCAAGGTAGTCGGAGCTTACTTATTAGGGAATATGCCAAATTATAAGAATATTATAACATTAGATCATGTTAGCGCTGACTTATGGTTTATTAAATGGCAATTTATCCGCATCTTTTTTCTTATAAAATATTTAGGGGGAGATCCAATGAAAGCTCTGGTCATTGAAGATGTTCAAAAAGCAGTCGTCCAAGAAGTGCCCGCACCTACTATCGAAAAAGACGGGATTATTATCAAAACCATGGCAAACGGTGTCTGCAGAAGCGATTGGCACGTCTGGGTCGTAGATCACGGCATTGTCCAGCCGATCCTCGGGCATGAGTTTTGCGTAATTGTCGAAGAAGTTGGAAGCGATATCAAGAATTTCAAACGCGGAGACCGCGTCATCGTCCCGTTTTCCGGAAGCGACGGAACATGTCCGCACTGCATAGCCGGGAACACCCAGCTTTGTGATTCGTTCATCGTCCCCGGTACTGCTTATCAAGGCGGTTACGGCGAATACGTAGCTGTGCCAAAAGGCGATCGAAACGTCATCCATTTGCCGGATAACCTCAGTTTTTCGGATGCTGCGGCTCTTGGATGCCGGTTTATGACGGCTTATCACGGCATCGTCGACCGTGTCCATGTGCTTCCAGGTGAAAAAGTTGTGGTTTACGGCTGCGGAGGCATCGGCTTATCAGCGATCCACATTGCTTCTTCCATGGGCGCTTATGTCATTGGCGTCGATATCAACGATTCCAATTTGGCGCTGGCGAAAAAACTTGGCGCGGATTATGTGATCAATAGCAGAAATACGGATCCGGTTGAAGCTGTCCAGGAACTTACCAAAGGCGGTGCGGATGTGTCGGTGGATGCGCTTGGCATAACGGAAACTTGTGTCCCAGCAATCAATAGCTTGAAAAAAGGCGGCCGCCATTTGCAGATCGGTGTGACTTCCAAGAAAGAAGCCGGTTTCATCTCCATTCCGGTTGACCACATGGTTCTTACGGAGAAATCATTTGTCGCCACTCTGGGCATTCCCGCTTCCCGATTCACGCCGCTTTTGGAGCAAGTAGCAATCGGCAAACTGCAGCCGGGCAAAATGGTGACAAGAGAAATCGGGCTTTCCGAAGTGGAAGGCATTTTCGAAGACATGTCTAATTTTGCAACGACAGGCACCTTTGTGGTGACAGACTTTCATGCTTGATTGCCAGGAGTGCAGATGCACTCCTTTTTTTATGCCCCTAAAAGGAATACCTGGATTTCCATCTCCTGATATCTGGACTTCTAAGTCCCTAAAATGCAGTTCTTCGCACTTGGCCCTCCCTAAATTGACCCTTATCTCTAAAAAACTTTCCAAACTTTTTTCTTTTTTTCACTATCCCCCTATATGAAATTCAAAAGGCAAATCTAACATTAGCGCTGGCTTTTATTTTTCCATCATACTGAAATAAATTTTTTTATTTAAATATTCAAAAAACTATAGTAATTATTTGATATTTGTTATAGAATGACCTCATGAAATATCATATTTATACTTTTCCGGAGAAGTTCAGCAATATGATGTTTTTGTATTTAAACAACGGTCTAAGGAGGTCATATTCCCTCAAAATGCATATTGATGAAAGTTTAAGACTCTACGCCCCTTCAGCCTAGAGGACAAACCCAAATCTATTTATGAAATGGAGAGAGAGAATATGAAAAAGTACATCACGATCTTAATGGCGCTTTTCTTAATTTTCGGGGTTTCATCAACCGCATTGGCGAGCGGAGATTATGACCGTGATAGAGACGGCGGTTATCATCACGACAACGACTATGACAAAAAACGCCATCACGACGATGATGACAATGATTATGACAGAAAACGCCATCACGACGATGACGACAATGATTACGACAGAAAACGCCATCACGATGATGACAAAGACTACGACAGAAACCGCCACCATGATGACAAAAAACACAAGAAAGACAAAAAACGCCACTACAAAGACGGCTATTTCAAACATGGCAAGTACTATCACAAAGATGGCTACTTCTATGAAAAGCATGGCAAGCATTTCCACAAACTAGGCAAATACGTTTACAAGCATGGCAAATTCCATTACTATTTCTTCAAGAAACACGATCGGGACCGCGAGTACAAACGCCACCACCATTGAGGTGAATGAACAGGAAAGAACCAAGCCCCTTTTAACAGGTGCTTGGTTCTTTTTTCATTCTACAAGTTCCCTAAATCAGTATTTCAAAAAATCCGGATCCATGAATGCCGGCTTCGGATATTTGTAGAACCCTTCGCCTGTTTCCCGGCCAAGCTTTCCTTGGTCGATGTATTCGGTCTGCAGGAGCGCTGCGAGTTTTTTGAAATCTTCATTGCCGGTTGCGGCTGCCTTTGCTTGCACGATATTATGTGCGGTCCGGATGCCGACAACATCCAGAATCGCGAACGGGCCAAGCGGTGCGCCTGTTGCAATCATCCAAGTCTTATCGACTGTCTGCACGTCCGCCACTTCTTTGACCAAGAGCAATTCTGCAGCTTCGAGGAACGGCACGAGCAACGAGTTCAGTATATAGCCCGGCTGCTCTTTGTGGAGCGGCAAGGCAACCATGCCGATTGCTTTCGCGAATTCAATCAAATCGTTGAACACCTTTTCATCCGTCCCGGGATGCTTCATGATTTCCGCTGTGTTATTGATCCAGATGGTGTTGGCGAAATGGATTGCCAGGAATTTTTCCGGGCGGCCCGTCGCTTCTGCAAACTGGCTCGGCAAGAGCGTCGATGAATTGGTCGCAAATACCGTATGCGCCGGAGCGATTTTTCCCAGTTTCTGATAGAATTCCGTCTTGATTGCTACTACTTCGGGAATCGCTTCGATGACCAGGTCCGCTTTTGAAACGGCTTGCGCTAAGTCAGTTTGGAAAGCCATACGGCTGTAAGCTGCATCCACTTCCGCGTCAGACGCTCCAAGATCGGCTTTGTAATTCTCCTTCAGTTTTATGATCCGGCCTTTCGCTTTTTCCAGCGCTTCATCGTTGAGGTCATAGACCGTAACTTCAAATCCTTTGAACGCAGTTTGAAAAGCGATTTGGCTGCCGAGCACTCCGCTCCCGGCAACGGTGATATTTTTATAATCCATATATGCATGTCTCCTTTGAACAGAATAGTACTGCTTTTCCCTCGTTAAACTTTTTAAAACGCGCGAAGAAATCGGTAAAGCATGAGGGAGTGTTCCTCTTTAACAAGCAGGTAGAAGTAAAGGAAAATTGAATAGAGAAAGTTTTTTTAATTTTCTGATTATTATAGTATTTTTTTGATATTTGTGTTAAAATAACTGCGTACATATATGCCTGAAGTGGAAAAAGGCATACAAAGACCCCATTTTATTTCTATGGAGGTGGTTTTGCTCGAACGCATTCTATGGAAGAAGATTTATTTCTCTATGCGGTATTTGCCTGGAGACTAAACGAATTCTATTAAGAGATGGAGAGAACAGCCATGAAGAAGCTTCTTATGGCTATAACAGTTATTGCCCTTGCACTCGGATTTTCCTCTCCTGCCTTTGCAGCTGACAACCAAGCGACGGATTTCAAAAGCACCTATCAAGCAGACCATGACAATATGAAAGACGGCAGCGGCAAAGATGAAGACGGCATCCATGAACGCCATGCCCTTCACGCTTACTGCTACACAATCGGCGGAAAAGTGGTCCACCGCCATCACCATCCTTACCATGAATACGACCGCGACGGAGACGGCCACCTTGATTTCCAGGAAAATTACGATGGCGATGACGCCCATAACGATCACAGAGACCACCACAAGCGCCATAACAGACATTATTGAAGTTAAAGGATCGTCTTCCTACAGGAAGATGGTCTTTTCTCTCGCTCCTGGCCAGCCCCTATTCTTTAACGTGTTTGAATCATCTCCCCCTATGCCAAGAAAAGGCCCCCTCTTCGGCGTGTCCACCGGAGAGCGGGCCTTTTTCCAAGCCGCCTTCTTATATTGATTTTATCCCTCGTAAGCCTTTTGCAATTCCGAAAGCTCCAATTTCTTCATCTGCAGCAACGCGCGCATCACCCGGTCCGCTTTAGTGCTATCCTCATCCATCAGCATTTCATTCAGCTGGACGGGCACCACTTGCCAGGACACGCCGAACTTGTCCTTCAGCCATCCGCAGACCTGCGCGCTTTCGTCACCGCCTGCCGTCAGCTTGTCCCAGTAATAATCCACTTCTTCCTGGGATGTACAGTTGATGATAAAGGAAACGGCTTCATTGAACGTGAATGCGTCTCCGCCATTCATGGCCGTAAATTCCTGGCCGGCAATCTGGAACTCGATCGTCAGCACCGTCCCTTCCGGCATGCCATGGATTTCAAACCCTTCTTTGGAGTACCGCGTCATCCTGCCGATTTTCACGTCTTGAAAAATGGAAGCGTAATACTGCACTGCTTCTTCCGCTTGGGTGTTGAACCAAAGATTCGGTGTGATTTTCTGGATTTTAGGTTCCATGACGGTCCCTTCCTTTTTTATAAGAAGCGGCTATGTATTTTCCTCCTCATTCTACACCTCATGGCCCATGAAATCATGCCTGGAAAACTTCAAAAATATATTTAATTAAATATTCAAAATATATAGTATTTTTTTGCTAAATATTATATAATGACGTCAGATATATCAAATTATTATTCATATCAGCCGTAAGAAAGGAGGCCGTGCCTCTCGGTATAGCAGATGGATAATCCAGTTTCTTCTACGCAGATGCCAAGAGAAAAAAAGGCAATTTCCAACGCGAATAAATCCTATAAAAAGAGGGAGAAATTGAAAATGAAAAAGTATCTTATTCTTCTGCTTGCGGCTTTCCTAGTATTCGGGTTCTCATCCGCTACTTTAGCAAGCAGCGATAACCATAACAACGATTCAACGCATGAAAAAGTGACCTATCATAAAGGCGTTACGACAATCGTCACCACCACAAAAACCGTGAAGCATGACAAGATTGTCAAAACGGATAAAAAAGTCGATTACTACACTGAGAAGAAACACAACAAGTCCACATTCAATAAAACCGAAGTGACAAAAACAAAAGAACATCATCCACAGCACGACTGGTATCGCTTCTTGGAAACCGCTACCACTTACAAAATCACAAAACATGAATCATGGGACGAAGTGAAGAAAGTTACGACCTTCACGAAAAAGGTAACACCTGTGAAGATTACTAAGAAAACAGTACGCACTGTCAAATACCACGGCAAACCAGGGCATCTGGGCAAAAAAATCAGTGACGAAACTAAAGTCTATGTCGACAAGAAATTCGGCAAAACAGAAGTGAAAGTCACAAAAGAAACCGAGTTCTTCAAAAAGAACTACAAAACGTACTATGACAAAGAAGTCATCGACGTTAAGAAAACTTACGGCAAATGGATCAAAGACGAAGATTGGAAAGATGACAACGGCAAAGACAAAGATAACGGAAAAGACAAGGATACTGGAAAAGGCAAAGATAAAGGAAAAGGCAAGGGCAAAGATAAAAGCTGACTCTCCGGCATAGAGTGCCACGGTGAAAGCGGACGGCTAGACGAAGAATTGCGGAGAACCGATCCTGTATATAGGGCTTGGTTCTCTTTTTTTTAAGTCTTGCGGATATTATTGGAACCAACAAAAGCCGCAACCTCTTCAATAAGGGGCTGCGGCTTTCGTTTATTCCGATACGATTTTTTCTTCTAGAAAACGCTTTATGCCTTGGCTGTCCTCCAGGTTTCGTTTCGGGATGATGAATGCGCTGACGGCACTGACATACAAATAGAAATTCGTTTCGTCTTCCCCCATCCCTTCAATGCCATGCCAGAAAACTTTGCTCTCGCCTGCCGGGCCCGTTTCATGGATGCCTTCTTCGTTAAAGAATAAAGTATGTTCTCCGAAAGCGCCATCGTTTTTGCCTTCCTTGATCATTTTGCGGACGCCATTTCGGACGAGCCTTAAATAGTAGGCTGGGTAAACCATTACCCAAAAGATGCTGATTACGACGAAGGTGATAAAAAGGCCAACAAGCGAGACGTTTATAAGGTCCGCAAAGATGAATGGTACCATCAGAAAGAGGATAGGCCCTAGAAATCGTTGGATTGTCATTGATTTTTTCGCCGTTTTGGAATTTTTTATATGGTAGACGTTGAAATCGAGATAGGCTTCTTCGTCAAGTGAGTAGGTGATTTTCAATGGTTCGCACATCTCCTTATGTAAATATAAAACTTCTCTAATCATAACCAGTGAAAGAGCTTTAGAATACAATGATTTTCCGTTATTTTTATTAATAAACCGCATTCAACTTTTATGGCGCTTCTGCATTCAAAGCCTCCTCTTCCATCCGATTTTATTCGATAACCTGGTTTTTGCCGCTGCATGTTATAATGCTTTCTGAATCCAATGCAGGAAATTTCAGAATCGGGAGTTGATCGTGTGGAACAACAAGACCTGGCCGGAAAAACGGCCATTATCACAGGCGCCAATAGTGGCATCGGGCTGGAAGCGGCAAAAGTGCTGGCAGGGCGCGGCGCGCGGATTATCATGGCGGTGCGCAGCCAGGAAAAAGGCGAAGGGGCGCGAAGTGAGATTCTCCGGCTTCATTCACGGTCGCTCGTTGAAGTGATGCAACTGGATGTGGCAGACCTTGAAAGTGTCCGGTTCTTTTCGGAACACTTCCGGAGCCGTTTTGATTCGCTTGATTTGCTGATCAACAATGCCGGTGTCATGATGCCGCCTTACACGAAAACGAAAGATGGGTTCGAGCTGCAGTTCGGCGGCAACCACCTCGGCCATTTCGCGCTGGCGGGCCTTCTTCTCCCGCTGCTCGAGGGAACGCCGGGATCGCGCATCGTCACCATCGGCAGCCTGGCTCATAACCGCGGGGCCATCGACTTCGGCAATCTTGATGGCTCGAAAGGCTATAAAGCGAAGAAGTTCTACAATCAAAGCAAGCTCGCCAATATGCTGTTTGCGATGGAGCTCGACAAGCGTCTGAAAGCGAACGGCTATCAGACGATCAGCGTCGCCTGCCACCCCGGCGTTTCTGCGACGAACATCTTCAAGTTCGGCAAGCGGGACGCACCGGCATTTTTGAAAAGCTATGCCAACCGCTTCCTGCAGCCGCCGGAAATGGGCGCGCTCGCGACTGTCTATGCGGCGACCATGCCGCACCTGACCGGCGGTGAATATATCGGCCCGGACGGCAAAGGCAACCGCAAAGGATTCCCTGCGCTCGAGCTGCCACACCCTTCAGCGCTTGACCGGGCAGCGGCGGAAAAGCTGTGGTCCGTGTCGGAAAAACTGACCGGCATCGTGTTCCCTTTCGACAAATAAAAGAAGCGGGAGAAGAAAGCAGGGCTTTTCTTCTCCCGCTTTTTTGGGTTTCAATATTGTCGAATTTTGTTGAACGAGCTTAACTGGCCGCTGAACGAGCGCAATTTTTTTTGAGCGAGCGTAACGCCTTCGCGAAAGAGCGTAAGCGGCCCACGAACGAGCGTAAATTTCTCTAAGCGAGCATAAACGACGAATGCCAAAAGAAAGTGCGCTTTTCGCGGCGCGAAAAGCATGAAACCAAGGGTTTGGGTTCTGGATTTGGTGTCGAATTTTGTTGAACGCAAATAACCGGCCCGCGAACGCAAATAAAACTTTTTAAGCGCAAATAAATCTTCTTGAAAGCAAATAAAATTTTTCAAACGCAAATAAAATTGCCTGAAAGCAAATATCGCGAAGGCCTATTCTTTAAGGCGCGTTTCTGCGCAAAAAAAATTACGTTTACACTCCGAATTCGGCCAGTCTTCTGCCGCATCCATCTTCTGCCAAGGATGCCCTGGCCTGACTTCTCACCACGCTTTACGAGTCATTTCCGAGCATCTTTAACCCCTTTGGCGCATGCCGTTCGATCAGCGAACTCCTCCATTTATTTGTAAGGGCTTTCATTTTAAAATTAAAATATTTCCAAAAAAATCGCTTGAAAATTCTGTTGACGCCTCCTCTAAACGGTGGTAATCTTACCGTTATAGCTGAATAGTGATTCGTTCTTATCATGAGAGGTGGAGGGATTGGCCCTGCGAAACCTCGGCAGCGGACTCGGAAACGAGTACTGTGCCAAATCCAACAAGCAGAAGCTTGAGAGATAAGAAGAGCAGGACATTTTTGTATTTCAAATGCCAACCTCTTCTTATGGAAGAGGTTTTTTGTTTGCCCAAAACTCATGAGAAGCTGCAATTCTGTAAAGCTAAAACCTAGTAAACTGATATGAAAGGATGGTTAAAAAATGAAAATTAAACACAGCACTTTATTCGTTTTATTGATTGCAGCAATCGGTTTTTTGCTGGCAGCTTGCGGCAGTGAGGAATCGAGCAGTTCGGCTGTCGCTTCTGAAGACAAAGCCCAAAATTCTTGGGAGCGGATCGAGGAAGCCGGCAAAATCGTTGTCGGAACCGAAGGGCTTTATTACCCGATTACATACCATGACGAAACGACAAAAGAACTGACAGGGTATGACGTGGAAGTCGCCCGCGCGTTAGGCGAGAAACTGGGCGTCGAAGTCGAGTTCAAGGAAATGGAGTTTGATGGCTTGCTTCCGGCTCTGCGGAATGGGCAGATCGACATTGCGGCCAATGATTTTGCCGTTACCGATGAACGCAAAGAAAAATTTGATTTCACCGTGCCGATCAAGCATTCTTACGGCTCTGCGATTGTCCGGGAAAGCGATAACTCCGGCATAGAATCTGTGGAAGATTTGAAAGGCAAGAAAGTTGGCGGTTCGGCGACCAGCAATTACGCGAAGTACGCACGCGAGCAAGGCGCGGAAGTGATCGTCTATACCGGTTCTGACACGGTCCTCCCCGAAATCGTCAACGGCCGCGTGGACGCGACGCTGAACGATTACCTCGTATTGAAGCGATCGCTCGAACAATACGACAAGCCCGGCCTGAAACTTGCGGAAGACGTGAAGTTCTCATTCAGCAGCAGCGCGATCGTCCTGCCGAAAGACAGCCCGGAACTGAAGGAAAAAATTGATGCTGCACTGGAAGAACTGCTCGCTGATGGAACGCTCAAGGACTTGTCCATCAAATTCCTCGGCGACGATGTTACCCAACCCCTGGAAAAAGAATAAACCCTTCGGGAGCCTCCGGGTTCCCTATCCATACATAATTACGTAAAGGAGTCTTCAGATGGCCGACTTTAAATGGGAGTATCTTTTTAATATCGAAATTGCGCTGGACTCCCTCCCCTACATTTTATTGGGAGCGCGGGACACCGTACTAATTGCATTGATCAGCATGTTTTTCGCACTGGTCTTCGGCTTGTTCGTCGCCCTTGCCCGCATGAATAAATTCAAATTGCTTTCATTCACCGCCCGCTTGTTCATCTCGTTCATGCGCGGCACCCCGCTGCTGGTGATTTTATTCATCCTATACTTCGGGCTGCCGATGGTCGGCATCGAGATGAAGCCGCTGACCGCCGCCATCATCGGCATCAGTGTCCATTTCTCCGCCTACACGGCGGAAATCATCCGCTCTGCCATCTCGTCGGTCGCCAAAGGCCAATGGGAAGCAGCCGAAACCTTGCGCTTGAGCTACTGGCAGACGATGCGCCGGATCATCCTGCCGCAAGCGACGCGCATTGCGCTGCCGCCGCTGTCGAGCGTCTTCATGGACATCATCAAAGGGACGTCGCTGGCAATGGTCATCACGGTGTCGGAACTGTTCTACCGCGCCAAAGTCATCGTCGGTCAGACCTATGAAAGCTTGACGCTGTATATTTTGGTCGCCCTGATCTACTGGGGGCTGTGCACAGTCGTCACCTTGCTGCAAGACTACCTGGAGAAAAAGGCGAACCGCTATGTCACAACCTGATTGGAGGGAAAATGCATGATCAAAGTGGAAAACTTGAGCAAGAAGTTCAATGACAACGAAGTGCTGAAATCGATTTCGCTCCAGATCCAAAGAGGCGAAGTCGTCAGTATCATCGGCCCTTCCGGCTCCGGGAAAACGACGCTGCTGCGGTGCTTGAACCTGCTCGAAACCCCTTCTGCGGGTTCGCTGCAAATCAACCAGGTACATGTCGCGTTCACCGGGAAAGCGCCGAGCAAAAAACAGAAAACCGACATCCGGCAGTATTCCGGCATGGTCTTCCAGCATTTCCACCTGTTCCCGCATAAGACAGTCATTGAGAACATCATCGAAGCACCGCTCATCGCACAGAAACGGGACAAACGGGAAGTCATTGCGGAAGCCGAAGCGCTGCTGGCAAAAGTCGGACTGCTCGCCCATAAGGACCAGTATCCCGAGCAATTGTCAGGCGGCCAGAAACAGCGCGCCGCCATCGCGCGGATTCTCGCGCTGAAGCCGGACCTCCTGCTGTTCGACGAACCGACCTCCGCGCTCGATCCGGAACTTGTCGGCGAAGTGCTGACGGTCATCCAGGAACTCGCGCGGGAAGGCCAGACGATGGTCATCGTCACCCACGAAATGGACTTTGCCCGCGACGTGTCGGACCGCGTCATCTTTATCGACGGCGGCCATATCGTCGAACAAGGAAAACCAGAAGACATCTTCACCCGACCGACCGAAGTACGCACGCAGCAATTCCTGCAAAAAGTGCTCCGCCGCGGTGCATGAACGACTAGGACTGTCCAAAAAGGCTGCTGTCCATTGCGGCGGACGCTTTCCGCGGGCTTGCGCCGAACTAACTCGGACTGGCGTCCGAGTGGATTTCGGCACTTCGCTGTCCCGCTGGAGTCGCCGCCTCCATTCCCATCAGCTGTCAAAGAATAAGGAAAAGGCCAGAGGAGAAAAGCGTTGCTTTTTCTCCTCTGGCCTTTTCGTTTTAGGCTTTTTAGACCTTTTTTATCGCTTATGTATGCCTTAGCTTTTAAATTCGTGTTTCCACGGTCCGTCGATCATGGCTTCTGTTATCCGGACAAGGGACCAACTCAGTACAGGAATCCCGATGATATATTTATAAGCCCTTACGGTGGCCGGATCTTTTAGGAAGCCAGAATCAGCCAGTAAACTAATGGCCTGAACAAGCGTAAGGGCCATAAAAAACAGAATTCCTACAATTAATATTGCATTCGACAGAAATTTTAACGGCTCGATATCTTTTGTAAGGAACGCATACAAAACAAAACTCATAAAATAAGAAACGGCAATCCACTCTGCCTGCATAACAGCTGACAACAAAAAAGCGGCTGCTGCCCATATCACTATATGGGTCTCGGCGTCTTGTTCTTCCGGGCGCCTCCCTCTTCTGCGCGACCGGCTTCTTTTGATTTTTTTAAATCTGGGGATTCTTGTCCGTGCGGAGCTCTTCTTCTTTTTTGAATCTCCCAACATGCCACCATCATATCCGCCGCTTCCCCACTCTTCACTCATTCTCTATTCCTCCGTTTATTCGATTGAAGCATGTTCTGTACCCGTTCCGAACTGCTGATGCGGGTTCTAATCTTCTGCTTCAATTATACCATGAGCAAAAATGCCGAAGAATCCAAAAAGCCTTCCCGTTTGTCCCCCACGCTCCCTAATGATAGGTTTAAAGGAACCTTATACAGAAATTAGGAGCTGATATTATGGAACCCAATTCATTATCCGGAAAGACCGCTATCATCACGGGGGCGAACAGCGGCATCGGGCTTGAGACCGCCATGGTGTTTGCAGCACGCGGCCCGCGGGTCATCCTCGCGGTGCGGAATACCGAAAAAGGACAAGCTGCACGCGACGCTATCCTGAATGTAAACCGCCAAGCGGATGTGGAAGTCATGCCGCTCGATTTGTCCGATCTTGAAAGCGTCCGGTTTTTCGCGGAAAGCTTCCGCAGCCGGCACAATTCGCTCGACCTGCTGATCAACAATGCGGGCGTGATGACGCCGCCTTACTCCAAGACGAAAGACGGCTTCGAGCTGCAATTCGGCAGCAACCACCTGGGCCATTTTGCTTTGACCGGCCATCTGCTGCCGCTCCTGGCATCGACCAAAGATGCGCGCATTATCACCGTCAGCAGCCTTGCCCACCGCGGCGCCAGCATCTTCTTTGACAACCTCGATGGTTCGAACGGCTACAAGGCAATGAAGTTCTACGGCCAAAGCAAGCTCGCCAACTTGATGTTCGCGCGCGAACTCGACAAGAACCTGAAAGCGCACAGCCTTTCCGCCATCAGCATAGCATGCCACCTGGGCATTTCCGCGACGAATTTATTCAAAATCGGCAACCGGGACGCCACTGGCATTTTCAAAGGCCTCATGAACCGGTTTTTCCAGCCGGCGCATATGGGCGCATTGCCGACCATCTATGCAGCAACCGATCCTTCCCTGAAAGGCGGCGAATACATCGGCCCCGACGGCAAAGGACGCCGCAAAGGATTCCCGGCGATTGACACGCCGCACCGTTCCGCAGAAGATGAAGCGGCGGCACGGCGTCTATGGGACGTTTCAGAAGACCTGACAGGGGTAAGGTTTAAATGGTGAAACATTTTGATGAAACTGTCTTTTATTGATAAACTAATCAATGAAAGGCTTTCGTTTAGAGCAAATTTCTAAAAAAATTTATCTAAGGAGCTGGGATCATGAATCAACAACAATTCGATCGGGTGAAGAACGGGAAAGGCTTTATCGCCGCACTAGACCAAAGCGGCGGCAGTACGCCAAAAGCACTGAAGCTGTATGGCGTCAACGAAGACCAATATTCCAATGAAGACGAAATGTATGACCTGATCCATGAAATGCGCACACGCGTCATGACCGCCCCATCGTTCACGTCGGATTCAATCATCGGAGCGATCCTATTCGAACAGACGATGGACCGTGAAGTCGAAGGCAAATACACGCCGGATTATCTATGGGAAGAAAAAGGCGTCGTGCCGTTTCTGAAAGTCGATAAAGGCTTGGCCGATGAAGAAGACGGCGTGCAGCTGATGAAGCCGATTCCGGACCTGGATGACCTGTTGAAACGTGCCAATGAACGAAATATCTTCGGCACGAAGATGCGCTCGGTCATCAAAGAACCAAACCCTGGCGGCATCCGCAAAGTCGTCGAGCAGCAATTCGAGGTCGCGAAGCAGATTCTCGCAGCCGGACTTGTGCCGATCATCGAACCGGAAGTCGATATCCACAGCAAAGACAAGGAAAAATCCGAGGAATTGCTGAAACAGGAAATCCTCAACTTGCTTGATTCGCTCAGCGAAGACGAGAATGTCATGCTGAAGCTGACGATTCCGACCGTCGACAATTTCTACAAGGAATTGATCGACCACCCGCGCGTCATCCGCGTCGTTGCCCTTTCTGGCGGCTATACGCGAAATGAGGCGAATGAAAAACTGAAAGCCAATAACGGCCTGATTGCGAGCTTCTCGCGCGGATTGTCCGAAGGCGTCAACGCCAGCCAGTCCGATGAAGAATTCAATGCAATGCTCGCAGATTCGATCCAGACGATTTATGAATCTTCGATTACATGAGAAAAGTGAAGGAGCGTCTTGCAGCCTAAGAGGCTGCAAGGCGTTTTTTGTTGAGTTAGATTCATATATATCGAAAAAAGGCATCATCTTCTACTCCGCTCCGGCTGCTTGGGGCATAGTTCCCGCAAGAAGCTGGATAAGCTCTGTTCAATGTTAATATTTCACCAAAACACCTAACCCGTTGTAACTTTTACCCATTCCGAACGGTCTTATTGAAAACCCCTTAAAGGAGGGAATCTTATGCATAAATTTTTAAGCCTCGGCGTATGGCTGCTTTTGGCGCTGTTTTTGGCGGCATGCGGAACGACGGAAAGCGCCAATGAAGAACCGGATCCGGTAAACGGCTCTTCCGGCGGCATTGCGGCCGGGGAAATCGTGGCAACGATCGAGCAATTGGATGATGATTCATACCGCTACACTTTGAAGAACCAGACCGAAGAAGCGGTGACATTCGATTTCACGAGCGGGCAGCGCTATGATTTCGCGCTTTATAATGAAAACGATGAACAGGTTTTCCTGTTTTCATCCGTCAGCACCTATACCCAGGCGCTGGGCGAAGAAACAATCAAGCAAGCGGAAGAGCTGAGCTATGAATTCGACGTTCCCCAGCTGGATCTGGCAGCCGGAACCTATAAAATCGAAGCTTGGCTGACGCCGAAGCAAGGGCCGGCTTATCCGGTGGAAACCGAGTATACAATCGAATAACAAAAAAGTCCGTTCCGCATTTCTCATAAGAGAAGCGGAACGGACTTTTTTGTTTTTACGCGACTTGGCCTTTTTGCTGCGTCTTTGACAGCACACCATCCAAAGCGAACATTTTGCTGCCGTTCACTGCCAGGAAAATGGCGATTGCCAAAAATGCGATATCCAATTCATATCCTGCACCCGTACCGTTCCCAAGGAACCCAGCTGGAAGCTTCGCAGTGAAAATTGCACCCAGCATCAAGATGCCAAGAAGAATGGAAACAGCGCGTGTGCCCAGTCCGACAATCAGGGAAATGCCCCCTGCCACTTCTATTACAGCCACAGCATAAGCGATAACGCCCGGGATTCCAATGCTGTCGAACCAACCGGCTGTATTGGCGATGCCTCCCTGAAACTTGGCGATGCCGTGCAAGAGGAAGCTAATCCCCAATACCAAACGCAATACTAGTTTGCTTGCTTCTAATTTATTCATCATTTTAATTTCCTCCTAAAGTTTTTTTGTTTGGTTCATGCAACTGTGCCAAAAGCCAGTTCGTGAAATCCTGGTAGTTCTCGAGCGACACCGTGTGCGGAGACGGATAGCTTTTGAACGTTACATCCGCTCCCGCTGATTCGAAATAATACTTGCTTTCTTTGCTCCAGCTATACGGAAGTACTTGGTCCTGCTGCCCATGTGAAATGAACAATGCAGTATTCGCCATTGGCTTGCCGCGGAAATCCTCTTTTACAAAATCAGGGATATAGCCGCTTAAGGCGACAACTCCCTTTATACTTTCCGAATGCGCTAACGCAGCGGACATCGATAAAATGGCCCCTTGACTGAAGCCCATCAAGTAAATCCCGGATGAATCGAGCGGATACTCGTTTGTGGCCCAATCGATAAAATCCTGGAGCTTTTCTCTGGCTTCGCCGAACACATCTTGATGCGGTTTTCCGAAGCGTTCAATCGTGAAAAAGGCGAAACCTGGCCTTTGCTCCAACTGACCGCGAATACTGAAAATGAAAAAATGCTCTTCCAACCCTTCCACTAGGCCAAGCATGTCCTTTTCATTGCTGCCCATGCCGTGGAGGACAAACAAAGCAGGATATTTTCGGGAAGAATCGATTTCACTTGGTCGGCGCATCTCAAAAACCAAGGGTAAACTCATACAAACCATCCTTTCTGGATCAACTCGAAGATTTCTTTAGAAATCTTTTATTCTTATTAAGAAACAAGAATGCCAAAAAATAAAGCCTGGCGGCTGTTTCTTAATAAGAATATTTATTTCTTAAAAGATAACAAGTCAACAGTAGTATGTCAAGCGTTTGTTTGTTAAAATAGAAATAAGTTTTCTATATGGAATATTTCGAGGTGAAAATATGGATATCGGTTCTAAAATCCGGGCGATACGCAACCGGAAAAAAATAACGATTGCAAAGATGTGTGAAGAAACAGGTTTGTCCAAAGGGTTTGTCAGCAATATTGAAAACAACAACACCTCTCCCTCCATTAATACGCTGCAGACGATATCGAATTATCTGGAAGTGCCGCTCCCCTATTTACTGCTCGAAAAGCAGCAGCATATGCGGGTGGTGAAAAAAGAGGATCGCGCCAATTCCACTTTCAACAATCTGAAAGTGGAACATCTTTCTTCACGGGCTGGGCTCCGGATGATGCTTGTGGAAATTCCACCCGGCGCTTCGACCGGCGAAAGCAACGCACATGAAGGCGAAGAAAGCCACCTGGTGATCGAAGGCAGATTGCTGGCAGAACAAGGGGAGGATTCGATTATTGCAGAACAAGGGGATTCGTTCAGCTGGAATGCCAGCGTCCCACATTTCGTCAAAAACATCGGAGATAAAACCGCGGTCGTCCTGATCGCGGTTGCTGCAGATACCGAACTCAAGGATATTTTTTAAATGAAAAAGCATTGCCAGATTCTCTTTTGAAGATGGCAACGCTTTTTGTGTTTTTAAGGAACACTTTTAGGGAATTGCTTTATAAAGACCTATTTCATTTATTGGAGGAATTTCATTGAACACGACTGTAGAAGCTCTTTTGACGAAAGAAGATTTCCAGAACCGGACGGATTTGCCAAAATGGTTGTTAAAGGAATACCAGACATTCCACAATACCGTGACCGACAAAACATTCCCCTGCTATTTCGGGATGAGCGGGGAATTGAAAGGCGAACTCCGGTATGCCTACGTGACTCAGGAAGACTGGTCGAATTTGCCGAAAGCCGTATCGAGCTTCCTTGAACTGTTCAACGATCCGAAGCATAAACGCCACGGGCTGTTTGTTTTCGTTGAACCGTTTGAAACTGAAGGCACACTGGATGAATACCGCAAGCAGTTCTGGGACTTGCTTCAGTACATGCACGATGTGGACAACACCGAGTGGCCGAAAGAAGCGCCGCGCGACCCAGACCATTATTTATGGGATTTCACATTCAACGGGGAACCGATTTTCGTATTTGGGAATACGCCCGCCTACAAGCAGCGGAAAACGCGCGACCTTGGCAACGCCATGGTGCTCGGCTTCCAGCCGCGCCGTATCTTCGAAGGATTGAAAGGCACCGAACGGGGCGGCGTCATGTCACGCGAGAAAGTCCGTGCCCGCGTGGAGGCTTGGGACCACCTCCCGACGCATCCGGATATCAGCCATTTCGGCGACCCGACGCATAACGAATGGAAGCAGTTCTTCATCGGCGACGACAGCGAACCGATCCAAGGCAAATGCCCGTTCACCCATAAGGAAATGAAAGCATGACGCAGAAAAGGAGCGGTCCCATCAAAGGGCCGCTCCTTTTTCATGTTTTTTATTCGCAGAATCTTTTTGCTCTCAGATGTTCCTTCCGGCCACTTCCCCGAGCAGTTCGACGCCCTTGACGATTTCTTCGTCGGTTGCGTAGCTAAAGGACAAGCGGAGGAATTCGTTGTTTTCTGGACTTTGGAAAAAGTAATTCCCCGGTACGTAGGACACGCCTGCATCAAGTGCCTGCGGCAGCATTTCCATGGTGTCAACGCCAGGAATCCTGACCCACACGAAATAGCCGCCTTCCGGCGTGTACCACGTGACCGCCGGCGGCAGGAATTTCTCCAGGGCGGCGATCATCACTTCACATTTCCGCTTGTAGGCGGCCGACAGCTTTTCCACATGCGCATCAAAATCGATGTCCTCAAGGAACGTCGTCATTGTCGCCTGGCCGAACGGATGGTGAAGGTCTTTTTTAAACCAGTTCATCGTCGTGATGATCTCTTCCGGCCCGGCGGCCCAGCCGATGCGCATGCCTGGCGCCACCACTTTCGACAGCGAGCCGATATGGATGACCCGGTTCCCGCGGTCCAGCGCCTTCAACAGGCGCGGCGCATCTCCAAAGTTCAATTCTCCATATGCATCATCTTCCAAGATCAAGAACCCGTACTCTTCAGCAAGCTCGATCAGGCGCGCGCGGCGCTCTAAGGTCATTGTTGTGCCCGTCGGGTTCTGCGACGACGGAATCGTGTAGAGGATGCGCGGCAGCGTCAGCCCTTCCCGTTTCCGATTCGCCAGCATTTCCGCAAACCGGGTGGTATCCATGCCGTTTTCATCGACCGGTACGTTCATGAAATGCTCCGTATAATTCCCGAACACTTCGAGCGCTTCCATATAGGTCGGTGCTTCAAGTGCGACAACGGCTTTCGAATCCAGCAGGACGCGGGACACTAGATCAATGGCCTGGCATGCGCCGGATGTGACCAAAATCTCCTGTTCAGTCAAATCAACCCCGCGCTTCGCCATGCGTTCCTGGATCATCGCAGCAAGTTTCGGCATTCTTGGGCTGCCTTTATAATGGAGCGGCAGATCGCCTTCCTCATCAAGCAGGCGCACTACCGCAGATTTCACTTCTTCGACCGGCACCAGCGATGGCTCCGGGTAGCCGGAACTCAAGCGGATGCAGCCCTCCGGCAAATCCAGCAGCCAGGATCCGGGCGGCTCGTTCTTGAAGGCCAGGGCAATATCTTTGGAAAAAGGGATTTCTTCTTTCACAACAGTCGTGCTCCTTTCCGGGTTCAAGTTTCTCTTGTATATGTCCATTCTACAGATTCTGCCCCGGTTTGAACACGATGAACCCAGAAAGCCGGACGTCTGTGGCGTTATGAGCGTTCGCCTGGAGCTTATGAGCGTTCAGGGACGGGTGATGAGCGTTCGCGGCTTGCCGATGAGCGTTCAAGCAATGGTTATGAGCGTTCGGCTAGCTTGAGTTTGCTCTATAAAAAAGAACACGGTGGCTGCACCGTGTTCTAGGGGTTATTGCACAATACTATAATAGATCCGCGATGTTACCCGGTAAATCATCCAGTAAACCGCGGCAAACGCAACGACCACGCCGGTGAATGAAAGAAGCCAGGTGATGTCGTTCGTGACACCGAAGATCAATAGAAGCTTCCGCACAATCGGATAAGCGAAAATCACATGGATTGTTGCAATGACAATCGGCAGCAGGAACATCCAGACAATCTGGGAACGCGTCGACTCCTGGATCATTTCCTTATCAAGGCCGACTTTCTGCATGATCTGGAATTTCTCCCGGTCATCGAAGCCTTCGGACACTTGCTTGAAGTACGTGATCAGCACCGTGCCAATGGTGAACAAGAGCCCGAGAAAAATTCCGAGAAACAGGAAGCCGCCGTTGATGCTGAACCATTCTTCCCGCTGAAGGATGCGGGATTCGTAATTGGTGGCACTGACTCTGCCGATGCCGTATTTCTCGCGCATCGCTTCCCCGAATGCCCGCTTTTCTTCTTCGGAACCGGTCGTGTTCCAGCCGATCTTGACGTCGATCGTCGAGAAGGTGTTATCCGGAAACTGCTGCTCGAAAGCCCCTTTCAGCCGCTCAAGATGCGAAACGTCCGGCAGCACGAGCGCGATCGATTCGGTGAGTGCCATGTTTGCGCTGAACTCGTTGTCAATAGCGGTCAGCTTGTAGGTCTGTCCGCCGATTGCCAGCTCATCCTCAGAATAGGTTCCGGTTGAATGGTAGAACAGCGCTTCGTCGTCTGCCAATTCATACGAATTGCCGCTCATTTGGTTGAAGTCCTCAAGCGGCAGGACATCCATGAATACCGGAAGGTCCGAACCCGGGGAGCTTTGTTCAAACTTGAATTCTTCCCCTTCCAACCGGCCGAACATATTCAAGTAGCGATAGCTCTCGATCCCTTCGACTTGGAGCCCCGCCGCTTCCGTTTCCTCCCGCGCCTGCTCCTGCATTTCCTCGAAGCGTGCATTCATTGCCCCGATGTTTTCGGGAT
Source organism: Planococcus chinensis (assembly GCF_042681545.1). Taxonomy (NCBI): domain Bacteria; kingdom Bacillati; phylum Bacillota; class Bacilli; order Caryophanales; family Caryophanaceae; genus Planococcus; species Planococcus chinensis. The sequence goes on from NZ_JBHUFW010000005.1 coordinate 114,270, forward strand.
CGCCGAAGAGCGAGAGATTGTTCTCATACGGGTAACGGTTCTCCAACGTTTCTTCCGCGCCGATGAACATCGTTGCAGTCGTCGAAACCGCAATGATGACCATCGATGCCAAAATGCAGATGTTCGCCAGGCCGACCGCGTTCTGCTTCATGCGGTAAAGCATGCCGGAGATGGAAATGAACGCCCCCGGCTGGTAATAAATGCGCTTGTTTTTCTTCATGGCTTTCAAAATGAAGATCGAGCCCGAAACAAACAAAAGATAGGTGCCGATAATGACCAGCAGCACCGCAAAAAAGAAGCGGGAAAGCGCGCTGAGCGGATCCGGGATCGTCAGCGAAATGCCGTATCCCCAGGCAAGGAAGATAAGTGACAAGATAAATAGGATCACCGATCCCCGGGGCTCCTTCTCCCCTTCCTGCTTCCCTTTCAGCAGCTTGATCGGATTCGCGAAAGTGAACTGGCTGACGTTATAGAGATACGTGATGCCGAAGATGCCGAGGAAAAGGGCAGCGGTCACCCCGGCGCTCAAAAGCGACGTCGAATAGGCGATGTCAATCGGCAGCCGCAGCAAATAATTCAGCAGCATGAACACAAGCCGGCCGAAGATGACGCCTGCCACCAGTCCCGCCGCAATGCTCAACACGCTGGTGAACACCGTTTCAAAGAACAGGATTTTCGCCACGTGCTTTTTCTCGAGGCCCAGAATCCCATACAGGCCGATTTCCTTTTTTCTACGCTTGATGAGAAAGCTATTGGTGTAGAGGATGAAGATAAACGAAAAGATGCCGATGACCACAGCACCGATCAAAAACATCATCGGCAGCGAACTGGAGCGCTCCTGGACGAATTTATTGGTCAACAGGGACACCATCAGGAAAAACATTGTAATGATCGTGGTCGATGACAATAAATACGGAATGTACAATTGCCGGTTCGACTTGATGTTGCGCAGCGCGAGCGATGAGAAAAAGCGGTTATTCATCTCGCTCACCCCGGCTCGACAGCACTTTCAGCGACTGGGCGATGCGGTCCATGAATACATCCGCCGAGTCATGGCCCCGGTAGATTTCGTGGTAGACGGCACCGTCCCGGATGAAGAGGACGCGTTTCGAATAGCTCGCTGCCCGCGTGCTGTGGGTTACCATCAAAATCGTCTGGCCGGTTTCATTGATGCCCCGTAAGGTCTCCATCAAATTCTGCGACGCTTTTGAATCGAGCGCGCCGGTCGGCTCATCCGCCAGGATGATTTTCGGCTGCGTGATCAGCGCCCGCGCGACAGCGACACGCTGTTTCTGGCCGCCGGATACTTCATACGGGAATTTATTGATATGCGCTTCGATCCCGAGGTTCCGGACCACCGGTGTGAGGCGTGCTTCCATTTCGGCCACCGGCGTCTTCGACAGCACGAGCGGCAGCAGGATGTTGTCTTTGATCGTAAAGTTGTCGAGCAGGTTGAAGTCCTGGAAGACGAAGCCGAGCGTGTTTCTGCGGAACGCCGACACTTCCCGGTCCTTGATCCGCGACAACGGCTGACCATCGAGGAAGACCTCGCCGCCCGTCGCATCGTCGAGCGTGGAGATGATGTTCAACAGCGTCGTCTTGCCGGATCCCGACTCGCCCATGATCGACACGAACTCCCCTTCTTCCACAGAGAAATTGACGGCCGCCAAGGCTTCTGTCTGCTGATTCGAGAAACGTGCTGTATATACTTTTTTCAGATTCTTGATTTCCAATAAGGTCATTGCTAACCCCTCCTTGCAATTAATGATACGGGACGGGTGAAAGGGGTGCCTGTACCTATTCTTACAATGGGCAAAGGAATCTTACGATTTCGTAAGATAGGAAGTTTCGGGATACGGTGAAATAGGGGTTTGTAATAACCGATATTCCGCAAAACAGCTGCGCTTGCCTGCGGGCGAGCGCCAAGCCTCCTCAGCCGCGTTGCGGCTTGCGGGGTCTCGGCTTTCTCGCTTTCCCGCGGGCGTCTCCGCTGTTTTGCTTCATATCTCTGAAAGTACTGCTAACCAGGTGAAGTGTTCAGGCTTCAATGAATTAGACCAGCGCCGGCGCGTCCAGGGGCTAGGCGAAGCAATGAGACGGGTGTCCTTCCCGGCTCATTGTGGGAGCCATGCCCAAAGCGCCGAAGCGGCCTATAACTCTTCGCTTCATTAATGCACTGTATCCCCATACTGTCGATTAAATTTCAAATAGCGTCGATTAACTTCCGGGTACTGTCGATTAACTTCTGAGAAGTGTCGATTAAAACTCAGATAACGTCGATTAAAATAAAATATGGATTTTCTCCTCGCTCCCACTCAATCAAAAACCTCGATTTCATCCCGCGACATATTGATCAGTACGCGGGTCCCTTTGCCGGGTTCCGATTCGATGTCGAGCTTGTGCCCAAGACGCTCACAGATTTTCTTGCTAAGGAAAAGGCCAAGCCCGGTCGATTTTTCGTGGAGGCGGCCATTGAAACCGGAATAGCCTTTATTGAAGATTTTCGGCAGGTCTTCCGGCCGGATGCCGATGCCGGTGTCTTCGATGACGAGCACCCCTTCTTTTCCGGGGGCCGTATAAATGGAGATGGTGCCGCTCGCTGTGTACTTCAGGCTGTTCGACAAAATTTGCTCCAGGAGATTCTGCAGCCATTTGCCATCCGACAATACGCGCATGCCGGCCGGTTGATAGTCGAGCTTGATGCCTTTGTAGATGAAAAGGATGGAATACTTTTTGATCGCCCCTTTGATGATGGGATCGAGGTCGACTTCCGCCAGGTCCAGCTCCGCGCTGGAATCTTCAAGTTTTATGTAATTGAGCGCCATATGGGTATAATCTTCGAGCCGCAGCAATTCCTGGGAAATCTGCTTGGCCTCTTTCGACGGTGACCCTTGATTCAGCAAGCTGATGCCCGCAATCGGCGTTTTGATCTGATGGAGCCACAGCGTGAAGTAATCGAGCTGATCGGCTTGCCGCGCCGCATGCAGGTTTTCGAGTTCCCGGTTTTCCTGAAGCAGCGAAGCCAGTTTTTCCTCATAAAGCGCATCGATGGGGTCGGCACTTTTTGAAAGGTCCTCCAGTGTCCGCGCGTTCGCCGGCTGGAGGTTCTTGATGGCCTTGTACCTGCCCTGGTAGCGGGTGTATTGGACGATCAAATAGATAAGCAGCAGGAACGCGGCCAACTCCGCACCGTACAGAAATAACCCGAAAGGCTGCCGGTTGAACACGAAAATCATGCCGAACACCGCAAGGACCCCGAAAAAAACGAAAAGCTGGGAACGCGTAGCGAGCAAGAAGCTCTTCAGAATTTCGTTATTCATGCGCCGCCTCCTTGTTGAGGGCATACCCGACGCCTTTTTTCGTCACGATAAAGTCGGGCAGTTCCGCCTTCGCCAGTTTTTTCCGGAGCCGGGCAATGTTGACCGCCAACGTGTTGTCGTCGATGAACGATTCATCTTCCCATAATTTGACCATGATTTCCTCACGGGCCACGTACTCGCCTTTCTGCAGAAACAATTGCTCGAGAATCCGCAATTCCGTCCGCGTCAAATCGACTTCCCGGCCTTCATTCAGCAACTTCGACTCCCCGGGCTTCAAAACGGTCCGGTTAAAATGAAGGAAGTTTTCCGCTTCCTTGAAATCATATGTCCGTCTGAGCAATGCCTGCGTCTTGGCCACCGCTACCGTCAAATCGAACGGTTTGGAAATGAAATCATCCGCGCCCATCTGGATGGCCATGACAATATCCATGTTTTCATTGCGCGAGGAGATGAAAATGATGGGCACTTGTGACACCTTGCGGATTTTTTGGCACCAGTAATAACCGTTGAACGACGGCAGCGAAATATCCATCAGCACCAGCTGCGGCGCCTGTTCTTTAAAGTCTTCCATCACCCGGCTGAAATCCTCGACGAGCACTGCTTCGTGGTTCCATTTCCGCAGCTCTTCTGCAAGCACGCCGGCAATTGTAGCATCGTCTTCTACGATCATGATCTTAAACATTGTCTCATCCCATTCCTCTTTGTCTCCCAATTCTTCTTCCAGTTTATCGGAAATTCCGTCCGCCCACCAGTTTGCATGGACGCTGCTCCAACGGAAGTTTCAAAAAAAATCTAGAAAACCGTGAACCTTTTCCTTATCCCATCAGTATAGTAAGTAACAATAAAAACCAAAAGGGGTGTACATAATGGGCATGGGATGGATAGTATCATTAGCCGTAGCAGCTATAATGACGGCCATCATTCTTTCAATCGCTATTCCGATGGATCGCAGACACGTGGTGCGGGAAAAAGGGAGGATCGATTATAAAAAGACGGTTATTTATTTGAGATGGAATGTTTTTGACACCATGACGCTCAGCTTGGCCATTTACACAATCGTATGCGTGCAAGCCTTGAATTTTCTCGTTTCCAATGGCTTTACTGTCGAAAATGCCTACGTCCAGTTTTTCACAAATCAATCGCAGGTTTGGACACTCGTCACCATCCTCTATTTGGTCAGCCGGGTATCAATCACGTTGAAGACGATCAAGGAACGGTGGGGAGACGATATTGGAGGCGTGTGAAGAACGTTTGATGATGGCCTATCAGCAAGGAGATGCGGATGCGCTTGACGGTATTTACCGGCTGATGCAAAAGCCGCTGTACTCGTTCATTTACCGGTATACACGCGACGAGCAATTCAGTATCGATGTTGTGCAGGACACATTCATGAAATTGCAGGACCACAGGGACCGTTTTGATGCGGAAAAAGGGAGCTTGAAGAACTTCCTTTTCCAAATCGCATACCGGCTGATGATTACGAAATTGAACCGCCGAAAAAAACTCCAGAGCCTGTTGCCGTATTTGATGCCGCGGGCTAAAGAGGCCGTTTCGAGCGCAGACCGGCTGACCATACGCGAAGCTGTCGCAAAACTTCCTGATATTGAGCGGGCGGTGATTTTACTGTTTTATTACCACGATATGAGCCAGGAAGAAATGGCGAAGGTCCTCTCGATTCCAAAAGGAACAGTCAAGTCGCGTCTGCACAGGGCGACGAAATTATTAAAGAACGAATTGGAGGGATATTACGATGCATCAGAATCCGCTCGATAACGAACCGCATGTGCGTGCGCGCCTCGATGAATACCACATCGAAGTGCCCGACTTCCCGGCGAAAAGCACCAAATGGAATCGTTTCCTCCAGTTTCTCGGGTCGCCCGCGAAAGATCCGTTTGAGTCGCTTGCTTCGACCGAGCGCGGAATTTTGGCAATGAAAGTGGCGCCTGCTGCCGGTGGTGCAGGATTAATGCTCTTGCAAGTGCTTTTTTTCGTATAGGGCAACTCGACTGATAATTTTCATTTCTTTATAAACAGGAAGAACCGCGCCTTCTCTTCAGGCACGGTTCTTCCTTCAATCCATTTTTTTCACCGGAATCCAGACTTCGCTATAGACGTTCATTGGATCCGCGAAATCTCCGTTGAATGAAACTTCAGGTCCATCCACGAGTTCGTAATTTGATGAAGGCAGCCATTCGGAAAAAATGTTTGCCCACATCTCCTGGAGCGCTTGCGGGAAAGGGCCTTGGGTACTGAAAATTGCCCATGTACCTCCAGGCACTTCCAAAACATCGAACTCTTCAAAATCTTGATCAAGTGTCGTGATCGAGCCGATCAGGTGATCAAGCTCCCCCTTTTCTTCCAAGCGTCCGTCATCAAAATGGGAAGATGCATTGACAACTGTTTTGACGTCGGTGTTGCGCATTTTCTGCAGCCGCTCCCGCTGCTCCTCCGTAATCGATTGCGCCATTTTCATGATGTCCGGATTTTGCCCTTCGAACACGATGGGCACCCGCTTTTGGATACCCACCAACTTGAACGCATCTTTTTCTTCAATGCGGTATTCCATCTCCATTCCTCCTTGCAGAGTCAATTGGAAAGCGAGGCGCGGAAACACCTTGAACACAGAGCTGTCCTTCACATCCGAGGGGTTGATTCCGGACCATTCCCGGAATGCACGGCTGAAGCCGTCCGCCGAATCGTAGCCGTACTTTACGGCAATATCTACTACCCGCTCACTGCCTTGCTGCAGATCAACAACCGCTTTTGACAGCCGCCGGTTCCGGATGTACGCGCTTAAGCTCATCCCTGACAGGTAGGAAAATAGTTTCCGGAAATGATATTCGGAAACACCGGCGAGCAAAGCCACTTTTCCAAAATCGATGTCATCCTCAAGATGCTCTTCAATATACTTCAGCGCATCATTCATGTTATTCAGCATATTCATGTACCGGCCTCCCTTCTTTTTTATCTTACTCGCCATGCAATGTCGCCATCCGATTTTACCTATACGGGGAAAGTCGGCCATATAGCCTGATTATCCGCACTGGCCGCTTTATCCATTATTTTCATCCTACATTCCCTGATAACACCCCTGTCTTCCCCGGCTCTTTCCCATCAACATGAAAGTGGGTTAAAATAAAAGAATCGTGCAAAGATTTAGGGGAGGATAACGTGTTCAATTTCATCAAGCAGCTAGCCAAAACATTGTTTCCGGGCTATTTTGCTTTTGTCATGGCGACTGGCGCCTTATCAATCAGTGCCTTTCTGATTGGCCTGGAAATATTGGCCGATTTTCTGCTGTATCTTAATATCGCAGCTTATTCCGTACTGTGGCTGCTGACATTGGTCCGCATCATTCACCATCCCGGACGCGTCTTCAGCGACCTCACGAGCCATACGCTTGGCTCGGGTTTTTTCACTACAGTTGCCGGGACCTGTGTGCTCGGAAGCCAAATGATTATTGTAGCCGGCCACTATAGTGCCGCTTTTCTGCTTTGGGCATTCGCTATATTGCTATGGGTGCTGATCATGTATACCTTCTTCACCGCCGTAACGGTTCGCCGCAATACACCGACATTATCCGAAGGGATCAACGGCGCTTGGCTGATTGCTGCAGTCGCTACACAGTCCGTATCGATCCTCGGAACATTGCTGGCGCCTCAAATGGCACAGGGAAAAGATGTTGCCTTGTTTTTCACTCTTTGTATGTACTTTCTCGGCTGTATGCTGTATTTGAACATTATCACGCTGATTTTTTACCGTTTCACATTCCTGCAGCTTAAGTTTTCAGCATTTGCGCCGCCTTACTGGATCAACATGGGGGCTGTCGCCATCACAAGCCTTGCCGGCGCCACACTGATCAAGCATGCCGGCCAATGGGGGCTGCTCACAGAAATCACACCGTTTATCAAAGGCTTCACGTTGTTCTTTTGGGCGGCCGGCACGTGGTGGATTCCGCTGCTCTTCATTCTTTGGTTCTGGCGCCATGTTTATAACCGCTCTCCGCTTGAATACGGCCCCCAATGGTGGGCGATGGTCTTTCCGCTCGCCATGTACACCGCCAGTACCTGGGAACTTGCCGAAACGCTCGGCACCAGCTTCCTGAAAGCGATCCCTCATTTCATGATTTATATAGCGCTGGCCGCTTGGCTTGTAGTTTTTTGGGGCCTGCTGCGCCATCTGTATTTTCGCGCTGTCCATTTTTATCGGAGCAATAAAACCTGATGTCTCGCATTCCTATAAAATGGAATGCGTTTTTGGTGTCTGCATACTTCGGACAATAGATTTAGTAAAACCAGGGTGCATTTCAAAAATGCCGCGAGGTTTTATTTCCTGGCTCCGTTGAATTGAACTAAAAAAATCCCTTCAAGCAATCGCTTGAGGGGATTTCTGATTCACCTTACACCGTCAAATCCCGTTTCGGGTGCGGCTGCGTGATATCGACCGCATAGACTTTGATCCTATTGACCATCAAGTCGCGGATGCCGTAAATCGGCCGTTCGCGTTGCTGGATATCTTCGATGTAGGCGTTCAACCGCTCCTGCAGGAACACGCCGACCGGCGTCTGGCCATATCTTTCGCCCATCGAATCCGCCGAACTTTCGAACGACAGCTCGAAATACAGGTTCGATACCTCGAGGGCTTTCAATGTGTCCCCGTCCGTATGTAGACCGACCACTTTGTAATAATTCCCGTATTCATCCCTTACCAGATCATCATCCGTTATGTGCTGCATGCTCATGCATACCCGCTCCTTCCATTGCGCTTTAACTGCCTTCTCTCTTTCCTATACACCTAAACAGCCTGAAACAAACACGATCCTTGCTTTCAATAAAAATCCCAAGCAGCTTTCTCCGCCATCAGCCCCGTTCGGATACCGTGAAGCCGCTTGCAAATGCCTGCAGGATATTGATCAGTTGCGACGTGATTTCTTTCGGTGACTCCAGGTAGCCGTTTCGTGCCCAGTCGAGGACCAGCCCCGCAGTGCCATGCGCCATATACAATTTAAACTGTGGGGAGTTGATGTCGTGCGCACCCACTGCAGTGAACGTGAACTCTTCCTGGAGCATTTCGAAAATGGCCTGCGGCAATTCCTGATACAGCCCGGGAATCGTGTCTTCCAAAAGATAGAGATTGAAAAATGAACGGTTGTCGTAGATGAACGTGACCAGTTCGAACGAATCCGTGTTCATTGCTTTGGTGTCGATCCGCCTGCCCGGCGTATACAGCTCCATGCCGGTCCGCTTGATCTGCTGGAACATCTCCTTTTTCAATTCTTCCGTGATGTGCGGCTTGTCCAGGTAATGGAGATAGAACGTCGCCCGGTTGTACTGTGCCCGTTCGACAATGTCGGTGACCGAAACATGGCTGAACCCTTTCTCGTTGATCAGATCGGTGAACGCCTGTTTCAAATGGTGTTTGGTCCGTTCGTTTTGCGGAGAATTTTTCCGTTTATTAGCTTTCATCGCCTTTTGCCTCCATTGAATAAAATCGACACTTTCATGTAAAGTGTCGACTTATTCGACACCTCCAGCTTTTCTACTGATTGAGCCCGCTTTTTTTACGGATTACACTTAGAGTGTACATTAAATTCAGTCTTTTATTCCAAGGAAAAGGAGCGATTCAGAAATGATTGATTTCACAGGCAAAGTTGTATTGATTACAGGCGGCGGTTCAGGGCTTGGGCGCGCGGCAGCACTCGCAATTTCCAAGCAAGGCGCGAAACTGGTCCTGGTCGACATGAACAAGGACTCCCTCGAAGAAAGCAAGAAAGAGGTGCTCGCAGCAGCGCCAGACGCAGCGGTTGAAATCTTCGAAGCGAACGTTACGAATGAAGAAGAAGTGCAGAACTACGTCAAGTTTACACTCGATAAATTCGGCCAAATCGACGGCTTTTTCAACAACGCCGGCATCGAAGGCAAGCAGAACCTGACCGAAGATTACGGCTCCGATGAATTCCAGAAAGTTATCAGCGTCAACTTGAACGGCGTGTTCTTCGGCATGAAGCACGTCTTGAAAGTCATGAAAGAACAAGGTTCCGGTTCCATCGTCAACACAGCTTCCGTCGGCGGCATCCGCGGCGTCGGCAACCAGTCCGGCTATGCGGCGAGCAAGCACGGCGTCGTCGGCTTGACGCGCAACTCCGGCGTGGAATACGGCCAGTACGGCATCAGCATCAATGCCATCGCGCCAGGCGCCATCATGACGCCGATGGTCGAAGGTTCCTTGAAGCAGATGGCTGGCGACAACTGGGAAGCGGCCGGCAAGGAATTTGTCAGCGTCAACCCGATGAAACGTTTCGGCCAGCCGGAAGAAGTCGGAAACCTGGTCGCTTTCCTGTTGTCCGACAGCTCCCGCTTCATCAATGCTTCCGTCATCACCATTGACGGCGGCCAGTCGTACAAATACTAAAACCACTAAACGTGTTGAAGATTGCGCTTCCTCTTAGCTGCCGCTGAGAGGAAGCGTTTTTTTCCTGTCCATTTCAAAGCTTAGAACCGAAGAAAAACGGGAAAGTTCGCTATAATGTCCCTACATAAAGGAGTGACCGAACATGCACCTAGAACCCATCCCCGACCACCTGCAAGAAGGATTGAAAATCCTTTTTGTCGGATTCAACCCGAGCATCCGCTCGTCCGAGACCGGCTTCCATTACGCCAACCCGACGAACCGCTTCTGGAAGATCCTCCACGAGGCCGGGCTGACGCCGAGAAAGTTTGCGCCGCACGAAAACCGTGAACTGCTCGAGCTGGGCTACGGGCTCACGAACATCGTCGACCGGCCGACAAAGGAAGCAGCGGAGATCACCAAGGAAGAATACAAAGAAGGCGCCGCGCTGCTGCGTGAGAAGATCGAAGCATACCGGCCGAACGCCGTGTGCTTTGTCGGCAAAGGCGTCTATAAGGAATTCAGCCGCAAACGGAAGATCGATTGGGGCGTCCAGGATGAACCCGTCGTTCCCGGCATGGTCGAATTTGTTGCCCCGTCATCCAGCGGATTGGTGCGGATTAAAATGAATGATATCGTGGATGTGTATAGAGGATTGAGTAAATATCTGTAGCTTTCTATGAATTCCGGGAATCTGGCGCCACTTCCACTCAATGCCCTGCCCGTAAACAGTTTTCAAGCTTCGCTGGTTGACTTGAGATTCCGAAACCCCTATCATAAACTATTATTCCGACTATATTGATAGGAAAAGGGTGTTATTGATTTGACTACTACAACGAGCGTCCAACCTGTGGACGAGACAAAAGGGCCGATTGCGCGAGACGGCCTTGCATTGAATCCACCGCAAAAAGTACTGATCGGCGGCGGCGTCATCGCTGCCATCCTGCTGTTTGTTTACCTGCTGGCAACTCAGCACATCTCCCAACCCATGCTATTGGGCATCGGCTTGCTGTTGGGCTATACGCTATTCCATGCCCGCTTCGGCTTCACGTCTGCATTCCGCCGGATGGCGTCTGTCGGCAATGGCCAGGCAATGCGCTCGCATATGCTGATGCTGGCAATCGCGGTGACGCTGTTTGCACCGATTCTCGCATATGGCGCAACCTTCTTCGGTGGTCCGGTTGCCGGATACGTGTCTCCCGTTGGCGTTAGCCTGGTCGTCGGCGCCTTCATCTTCGGCATCGGCATGCAGCTCGGCGGCGGCTGTGCTTCCGGCACACTCTACGCTGTGGGCGGCGGGCGCACGGTCATGTTCGTGACGCTTGTATTCTTTATCGTCGGCGCCACAATCGGCGCTTATCACTTGCCGTTCTGGACAGAAGAAATGCCTGCATTCGAACCCGTTTCACTGGCGACGTCCACTGGTCTCGGCTACGGCGGTGCATGGCTCGTGTCCATTGCGCTATTTGGCTTTATCGCTTGGCTGACTCTAGTCATCGAGAAAAAGAAAAAAGCGCCAAAAATGGCGCCGCTTCCGACTGAAAAAGGATGGAAACGGATTTTCCGCGGATCGTGGCCCCTATTTGCCGCTGCGATTGTCTTGGCGGTCCTCAACGCCTTGACCCTCATGACGCGCGGTACGCCTTGGGGCATCACTTCCGCGTTCGCCTTATGGGGTTCCAAAATCGCCAGTGCATTCGGTGTTGACGTGGCAAGCTGGGGCTATTGGCAAGGCGCCAATGCCGCATCGCTGCAAGCGTCTATTTTCGCGGATTCCACCACGGTCCTGAACCTCGGCGTCATCATTGGGGCGTTTATCGCTTCAGCTGCCGGCGGATTGTTCAAATTCACCAAAGTCACTGCAGGTAATTTTGCGGCATCCGTCGTCGGCGGACTGCTGATGGGCTACGGTGCGCGCTTGGCATTCGGCTGCAACATCGGCGCGTACTTCGGCGGCATCGCTTCCTTCAGCCTCCATGGCTATATTTGGGGCATCCTTGCCCTGGCCGGAACGTTCGTCGCGTTATACATCCGGCCCCTGTTCGGGTTGTCGGTTCCCAAATCAACTGATTCCGTGTGCTGACGAAATTAACATCAGTCAAAAAACAAAAGGATTGAGCGCCGCAAACGGCACTCAATCCTTTTATTTATGGGTTCATGTCGAAATGAATTCAAAAGCAAGAAAGTGGTTTGAACACATTAGCTTTCGATCTTTCATAATCGGTGAAACGAATTCTACAAAATCCATCGTTCCATGAGCTGAACGCTCTTTTTCGCCGCATCGAGTCTGACCGTCCGTCCGATAGGCATCGTCAGCATCGGATGGGTATGGGCGCAATCAAAATCGGCAAGTATCGGGATATTCTGCTCCCCCAGAACTTCCAGCAGAATATCATACGGCTTTCTTCCGGTGCCTTCATCGTCGAACAGCTCATGTTTTCCTAACAGGATTCCCGCCACCCGATCAAATACGCCGTTCACTTTCAATAAGTTGAAGTTTTTCTCTACAACGGAAGCTGTTTTCATCGAATCCTCCAGCAATAGAATATCTCCGGTATTTATGGCCGGCATATAAGGGCTGCCCCAGAATCCTGCCATGGTGTTCAAGTTCCCGCCAATCAACCTGCCTGTGGCAACACCTTCCCTTGCACAATGCCAACGGTTCTGCCTCTTTTCCTTCTCCACCGTTTTCATTTCCCAATTCACCGGCTCATCAGTCCAATAGGCCGGTATCGGAACCATAAACGGAGCCTCTTGTTCTTCCATTAAGAAAGTGGAAAAGTACTCATATGTATAATCGACAAACGGTTCGAGTTCTCCGAATGAAGGAACCAACGCCGGCCCGTAAAAAGGCGGAATTCCAGTCTTCGCATAGATGCCGAGCAAGATTGCTGTTGCATCTGAATAGCCAATCATGATTTTCGGGTTTTCCAGAAAAGCTTTGTAATCGATATAAGGCAGGAGCGCATTTGAATTTGTCCCGCCGATGGTGGACATGATGCAGCTGATTTCCGGATTTCGGATAAGCTCATTCAACTCTTCTGCCCGCTCCTGGATCGTCCCGGAACGATAGAAATCCCTTTTGCCGGTCAAACTGCCTTCTATTACTTCAAACCCCTTTGCTTCCAAGAAGGTTTTTGCCCGGGCATAGCGGATGGGCGAAGTATGGGTCACAGGAGAAGAAGGGCTGTAAATTCCGATTTTATCCCCTTTTTTCAAGCGATGTAAAAGTGTCATCAATAAACCTCTCCTTGGACGGACCGATTTTCCGCTGCCGATTTTTTCAACATTTCTCGTCCTTCCTCTTCTATAAAAATGGCTTAATTCAATTTAAACAAGTATTCCTGCAATTAAAAAAACACTGAGCCTTAAGAATACCCCGAATTGACAGCGTCTGTAAATTGCATTCGCTTCCATGCTCCCCCTTCTTCCTTGTAATTCGTTGGAAAACAAAAGGATGCCCCAATAGCCTGGCTATTGGAACATCCTTTTTATTGGCACGATAAATTATTGGCTACAATTTACATGGTGCTGATATCGATGACAAAACGGTATTTCACATCTGAGGCCAGCACCCGTTCATAAGCTTCGTCAATCCGGTTAGCCGAAATCACTTCAATGCTTGGCGCAATATTATTTGCTGCACAGAAATCGAGCATCTCCTGGGTCTCGCGGATCCCGCCGATCAAAGAGCCTGCAAATGAACGGCGTCGGCCGATCAGGTTGATGGCTCTCAGCGACAACGGTTCTGCCGGTGCCCCTACGTTCACCAACGTACCATCAAGAGCCAGCAACCCTAAGTATGCGTCCAAATCGAGCTGGGCACTTACGGTATTGATGATCAGGTCGAAAGATTCCGTGAGTTTTTCGAATGTTTCCGGATCGCTTGTGGCGTAGTAGTCTTTCGCCCCAAATTGCAAGCCGTCTTCTTTCTTTTTCAGCGACTGGGACAGAACCGTCACTTCGGCGCCCATGGCGTGTGCAATTTTAACGGCCATATGGCCGAGTCCGCCAAGGCCAACAACCGCTACCTTCTTGCCAGGGCCTGCTCCCCAATGGTTCAATGGCGAAAAAGTCGTGATTCCGGCACAAAGAAGCGGTGCTGCGGCATCCAGTTCAATGTTATCCGGAATTCTCAAGACAAAGTCCTCAACAACGACAATGTGTGTCGAATAGCCGCCTTGGGTCGGCTCGCCGTATTTATCCACGCCGGCATAAGTAGGGACGTTGCCCTTCAAGCAGTATTGCTCTTCGCCTTGTTGGCAGTTCTCGCATTCGCCGCAGGAATCCACCATGCATCCGACCCCTACCCGGTCTCCGACTTTGTACTTCGTGACTCCGGCTCCTACTTCGGTGACGATACCGGCAATCTCATGGCCAGGAACCAATGGATAATTCACCGGCCCCCACTCGCCATGTGCCGTATGGATGTCCGAATGGCAGATGCCTGCAAACTTGATTTCAATCAGCACATCATGTTTATCAAGTTCGCGCCGTGTGATTTCGGTCTTTTGAAAAGTTTTGTCTGGGCCGTAAATAGCCCGTGCTTTAACAGTCGACATCAATAAACCTCCTAGGAAAAAAAGATTTGCTAAAACCCTGCATCCGTGAGGCTGCTGAAAGGGTTCAAGCTGAATTCCCTTCATTGCATCCGCCCTTTGCTTTTGGGTCTTGCAAACCCATCGTAATCCTTCTAGTTAACTCTAGGTCAAGTATTATGGTCAATCAAATGAGCCATATTCCCAAATTCCGGTTTTGACCCGGCACTCCGTTCATGGTATCCTGTCGATTCCTAGAGCTTGCTCGAAGTTTAGAAATGGATGAATAGGAGGAAATAAAAGATGGCCACTTATACAATCGGTGAAGTTGCGAAACAATTGAATCTTTCTGTCTACGCCTTGCGCTATTACGACAAAGAGGGCCTTATGCCATTTGTCGAACGGACTGCCAGCGGAATCCGTTCATTCAAAGAATCCGATATCAGCGCTTTGAAAATCATTGAATGCCTGAAAGCGACAGGAATGCCGATCAAGGAAATCAAGCATTTTATCGATTGGTGTTCCGACGGCGATGCCACGCTTCAAAAACGATACGATATGTTTATGGAGCGTAAGGCGCTTGTAGAGGCTCAGATGGAAGAATTGAAGAAAACCATGGCCGTGATTGACCATAAATGCCAATACTATCAGGCTGCCTTGGATGCAGGTACGGAAGATATCCATAAAGCCGATAAAATCGAGATTTCCTGACCGATACAAAAAGGGACTGACTCCGAAGCGATTTACTTGGCTTCGGAGCCGGTCCCTTTGCTTTTATTCCGCCACCGAACGAAGCAGCTTGATCAACGGCCCTTTTGTTTCAAAGCCGATTCCTGGGACATCCGGTAGGCCGACATAGCCGTCCACGACCGGAATGTCATCCGCAAATCCGCCAAACGGCTCGAAAATTCCCGGATACGATTCGTTTCCGCCAAGGCCCAGCCCTGCAGCGATATTCAAGGACATCTGATGGCCCCCGTGCGGAATGCACCTGCGGGAAGACCAGCCATTTTCCTTCAGCATCTCGAGGATCCGCAGATATTCCACAAGCCCGTAGCTTAATGCGCAGTCGAATTGGAGGTAATCCCGGTCCGGACGCATGCCCCCGTACCGGATAAGGTTGCGGGCATCCTGCATCGAAAAGAGGTTTTCCCCTGTTGCCATCGGATTTTTGTAATGCTTGGCCAGCTCCGCCTGGAGTTCAAAATCAAGCGGGTCTCCTGCTTCTTCGTACCAGAACAGATTATACGGCTCCAGCTTCTCTGCGTAGGCGACAGCTGTTTTCAGATCGAATCTTCCGTTGGCATCCACAGCGAGCGATTGCCCGGACGGCACCACTTCCAACACCGCTTCGATCCGTCTGATGTCTTCTTCCAACGAATTGCCGATTTTCATTTTCACCACTGAGTACCCCATGTTTAGGTATCCCGTCATTTCATCTTGCAGCATCTTGTCATCTTTGCCTGGCTGGTAGTAGCCGCCAGCCGCATAAACAAAGACTTTATCATCCGGCTTGCCATCTCCGTAGCGCTCTGCCAGCAGCTGATACAGAGGCTTCTCTTCGATTTTCGCGACAGCGTCCCATACCGCCATATCGAGGGTCCCTACCGCAACCGACCTTTCGCCGTGGCCGCCTGGTTTTTCGCCTTTCATCAGGATGTCCCAGATTTTATGGGGGTCCAGATTGGTGCCTTCGTCATTCAGGACATCATTCGTTTCCGCTTCCAACAAGCGGGGGATGAACCGTTCATGCAGGATGCCGCTCGGGGCATAACGCCCGTTGGAATTGAAACCATACCCTACGACCCGTCTGCCGTTCTTGAAAACATCCGTCACAATCGCCACAACCGAAACTGTCATTTTCGTAAAATCGATATACGCATTGCTGATGCTCGACTTGATCGGCACTACCTGTTCTTTGATATCTACTATTTTCATCTTGAAACCCCCACTTCCGAATTTAAAATCTAAGTAAAGAATACATTAAAGTATACGTAAAAGTCAAATAAATGCGTAAAAAATGAAGTTAATAATTAAAATCGCTTAATTACGTATACTTTATTTTCATAAAATAAAAAACGCTCCTGTTAAGAAGCGCTTCATCCCGTTTGATATTCCTTCATTTACTGTCGATGATTTTCAAGATCTCCTGGTTTCCGCGATGCCGATGCGAAAGCATCAGCATTTGCACCGCTTTGCTGTCCCTTGCCCTCATGGCCGCAACGATTGCCCGGTGCTCCAAAATGGAGCGCGTAGGAAGTTTCCGTTCATTAATCGTAAACAGCCGGGCACGATACAATTGATCGGAATGGCTGTCCATCACCGTTTTCAGCCGTTTGTTCTGGGAATAATCCACAATCAGATTATGGAATTGGTCGTCTATATCGGTGTAAGCCTTTAAATTATTCTCGTGCAAATGCTTTTCCTGCTGATCAATTAAAGCTTCCAGCGTTCTAAAGCGTTCTTCATCCATATTCTGCGTAGCCAGCTCCGCTGCCACTCCATCCAACGCTTCGGCAATTTGGCAGATTTGCTCGATATTTTCTTTGATGATCGGTTCCACGCTAAACCCTTTGCGCGGCATCAACTTGATCCAGCCATCCATTTCCAACCGGATCAAAGCCTCACGGATCGGCGTTCGGCTCATTTCCAGCATGTCCGCTATTTCTAGTTCCAAGAAAGCTTCGTCGGGCTGCAGCTGAAGGTTCCGGATCGCTTTGCGGATGATGAGATACGCCCGTTGCGGCAATCGGTCTTCGTTTACTTCCTCTTTGTAGGATAATAAGGTTTTCTTTAACCCGGGTTTATCGTTGCTTCGTTTATCGTTTTCCTTCATGCGGCTCACCAAATTTCAATTTATTTAAAGTGCCGATAATGAATAAATTATATCAGATATCCAATTGAATGAGAGAGATTTCACTGACACCTCCGGCATCCAAGTGAAAGAGGAAGAGCAGTGGCATTTCAGCATTGCTCTTCCTCTTTCTTACTTTGAAATTGTAGCGGATTCTGCTTCGAATAAAGCATCACTGACCTGCTTGAAAATCTCATAGGAACGAATTTCCTTTTCCAGGTCATAGATATTGGATAAAGCAATGATCTCATCCACCTGGTAGGCCTGCTGGAAGTTGATCACTTCGCGGCGAATCGTTTCTGGATCACCCATAATGGTATAGCCCAGGCGGTGGTGGAGGATTTCCAATTCAAATTGGGACAACGATTCCAGGAAATCCTGGGTTGGCGGGATCAACTGGCTTAAATTATTCGTATAAATATCGATATACACTTGCAAATGACTGGCGGCAATAAAAGCGGCTTCTTCCATTGAATCCGCTGCAATGACATTAATGGCCGCAATCACATAAGGCTCCCGCAAATAAGCAGACGGCCGGAAATTTTCCCGGTAAATGGCGAGCGCTTGCTCCATCGCCTCTGGTGAAAATTGCGCTCCGAACGCATAAGGCAATCCCAGATTCGCAGCAATTTGGGCTGAACCGGTTGAGGAGCCTAAAATCAGGACCGGCACATGGGTCCCGATGCCAGGGTAGGCGCGCACTTCTCCTTGTTCTTCTGCATCCCCCAAATAACGCAGAATATCGCGCACTTCCCGTTCAAAGAAAAACACGCCATTGTGATTGGAACGCCGAATCACATCCGCTGTCTTTTGATCCGTCCCCGGCGCCCGGCCCAACGCCAAATCCACCCGGTCCGGATACAAGGTTTCCAGGGTTCCAAATTGTTCCGCGACCACTACCGGAGAATGGTTCGGCAGCATGATCCCGCCGGACCCTACGCGAATGTTTTCTGTATGGGCCAATATATGCTGAACGATTGTTGCGGTGGCGGCACTGGCATAGGCATCGTGGTTGTGGTGTTCCGCAAACCAGATCCGTTTATAGCGCATCTTATCGACCGCTTTTGCCAACGACACCGCAGAATCAATTCCTTGCTTCATCGTTTCGCCTTGTCTTAACGGAGCAACGGATAACACGGATACATCAAATTTCTTCATCTATTTCACCTCTAAATTTTTTTTGCTTTAGCAATGTGCCGAGCGGCTTCTCTTTTTCCATTCGGGTAGTCGGTTCGTCACTTCTCATGCCCTTTCCTTTAAACTTCTTTAATTCCAAACTATTTGATTCACATTTCTGCAGACGATGTGATGTGCGGCTTGAACACGGAAAAAAGCAAAGCCCCTGCAAAGTTCTCCAGTAAAGCGTAGAATTCATCGATCTGGACTTTGCCTCCTTGCACCATCACCTCATACAAGCTCCAGCGGTCTTGGTACAAATAAGTGGAGCCCTCATACCCATTCCGGACATAGAACTTTCTTCTCGTTGCCCTTTGCGCATAATTGTCGGCAGTCTCATCCACGACTTCTATATTGAGGATGATGCGGTTGTCCGGGTACTTCTCTTTGATTTTGGCGAGCGCCCGGCCGCCGTACCCTTTTGACCGCGCATTGCCATCGATTGCGATATACAGCACATAAGTCAAATTTTTATGGGTGATCAAGTACGTAAAACCGATATATTCGTCCTCATCGTAGATCACGAGAAAGTCGACAAACGCCCGTTTTGCTTTCCACATCAACAGGTTCATGGGAATCCGTTCATTTTTAGGGAAGGA
The DNA here is from genome assembly GCF_042681545.1 of Planococcus chinensis. Taxonomy (NCBI): domain Bacteria; kingdom Bacillati; phylum Bacillota; class Bacilli; order Caryophanales; family Caryophanaceae; genus Planococcus; species Planococcus chinensis. The sequence continues at coordinate 133,144 of NZ_JBHUFW010000005.1, forward strand.
ACCATAATACAACTCTTTCACTTTAGCGAATTCGCTTTGATTTTTTGTTAAAGGTTCCAGTTTTAAACTCATATCATTTACTCCTTTAATTGCTCTTTTTAAAGCTTAATAAATCCAAGCATGGATACTTTGTTAAAAAAGCTCTGGCAAAACAAAAGAGATCATGGAAGTGATGCATTCCGCGACCTCTTTGTCTTTGAATTAAAAATACGCAAGCATCGTAAACTGTTCATTGCCCTTCAGGTCATTCTTATTCTTCGATCAGGCGCTTCCGGCCATTCTTTTCTTTTTTTCCATACAACACGTAATATAGGAAAGCTGTGGCAATTACGGCCGCGCCAAGCCCCATATACATAGCCGGATAGCCGGTTATCGGGATCACCAGTCCTAAAAGAGAAGGGCCGAATCCATTGCCGATGTCGAAAAAAATGAAAAATGTCGCAGTCGCGAGGCCCATCCGGTGAGGCGCAGCAGCTGAAACTGCAATCGTCTGGCTGATAGAAGAAATATTCCCGAATCCGATTCCGATCAGTGCCGCTGCGATTAAAAGAGCGGCAGCGCTGTTTGCGCTGCCAAGGAGAACCATTCCAGCACCGAACACCATAAATGCCGGATACATGATGTAATTCGGTCCGATCCGGTCCATCAAGCGCCCCGTGAACGGCCGGGATACCAAAACAGACACCGTGTAGACGATGAAGAAAAAGCTGGCTGTGCTCACCAGATCCAGCTCAATCGCGTAGAGGTTGATATACGAAAGAACACTGGAAAAGCAAAACGTCATCAGCAGCACAATGAAACTGATGGGAAGTGCTTTCGGCTCGATAAAGTTGGAAAGCCTGAAGCCTTTGCCTTCCCTTTCCACTTCAGCCTGTTCCGTATTGGCCACATGGACGAAGAAGCCGATCACCGTACTCACTATTCCCAATAGCAGGCATAAGATGAAAATCATCTTGAAATCGGTGTGCTGGGCCATATACAGGCCAACGAACGGACCAAGGCCCGTCGCCATCGCGGTGCTGACAGCAAAATAGCCGATGCCTTCCCCTCTTTTAGCGGATGGCAGCGCAAGGACCACAAGGGTCCCGATCACTGTCGTCGCCACGCCAAGTGCAGCGCCATTTAAAAATCGGCTGAAAATGAAAAACGAAAGGCCGAAATCCGCCAGGTATAAAAGGATTGTCATCGTGAAGAAAACAAGTCCGATCATCATCAAGCGCTTGTATTGGATTTTGGCTATGATCCCTCCGGCCAGCAGCCGCCCTGCCAAGGCACCGATGATGAAAATGCCAGCTGTTAGGCCTGCCTGCCCGGTCGTTGCATCGAATTCTTCGAGCGCATAAAGCGCGATTGTCGCATTTAACAACAGGTAAACAAAGATCAAGAAAAAATTCACTAAAGAGAGAATGATGAAGTCCTTGGTCCATAGTGTCGGTTTTGATTGCTTCATCACTTTACTCCTTCTCTCTAGCATCTTGTTCGTTTATTTTCTTAGAATGTATACGATTCGCCGTCTGCCGGCACGAAAATCTGTGAAGACAAGCCTTTTTCAGCCGCAGACTTTCTCAATTCCTCTTTCGATAGCGCCCAGTGGTTGACTGCTTCCATATGGACGGAAATGATGATTGCTTCGGGTGCCGCTTGATGCACTTCAAAGATATCTTCTTTCCCCATGACGAGGGAACCGCCTTCGACGAATTGGTTGTCGCCACCGTTGACTACGATGACTTCAGGATTATGCGCATCGAGGGCTTCCTGTACCCCTTCGTACCAAACAGTATCACCCGCTACGTAGAGTGTTTTTTCGTCCTGGTGTTTAAGGACTACGCCGCACACCAAGCCGGCAAGTTTCAATATTTCCCCTCTGCCGTGTTCGCCTTTTGTCTTGCTCAATTGAATGCCTTCAAAGATTGTATCTTCCTGCAGAACCTCCACGTTTTGGAAGCCGGCATTTTGAACCTCTTTGGCATCTTCTTCGTTTTGGGTGAACAGTTTGATGTCTTTCGGCAATGCCTCTTTGGCGGCATCGTCCCAGTGATCCAAATGCAAATGCGTCACGATGACAGCGTCGACATCTTGGATGATTTCATTGATCGGGATTGGCAAGCCAACAAGCGGGTTGTTTTGGTCTTGCCTTGCTGAATTCGGGAACGGCGGATAAACCCCTTTCTCGCTCAAGAACGGATCTACTAGAAACTTTTTCCCTGCGTATTCGATGACCAATGTTGCGTTTCGGATTTGTTGTATGTTCATATTCTTAACTCCTTTAGTTTGAATTACGATAAGTGTATACTAAGAGCACTTTAGAAATACACAGCATAAATCAAGTCTTTTCCCCCTTTGACTTTATTATTGAAAGGATATGAAATAAATGTTGGATAATACGGATTTGCAGATATTAGATGAACTCTCCAGGAACAGCCGTATTTCGATGAAAGAGCTGGGACAGAAAATCCACCTAAGCGGGCCTGCCGCTTCGGCCCGAGTGGAGAAGTTGGAAAGCAGCGGAATTATCGAAGGCTATACCGTCAAAATCAACCAAGTAAAGTTGGGATACCATGTGCACGCCATCATCAGTATTTATACCAAAAGCACGCATCACCAGCCCTACCTGTCTTTTCTGAAAACCCAGGAGCCATACGTGCTCAACAATTACAAAATCAGCGGGGACAGCTGCTACCTGCTCGAATGCAAATTCCCATCCAACGAAGAACTGGATCAATTCCTGGTCAAGTTGAATGAGCATGTAAACTATCAACTTTCCATTGTGATCAATAAATAGCCTGGCTAATATCGGACTTGGTGTAATGAGTACTTTTCTATCGTATTCATTGCTCCAAGTTTTTTAATTACCGTTTTAGGCAATCGCATTTTAATAAGCGTCTGTAAAAGTATGCATTCATGGACAAAAAAAGAGCAGGAACTTAAACAAAGCTCCTACCCTTTTCAATATTTATGATATGTAAACTATGTACTGATTTCCTGCTAATATTCATGTTGATTTTTATGAAACGATGGGATGGAAGCCTTGCCACGCTATCGTTTCTTAAGCTCAAAAACCTTGTACCAGTATAACGTAATATCGATATTCGGATTTGCGTGCTGCTTCATCGTATCAGCACCGCCCAGCACAAACCCTTCATTCTCATAAAAACGGCCTGCAATCACATTGTCATTCTGTGCTTCAAGGGATAGGCCGATCAAAGACTTGTCCTGCGCCCATGTTTCTGCAACTTTCAGCAGCATGCGCCCAACCCCGCTTTTCCGAAAACTTTTGCGGACGGCGATATTTTCAATATAAGCAAAGCGGTTCCAGTCTTTCACCAAGCGAATCTGCCCAATGCATTCCTCTTCATGGAACGCCAAAAATACCGCTTTCTCCTCGCTGTCGATGTACTCTTTCCATTGAAGCTGGTCATCCGGAAATCGCGTTTCCGACTTGGTGTCATATAACTGTTCTTCGTATGACCAGGCACCGTCTAAAAAGCGAGGGAGAATTTTTCCGATCACCGGAAAAGGCTCGTTTGCTTTATTCACAACTCCTATAAGTTTTTCCTCCAAAGGTTTGATTGTAATCTCTTCTTTTTGTTCCATAGATCTCACCTTTCAATATAGATTAACAATGTCAGTTTTCATTAGAAAGAGAGGGAAGATGTGTTGGAATCATCCCCTCCCTTCCTTTCTGTTTATGCAGTTGCCAATTGCTTAATCCTTCTTTTTACCGGAAACAGCTACAGTATGAAAACCCCTTGAAGTCGGGCCTTTTATTAATCCGACTTCGGAAAATCCTTGGCCCTTCATAAGCGGCATCAATTGATCCTCTACCATGCGGTCTATGCCTTCCCACTTCTCCTCGTTCTTGCCATTACTAAGCGTAATGATGCATTCCCCGCCAGGTTTTAAGACCCGAAATATTTCAGTTACTGTGGCAGATAGTTCATCCCAAAAATAGATCGTGTGGATGCTGAATACTTTTTCGAATTGTTCGTCTTCACAAGGTAACCTATTCACATTTCCCTGGACTAACTTCGCTTTTCCTTCTTTTAACGCTTTTTTATTTCTAATAGCAGCTGATCGAATCACAGCCGGCGAAAGGTCCAACCCTACTATCTCTTTAACTATGTTTTTCTTCAGAATAAGTTTCATGGCGTAGCCAGCCCCACATCCGAGTTCCAATACACTGTCTCCTGGCTGAAGATTCAACCGTTCAATTGTCCATAGTGTTTCCGGTTTATGCTGCACGACCATCTTTTCGCCGATATAAGTCCCGATCAAGCCCTTTGGAGTTTTGTATTGGTTATCAATAAACTTTTTAATTTTATCCTTTAGCTCCACAATTCACCAACTTCATTTTTTAATAAGTTCTATATTTACCTAGTTCTCTTGGAGGCATCTAATTTCCTGCTTCACCGCTCTTGTCGTAAAGCATGTAAAACAAGCGGTCTGAAAAGTACAGTTCTTCAAACTAAAAAGACAATAAGTTCATGATAAGCAAAAATTTTTGCCCAAGAAGAATAAGTTATTTATTTTTTGTTTTTCAGTTCTAAAAATATGGGAGCTATATTCAATAAAATCGATGTAATCGTCAAAACCCATAACGCCACTGCCATGATAGGCACCACATCCAGTAAAGCAGACCAATCTTCTGCCCTTACCCAATCAGCCACCATGCTGTAATCTGCCACGACTGTTAAAGCTGTAAACGATAATCCCAGTGCCATTGCCAATTTATAGTCTTTGCCAGTAGCATACATATAAAGATTTAAACAAGTCGCTGCTATTGCAATAAGACCGAGTATGAACCACATGATTACGCTTCCATTATTTTTATTTGTTATGAATATCTAATAAAAATATCAAATAGTTCAGTCGCATCCTTTTTAAAAACTAATCTCATTTGGCAGAAAGTTTATATACTCTTTATTAACGACATAAGGTTACAAAAGTTTCCAAATTAAAGCTTGAATAAGAATAGCCGTTTTAATAAGCGAATTCCAAAAATTAAAAGGAAGAAAGAATACCAGCATTCTCTCTTCCTTTTATTCAATGATATTATATTCTTTGCGGTTACCGATAATCCCTCATATGTTAACTTAAAAATAAATATCTTAAAAATTGTATTTATTCCTTGAACCTTACGTAGGGTAATGTTTTATAGTAAAACTAACTTACTTTTGTAAAGGAGGAACGGTTATGCAAGATACCATTACTAAGGCATTGATCTATGAAGCGCAGATTCGTTTATATCTTATCGATAATACCCAGCTGCTTCAAAATATCTTTGCTTTAAACCAGGAACTTCCTAGATCTCATAAACTGCTATTAGGCAAAACGATATCAGCGATGAGCATACTCTCTGGTACGCTCAAAGGGAACCAGCGAATGAGCCTCCAAGTAACGTTGAGTAACCCTCGACATAAAATTTTTGCAGAAGCCGAAGCGAACGGTAATGTCCGAGGATACCTGAACGGAGAACTTTTAAGATCTTCTGAAATAGCAGAAAAGTCGATGCAAGACTTGATCGGACCATCTGGAATGATTCGTGTCATAAAGGGCTCTGAGATGAATCAATTCACCAGCATTACTGATATGCCAAATCAAAATGTCATTGATGATATTGCCAACTATTTTGTGCAGAGTGATCAGACGCCGACCTATCTTTATTCCGACATTCAGTTGGATAATGAAGCTTCCCTTCTTTCCAGCCATGCACTATATGCACAACTGCTTCCCGGTGCACCACCACACCTGCTTTCAGAAGTGAAAATGATTGTGAAAGCCAATCCAGATATTTTCAGCAAACTGAACGCTGAGGAGACAAGTGACAGCGAAGCAACATTAATCCAGTTGTTTGGAGATGCAAAAATCATCGGCCATAGCTCCAGTCAATTTTTCTGCGGATGCAGTAAAGAAATGTTCCATGGCATGCTTTATTCATTGAGTGAAGAGGAAATCAAACGGAGCATTGAACGAAATGAAGACATTGAAGCTTTTTGCCATATTTGCGGGAAAACCTACACGTTCGAGCAAAAGGAGATGCAGCAACTCCTCTAACTTAGAATTTCTCGTTTTTAGTTGGTGAATAGAAATGTTGTTAAATGGAGGCTAAGCGGAGGAAGGAACATTGGAAAGTCGGAGAAGTTGCAGAATTGGCGGGTTTAACGATTCGAACCTTACGCTATTACGATCAAATCCGTTTATTTTCACCTTCTCAGTATACGGAGTCAGGGCATCGGATTTACACGAAAGCAGATTTGGTACGTCTTCAGCCAATCTTGTCCTTAAAGCAGATGGGAATGTCGTTAGAAGAAATACAGCTTCTGTTATCTAATCCGGAGGAACAAACTGTTGCGGAGATTTTGCAAACCCAAATTTCTCGGGTCAAAAAAGAAATAGAGGTTCAGCAAAAACTAGTAGCCGAGTTGGAAAATGCGTTATCGGCTGCACACAGAAATCGGACCCTCTCGATTTCAGAACTTACTAAATTAATGGAGGCGCTAAAAATGAATAAGGAAAAATACTTTTCGAAGCAGCAATTGGCTACCATGGAAAGCAGATATGAAAATGCCGACAAACAACTTTTAAAGCAGGCAGAGCAAGAATTTAACGGTCTTATCAAGGAAATTCGATTGGAAAAAGAAAAAGGCGCTTCTCCTTCCGATGAAAAGGTACAAGATTTAGCGAAAAAATGGAATGACATTGTGAATGTCTTTTCCGAAGGCGATAAGGCTTTCCGCAAGCAAGCCGAACGTTTTCATGCTGATAACCCCGGAAACGAACTGCAATATGAAATAGATGGCGAGCTATACCAATTTATCAATCAAGCGTTGAATCCTAAGTGATTTTATAAGAAAGGAAGAGGAAAAGCTGATAAGTAGGCCTTCCCTCTTCCTTTCTTGTATTTGTTTTTAGATAACTGCCGATAAATTCATGATATGTAAACTAAATTATTTAATATAACGTTTCACTTTTAATTCTTCTCTTTAAAATTTTATCAATGTAAAAGAAATTAGTATTTCTTCTCCAGCAAACAAATTAATTGCTGTTTTACAGTACTCCACTCTGTATCGATGATGCTGTAAAACACATTATCATGTATAGTTCCATCTGCCTTTACCCGATGCTTACGAAATGTCCCTTCTTTTACTGCGCCTATTCTCTCTACCGCTTTTTGCGACCGGAAATTTTGTCCACTGACAGAAAATTGAACACGATTTACTTTCATCTCTTCAAAACAATATTGAAGCAAAAGGAATTTACATTCCGTGTTGACCTTAGTTCCCCAATATTCAGGAGCGATCCAAGTCCAACCAATTTCAACATTTTTATTTACATGATCAATATCGCCAATTCGAGTAGAACCGACGACCTTTCCAGTAATCTTATCTTTTATTAAGAATGGCAGATGCAGCCCCTTCTTTTTACTCGAAATAGCTGCACTTACAATTTCTTTAATATCTTCTAGAGATTCAACTTTTCGCCATGTATATTCCCAGACTTCTGGACTTTTTAAAGCCTCATATAAAGTTTCGGTATGTGAGATTTCAAGAGGAAAAAGGCAAACTGCATTCCCATCTAATATTACATCTGTCTTCATATGTCCATAGTTCCCTTCTGCTAAGTTTTTTTGTCTTCTCTTGCCTATTCAGTAAGGCGAAGAAAACAAAACCTTCTAATTATTCATAAGTAAGTGTATCATTTTACATTTTTTGAGGTAACAGATCTTTCTCAAACTAAAGATAGTTTTTCAAAGCGTTCGTAAAAGTACACCTTTCCGAACGCTTTAAAACAACCGAAAATGTACAAAAAGAACGTTCGTTAATGTGCCAAAACATTTTACGGACGTTCGTTAATTTACAGCCATGTTTACGAACGCTTTCCAACTGGAATTCAAGAAAATTCTTTACACTTGGTAGCAAGAAAAATCCGGCGACGAAGATCCACAGCTGAACAAGAACTATTAAAAATGGGAAAACCGCCTTCCTTTGAATAGGACGGCGGTTCAGATTTTATTCCTTCAGTTCTTTCATCAGTTCATGGATTTTCCGCACTGAGTTCACATTGCGGATGGTGACAAGCTTGTACAGCTTGGTGCCGACGATTTTTGCCATGCCGCTCCGGGTCACATTGTCCCGGTCCACCGACCACAGGATGGCGCCGGGCACATAATGCGCGCGGTCGATCTCCGGCTTCAGCGGCAGTTGCTCCAACACCGCTTCTTCATCCGCTTCTTCCCATAGGAACAGCACATCGCTTTTCAGCCGGTCGTCGTTCGTCCAGCCATCCGGCACCGCCTCGGCGATGCGCGTGTATTCATCCATTGAGTACACCAGCACTTTGATGCGCAGACCGAAATGGGCGAAAATGGCCTCTTCCAATACAGCCATGATTTCCTGCTTGGAGCGGCCCGCGTCCACAAAGACGATGTTCCCGGAATTGATGTACGTCTTGACCGATGTCATCCCTGCTTCTTCGAAAACCTGCTTGAGCTCTTTCATATTGACTTTGTTATTGCCTCCGACATTGATGCCTCTGAGCAGTGCAGCGTAAATCATGCGCCCATCCCCTTTTCAAAGATTATAGAAACCGCTGTTCAATTCTCCCGGAAACCGGTATCGCGCATGATTGCGCCGTACGCACGCCCTGGCAGCTCCCGCTTCAGCTCGCCCATCAGCCGCTCCAATTCAACTGAGAAGACCTCGTACTCCTCTTTTGCCAAGAGGAGCCGCAGCACACTCACTACCGAATACACGGTGCCTTTTGCAAGGCTGCCCCCAGCCAAGCGGAGGCTCGCTTCAACGCCGTCCAATTTTTCCGGATGCGGCAGGCGGAACCGGTACAGCACTTCTTCATGTGCGGATTTGTTGCGGTACGGGAACACGAGGCGCAGGATGGCATCGAGCTCTTCCGGCTTCAGCCGGGCCGGTTCGTATTCCTCGCTGAACTCTTCGGCGAAATCCTGTGCAATCCGCTCCCGCAACCCTTCGTCGATGACGGAATAAAAGTTCGTGATCTGCCCGAGCGACAGGAAATTCACCAGCACCCAAAGCGGCACGTTCCTGTGCTTGTCGTAAAATTCCCGGATTGCCGGATACCGGACTCGGTCCCGCTTTTTATGGCTCTTGATCAGGTTCGCAAGCGTCGAGATGATGCGGTCGCGCTCGTGGTGATGCGCCGGATCCAGGCTGTAATGGACCGCTTCCAAAAAGCTGTCGGCATCCCGAAACTTTTCGGAAAAGCGGTACGCCACTTTCGACTTGATGTTCTTCTCGAATTTCAGCAGCTCGTTGAGCAGCAGCATGCGCAGCTCACGGTCGAAACGGTACAGCGCATAGAGATGCCCGAACTCGGCCCCTTTCTGGTATTGCTCCAGCCCATACGGATTCAGCCGTTCGTCGTGTTCCAAAAAAGGCTCTTTGTAGCCGTCGACCAGGGCGTAGTAATTCTCGCGCGACAGTATACGCTTCGCCTCTGCCTTGTCCGGCACCAAGAGGCCGCGGTTTTGGAGTATGGTGATCTGTTCATCGTGCGAAGCGAAAGCTTTCATCCGGCTCATCCTCATCTTTTCATCATTTTAAATACAGCAATGCCTTGTCGAGCGGCTCGTGCCAGCCCGTCCCTTTGAAATACCCGAAATGGTCCTTCTCGACCGGAATCGACGGCATGTGGGTTTCGTTGATTTTCGTCATGTTCCCGCTATGTACGATCAGGTCATGCGGCGCGCCTTCGAAATGCCCGGCGAGCGAAAAGTATTTTTTGCTGTAATGCAGCCGGTCATTTGCATTGAGTTCGCTGATGAACGCGCTTTTGTTCGCCAGGTCATCCAAGCCCCTCAGCTTCTTTGAGACGATGAGCTGGCGCAGATCTTCGCTCTTGATCGGCAGCAGCTTCATGAGGCTCCCCAATAGGAAAAGGTTCCGGACCAGGTTTTGGTTGCTGACGAGGAGCGAGCCGCTGTTCGGGGTCCCAGCCATGATGAGCTGATCGATTTCGGCGCCATGCACCACTTCCGCCGAGCGGGCGACCAGCCCGCCCATGCTGTGGGCCACGATGAGCACTTCACTTTCCGGGTATTTCGTTCTGAGATTCTTGATATTCTCGGAGAGCCCCTTGCCGCTGTCGGCAATCGGCTGATTGATCGTCAGGTAATCAAATCCGAAAACATGGTAGCCTTCCCGCTCCAGATGGATCGCCAACTCATGGTACGCTTCCCGGATCCGTGAAGCGAGCCCGTGGACGATGATGGCGATTCGCTTCAGGCCGTCTCCCGGGATGTCCGGCACTTCCCCATCTTCGAGTTCCCGGAACCCCGCTCCGTCGAATTCAAGGAAGCTCGTGCCTTTGCTGCTAATGGTCTCTTCGGATTCCTGGAATTTATTTAGCACCAGGTAAAAGCGGTTTTGGATCGAACCCTCCGGCGCGTCCGCTGAAATTTCCAGACTTCCTGCCTTAAAACGCTTCGCCAATTTCTCCCTTTCCGCTTCGGTGCGGTTCAGCAGGTGCCGCACATTTCCTGCAGAAATTTTCGAAACATGCGTGCCGCCGACCGTTTCCGGCACTGGCAATTCCACCCGTGGCGACAGGAGCGTCCACAATTCCGCATCATCGACTTCCCCGTCGTCAAGCAGGTGCAGATACTCTTCCTGGATGGAATAGAAGAACTCGTCCTCTTGGCAGATTAGGTTCATGGCGAAGCCTTCCCTGCTTCCATGCGTATCTTTCAAGCCTTCCTTGATTTCCACACGGTAAACGGTCTTGCACGTTGCATGGAGCGGGTGATTGATCTTGCTGTCGGGCAGAGCCGTTTCCTCTATTGTCACATGGCCGCCCAGATAGCTCCGTTGCCCAAACGCTTCAAGCGCCGGTGCTGCCAATGTGTTGATCGTGATGGCATTGCCTTGTTCACTGATAAACCTTTCAGCCATTTTTACCGGCTCCTTTCATGGCAGGCTCTTTGCCTCCAGTCTTCTCGCCAACTCAGAGTTTCGACAATTCATCAAGCAATGCCGGACGGTTCGGATAGGCAAAACGGATTTCTTCCACCAGCCGCACTGCCGCTTCTCGGCCCAAGGCTTGTCCGAACTTCCTGATTTTCCCGCAAGCTGCTCTGTATTGCGGGCGCCCGCCCGCTTCCCGGATGGATTGATAAATATACGCTGTGAAAATCTCTTCCACTTCATGAGGATAAATCTCTATCAAATGAGGATATAACTTTTCGATTTCCCTCAGGTTCGAGCGGCAATGCTCGAGCAGTTTTTCGGTCATGCCTTCGGTAATGAGGATTGATTCATATAGGGCTTGCTGCCAATATCCGTTGGCCAGCTTCGAAAGGAGCCTTTCTACGGTATCTGGCCATGATTCCGCCGGCACCAGTTCTTTCAATCGATGGTAATATTCTTCGTTTCCTGCAGCAGCCAAATCGAAAGCAAGATCCCTCATGTGCAATTTATATCCCGCTTGCCGATAGGCATCAAAACGCATCATTTTCCAGTCCTGCACCAATCCCGGAAAAGCGGCATCCATTTCTTCATACGTTTTGCACAACCGCACCGCTCCATCGGTATCCCCGGCGTCCATTGCCCGCTGCACTTCCGCTTTGCGGATGCGGGGATATTGGCGGTGATTTTTGATGAACGCCTCAATTGCCTGCCCGTCCTGTTGGCGGCAGAGGATATCCAGCTGAAACATGCGCAGCCGTTCCGCTTCATAGTGATAGGTTTTATTTCTAACCGCATCGCTCACAGCGATGTTCTCGATAACATCAAAGATTTTTTGGCTGAGCGGGAAACGCTCAACCCATTGCACAGCCGAATCCATGAGCGACATGGGCGCGTCGCCCATATCTAGTTTGATGTGATTCAGGATATGGTCGGACAGGAGCTGCAGCATGCTGTCTATTGTGGGTTCATCAAATTCCACCGGCCAGACCTCCATCACTTCTCCAATCGCGTCCAGACTCGCTGAAATGACGCTTCCAATCGTACCGGACGAATCATCCGCCATCTTTTGAAGCTCGACGCATTCCTTTACTATGGTCAAATACAGCCGGATCATTTGCTCGCCTGTTCTTAACGGATCCATTTTCTCGGCATAATCATAGACTTCCCAAGCCCCTTCCACCGCTTGGTCCACCTCATCCCACTCAATAAACCTTCTGCGGATTCCCCGAGCTGCCGATTTGCGGATGATGCGCCTGGCAGCCGCTTCGTCCAAGCCAGCCGACCGTGAAAATTTATTTATCAAAAACGTCTTTGCGGCAGGCTCTTGCTCCGTCAGTTCCTCCAGGATTGCCATCAGCTCCGCTTTTTTCAAACTCTTTAATTGCTGAAGAATTTCCACTTCTGCAACTTCTGCCGGACCGTTTTCTTCAATATAATGGCTGATGGCCAAACAGACCGCCACTTCATGTTTGCAGAGTGAATCCGATTCGAATGGGCACGTGCACGATGTCGAAAGAATCATCCCCGCATCTTTGAGGTAGACCGAGACATGGTAGTCTTCCGTCCCCTCTACTTTTGCATACCAGTGATTCGGGAATTCTTGTTTCAACCCTTGAACAGAACCCTTAATGAAATAATCCACTCCGCGGTTATAGATTTTTGCCGGCACATTGCGCTCCAAATTATCCAGGTTCATATTCGCTCCCCCTCTATTGCCCTTATTATACCAATTAGAACGATGGAACCGGCAAAGAAATCAAGGAATGGACCGCTTCCAAAATGGACACACAATGGACACTTACGAGGTCCAGACCCGTTTTGCTATAGTTTTCAACAGGCTGCAAATGTACTTGAAACCAGTGTAGAGAAAGTCGAATAAACGAAAGCCGAAAGGAAGAAAAAAATGCATTTAGAAAAACGATTGCCCCAAAACGGGAAAGAGGGTCTGCTGTATGGCGGCCTCATCTCCACCATGACCGTGCTGTTCATGACTACCTACAGCGCCATCTATTTTGCCGGGACGTTCAACGGAGAGGTTTTATGGAGCATCGTCAAAATGGTGCCGATCATGTGGATCATTGTCATGATCATCGAACCTGTCATTTTCGGACGCTTGGCTGAAACCTTGACCGCGAAATTCACGAAGCCATCCGACAGCTTCAATGCCAAAATCCTCTTCCGAATCTTGTTTACTGTGCTCGGGATGTCTGCTGCAATGACGTTGATCGGCGACGTCGTCGGCAACGGCTTCCACTCGGAGCTCTTCAGCAACTGGGTGACGAGCTGGCCGCGCAACTTCGTGATTGTCCTGATTGCTGAGAGCCTAGCCATCCAGCCGATCGCCCGCTTTGCGATGGTGAAGCTGCACGAGGCACAGGATAAAAAAGCTGGAATTGCTGCCGAACTGGAAGTTGCATTAAAAGCAGAAACTCGCTAAACGGAAAGCGCCAGGACAATCCCATGTCCTGGCGCTTTTTCTTGTCTTCTTTTGGAAGGCAAGCAGTGGCGCCAATCTTCATTTCAATTTAATGAAATCGATCAGCTAGCCAATCGTGTTTTTGCCTACTAAAACTTACCGGGATACGGAGAAGTAGTGATTTTTCATTCTCGATATTCCGCAAAACAGCTGCGCTTGCCTGCGGGCGAGCGCCAAGCCTCCTCAGCCGCGTTGCGGCTTGCGGGGTCTCGGCTGTCTCGCTTTCCCGCGGGCGTCTCCGCTGTTTTGCTTCATATCTCAGACAGCACTACTAAAAAGGTAAGCTTATCCGTTTTTAAAGAATGATACCAGCGCCGGCGCGTCCACGGGCTAGGCGAAGCAATGAGACGAGCGGTCTTCTCGGCTCATGGCGAAAGCCATGCCCAAAGCGCCAAAGCGGCATATCAACCATCTTTCATTAATTCACCGTATACAGATACTATCCTTTACAACCCGTCACCTCATATTTTAGAAGCAGCTTCTATTGTAAAGTTGAAAAGAATTCGATATCATTCAAAGTTTTTTAACAATTATGATAGTTTAATTGTTAAACTGATTCTAATACATAATTCTCAAATAGACAGGAGGAACATCATTTATGGCAGAAAAGAAAATCGCCCCTTACGGAAGCTGGAAATCTCCCATAACCACGGATCTGATCGTGCAGGATACCGTCAGCCTTGAAGCGTTGTCATTTGCAGGCGAGGTGCTGTACTGGCTTGAGTCGCTGCCTTCCGAAGGCGGGCGCAGCCGGGTGATGAAGCAGGCGCCGCATGGGTCAGCAGAAGAAATGACGCCTGCCCCTTTCAATGTCCGCACACGGGTCCACGAATACGGCGGCGCGCCGTATATCGTCCACGGCGAAGAGCTTTTTTTCTCAAACTTCAAGGACAATCTGCTCTACAAGCGGGATGAAAGCGGCGACGTCCGGTCCCTCACATCCGATTCGAACCGCCGCTATGCGGATGCTGCAGTCGATGCATCAAGGGGGCGATTGTATTGGGTGCGGGAAGACCATACGGAATCGGCCATTTTTGCAGAAACCACCCTTGTCGCGATGGATTTGGACGGCAGCAACGAACGGGTCGTGGCTTCCGGCAGCGATTTCTATTCGAATCCCCGCATCAGCCCGGACGCCAAAAGAATCTCCTATCTCACATGGCAGCATCCGAACATGCCTTGGGATGCCACCGAACTGTGGGTCGCTGACTTGAACGAAGACGGTTCCCTCACCAACAACCAACAAGTGGCAGGTGGGCCAGGTGAATCCGTCATTCAGCCACGCTGGAGCCCGGACGGCTCGCTGTATTTCCTTTCCGACCGGACAAATTGGTGGAACCTCATGCGGTGGAACGGCAAAGAGCCGGAAGCCCTCTGCCCGATGGAAGCGGAATTTGGATCCCCCAGCTGGACATTCGGGCGTTCGGATTATGATTTTATTGATGCGAATACCATTGTCGCGGCTTTTACGAAAAACGGCATGCGGCATTTGGCTACGATCGATGTGCAAACCTGCGACGTGGTGCCCGTCGATATCCGTTTTACGTCATTCTCCTCCATCCATGCAAACGGTGAAGAGTTGGCCTTTATAGCTGCCTCGCCGACGGAGTTTTCACGCATTGTCAAAATGGATGCGAATTCGGCCAAGGACATCCGTCTGTCTTCCCGCCTGGAGCTTGACCCGAATTATTTATCGCAGCCAGAAGCCATTGAGTTCCCGACCGAAAACGGCAAGACAGCGCACGCCATCTATTATGCGCCGGCCAACCCGGATTTTGCGGCGCCAACGGGTGAAGTCCCTCCCCTTCTCGTCCATATCCACGGAGGGCCGACCAGTGCTGCATCTGCAGCGCTTTATTTGCCGATCCAGTACTGGACGAGCCGCGGTTTTGCGTTTGTCGACGTGAATTACGGCGGCTCTACCGGCTACGGCCGGGAATACCGGGAACGGCTGAAAGGCAATTGGGGCATTGTCGATGTGGAAGATGCGGCCAACGCTGTCCGGTTCCTGGTGGATCAAGGCGTTGCCGATCCGGAGCGTGTGGCCATCACCGGCGGAAGTGCCGGCGGCTATACCACGCTCGCTTCCCTCGTATTCACCGATGTCTATAACGCGGGAGCCAGCCATTTCGGCTTGAGCGAGCTCGAGATTTTCGCACAGGAAACCCATAAATTCGAATCGCGCTATCTGGAAGGCCTGATCGGTCCCTATCCGGAAGCGAAAGAAACGTATTTTAACCGGTCGCCAATCAATTTCACCGATCAATTATCATGTCCGGTGATTTTCTTCCAAGGGCTTGATGACAAAGTCGTGCCGCCGAACCAGGCTGAACTCATGGTCGATGCGCTGCGGGCAAAAGGGCTGCCGGTTGCATACCTCGCTTTTGAAGGCGAAGGCCATGGCTTCCGAAAAGCGGAGAACATCAAGCGTTCCATGGAAGCGGAGTTTTATTTCTACAGCAAAGTGTTCGGCTTCGAACCTGCCGATGCCATTGAACCGGTCGAAATCGAAAACCTGGGCTGAACTTGATTTCCCAAATGGAGATTAAATTTGCCCTGGCAGGGAAAACACTTAGTAATGATGGAAAGGATGATTGAAATGAAAAACAAAACCGTGGCCGGTCTGCTGGGGATTTTCCTCGGAGATTTCGGGATCCACAAATTCTATCTCGGCAGACCCGGAATGGGCATTCTGTATCTCTTGTTCTCCTGGACGGCAATTCCCGCCGTCATCGGCTTTATCGAAGGCGTCATCTACTTATTGTCGTCGGAATCCGAGTTCCAGGAAAAACATGGCAAACGCTACTAAACCGCCAATGGCAAAGCATGGACCCTGCAAAAGGTTCATGCTTTTTTCGTTGGGCAGATGATGGGCCTGATGGGAATCAAGGAATACTTAAATTGCCTCATCGGCTGGTCGGCAATGATAACGACGGGCTTGCTTGTGAAAGTCTCTGAACTATAAAAATAAAGTGATGAGGAATATAATGCAAGTAACCGGTCGACTCATCTTGAAAGGTCTTTCAGAGTTCACCGCCTGATAAAACTCCAGCCTAATCGCATCTTGATTTTAGGAGGCCCTAAAATGAAAATTAAAGGCGTGGCTTTGATTATGCTAGCAGCTGTAGGTTGGGGCATCGGCGGGATAATCGCTGATATTTTGTTAGACAAAGGCTGGAGCCCTATTGTGATTTCGCTTTACCGGGGAATGATCGGCTTTCTTATTTTTTTCGCCTGGCTCCTGCTTCGTTATAAGGCACATTGGTGTGTTACGGCCCGCACATACATTTGGCCGTTAATCGCCGGGATAGGGGTTGCCGGAAATTCCACTTTTTATTTCTGGAGCATTCAAGCTTCGAATGTGCCTGTCGCGGTTACGTTAATGTATACCGCTCCTATGTTCGTTTTGCTGATTTCTTTTCTATTGCGGATAGAGAGTGCCACCTGGTTTAAATGGAACTGCATAATTGGTGTGTTATCCGGGGTCATCCTGCTTACCGGCGTTTATAAACCGGACTCCATTATCGTCGGTTTTTCAGGGATTGCAGCTGGGCTCGCTTCCGCGCTATGCTATGCATTGTTCATTTTTTCCTTAAAAAAAGCGTCCGCAAACAGAAAGCCGCAGTTCACATTGACGGTCGCTTTTTTTTCATTGTCCTTGGTGCTGTTAGTGTTTACAGACTTTAAGGAAGGAGCTGCCGTGCTGGCTTCTGCTGATATCGGCTGGTTTTTTCTATTAGGCATCGTAGGGGCTGGATTTTCTTTTATCTTGTATATTGCCGGGATCCGATTGGTTAGTGCAGCAACGGCCTCAGTGGTTGCAATGGCGGAGCCGTTGATCGTGTCTTTGCTGGGTGTTCTGCTCCTCGGGGAGGCAATAGCCGCCATCCAGCTTCTGGGAATGGCCATCATCCTAACCGCGATTACAGCCCTGAGTCTACATCGCTCCTTTTGACGCCTCTTACCGGACTCTTTCCGCTAGGGGCTTTTTATCATGTTCCGGCGCCGGGCTTATTGGACGAATCCATTGTCCTGCCAGATCCCCTTCCCTCCTTGAAACTTTATTGATAGAATAGTCGTACTAATAAAGAAGGAAAAAATTAGCAGGAGGAACGCGCATGAAACTCAGAATCATACATACGAATGACGTTCACAGCCATTTCGACAATTTTGCCCGGGCCGTGACGGTGATCCGCGAATTGAAGGATGAAAACTCCATCGTTCTCGACGGCGGCGATTTCGCCGACTTTAAAAGCATTGAACTGCAAGGAACGCGCGGCATTGCCGCTATAGAGCTGCTGCAGTCGGCGGGCTATGGCGCCCTGACCATCGGCAACAACGAAATGTTCAACGGCATGGACACGCTCGAACTCATGGCGTCGAATAGCCCCTTCCCCTTCATCAGCAACAACTTGCTCAAAAAAGACGGGACGAAGATCCAAGGCGTGGTAAGAAGCGCGCTTCTCCAAAAGAACGGGCTGCGCATCCTGATCACCGGCTCGTCCCCCGACCTGGGCGTATTCAACGACGGACTCGGCATCCGGGTAATGGACTATCAGGCAATGATTGAAGAAGAAATCCAGAGCCGAAAGGGCCAGTATGATGTGTGCATCCTGCTCAGCCACGTCGGCACGTTCGCCGATGAACCGCTCACCGCTGCTATTCCAGAAATCGATGTTGTCATTTCCGCACACGACCACAAGCTTTATCCGGAAGCGAAAGTCCTCAACGGCGTCATCATGAACAGTGCCGGCAATTACGGCGAACATGTCGGCGTGGTCGAACTCGAAGTAGCGGATGGGAAAACGGAGCTCCTCCATTCAGCAACATTGCCGACCCGGGACGCCGAAATGGATTCGGAAATCATGGACATCCTCAAAGCCAATAAAGGCAAGGCCATCGCCAATCTCAGCGAACCGCTCTATACCTTGCCGCGTCCGCTTTGGCATGACGTCATCGAGGAAAATCCCCTTGCCAACCTGATTGCGGATGGCCTGCGGGACATGCTCGGCTGCGACATCGGCTTGATCAACAGCGGCATCGCCAGCGCCGGCCTGTTCGATTTTGTTTCCAATAAGAAATTGATTGAAGTCTGTCCTTCCCCGCTGAACCCGACATCGTTCGAAATCCAGGGGGCAGCCTTGCGGAAAGCCATCGAAAGTTCGCTCGATGCCCAAACTTGCCTCGCAGACGGGCGTGGCCCTGGCTTCCGCGGGAAATTTGCAGGCCGCCTGCATGTGTCTGGTGCCGCAGTCACCCATGACGGCCATAGTGTCCGTGAGATTTTGATCGGCAATGAACCGCTTCAGGAAGAGCGGTGGTATTCAGTCGCCAGTTCCGATTACCTGCAGCGCGGCTCGGGCTATCCTTCTCTTGCCGACAATCGGAATGACGCTTACCGGGCGGAAGAAATCAAAGATGTCATCCGGACATACGCGAACAAAGCTGAGTTTGTCGAACGTTCATATGAAATGCGCTGGAAGGCTGCATCCACTGCGCCCGTTCAGTTGTAAGGGATTCCTTCCGCAAGAAATAACGAAAACGCCTTCGGCCCTTGCGGCTGAAGGCGTCTGTTTTTTTACAGAATCAGTCCAATAATTCCACATAGCCGGCGGACCCGTTGATGCGGATCCTCTGTCCGTCCCGGATGGCCGCAGTGGCACGGTGGACGCCGACCACAGCCGGCAGGCCATATTCACGCGCAATCACGGCGCCGTGCGTCATCATGCCCCCCACTTCAGTCACCAAACCGGTCAGCGAAACAAACACGGGCGTCCAGCTCGGGTCCGTATAAGCGGTTACGAGAATATCGCCTGGCTCGATGCG
The DNA here is from genome assembly GCF_042681545.1 of Planococcus chinensis. Lineage (NCBI taxonomy): Bacteria > Bacillati > Bacillota > Bacilli > Caryophanales > Caryophanaceae > Planococcus > Planococcus chinensis. The sequence continues at coordinate 152,386 of NZ_JBHUFW010000005.1, forward strand.
GGCATCTTCTATCTTAAAAATGACCCTGGCCCGCCCTTCGACCGTGCCGGCCGAAACCGCGATGCCGGCAAGCGCGCCGGCTGGCAGCTTATCTGTGCGGTAGCTGCCGAAGATTTCCTCGCCTTCCGAGGTCATGAGCCGCGGCGGGGATAAATTTTCGTAATACCGGTACGCCGCTTTCCGCTCCTCGATGATCTCCCGCTCCACATGCCCCGTTTTGACCGCTTCCCGGAATTCCTCGAACGACAGATAATAGACATCCGCTGCCGCATCGATTGCGCCAATTTCTGCCAGCTTGGCCGCCTCTTTCATCAATGCTTCTTTATACAGCCCGTAGCGCTTGATGAATGCGAACTTCGGATATTCCCGGTACCCGAGAAAATTCTGCAGGAGGCTGATCATATGCTTCGTCTTTTTGATTTTTCGTCTTGCCCCCGGCAGCTCCTGAAGGCGCGCCAGCAATTCCTGCTCTTTTTGTTTGGCTTTCCCCTTCCCTTCTGCGACTTTTGCTGCGTGCGCACCCGGCCCGAAATTTTTGATGTTGGCCAGGATGATCGGAACGAGGATCGTCGGATCTTCATTCCAGCGCGTCTTGGTGATATCGATTTCTCCAGCACAGCGCATCCCGTATTTGTCCAGGTATTCCCGAAGGGCCGCACTGACCGCTTCTCCTCCGTGGAGGGGTTTTAGATCCTCGAAAAACGACGTTTTGCGGGGATGGTCAAAATAGGCCTGCACTTCCGGATATTCCCGCACCACGTCTGCCACATCCAATAATTCTAGCCCCATGTCGGATGTCACATTATTGGCAACCGATCGGCTCAGGACATCCGCCACGTTTTTTTCACCCAGCCATTTCTCCATTTGTTTATTGAGCCAGTTGACCGCATAGACGCCGACCACGATTACGCCGAGGCTTTCCGTGTTGTAGAGGTCTTTTTTCAATTGTTTTTGGTCTTCCTGGATGAAGCTGAACAGGTCGTCCCCTGAAACCGATTGAATGCGCCATGCCGCCTCACGGATGGAGGCTTCATTGAAATTCATGAGCTGGCCTGGCAGCCGGCGGTCGTTCTTCCGGTACAGCTTTACGATTTCCGCCGGAAAGTTCCATGGAAACGGTTCAGCCCCTAATTTGAACATCCGTTTCCCTTTCGGAAGCGGCGGTTTCCGTTTCATGAAGTTTTCCAGCGCATCTTTCATCAAAGGATCGTTGAGCCCTGAAGTCGACATGATAAGCGTACGGCTCGAAAGGGAGGCGAGCTCATGCGAAAGATCAATGAACAGCCGACCGCCGGCACGCGCCATCCCGTAATCGGTCAAAAAGCCGAAAAACGACATCCCGAGCGGATAGATCGGTTCGGTCATCATTTGCCGATGGCCCACAGACATATACAGCCGGTACTGGCCATCGCCCTTTTCGGGCAGCGGATACAGCGTAGTGATCGGCCGGCTCTGCACGATAAAAATCCGCCCGTCTGCTATGCACCATTCGATGTCCTGCGGCTGTCCGAAGTGGGTTTCAATCTCGCGTCCCATGCGTTCGAGCGCCAGAATCTCTTCATCGGAAACTGCCTGTTGCCCTTGCTGCGCCTCCGGGATCTCCCGCTGTTTCGTGCCGCCGCCGCTCTGTGGATAGACCGCAATCTTCTTCGTCGATATTGCCTTTTCAATGATCCGTCCGTTCCGGACTTTGTAATGGTCTGCAGAAACAATGCCGGAAACAAGGGCCTCCCCTAACCCGAAGCTCGCATCGATCGATACCACACTGCGGTTCGATGTCACCGGGTCGGCTGTGAACAGGATGCCCGCTGCATCCGGAAAGATCATTTGCTGGACGATGACCGCCAAATGGACTTTCCGGTGGTCAAAGCCGTTCTTGATGCGGTACACCACTGCCCGTTCCGTGAACAAAGAAGCCCAGCACTTGCGGATATGCCGCAGAAGCTGCTCTCTGCCGTGGATATTCAAAAAAGAATCCTGCTGGCCGGCAAATGAGGCGGTCGGCAAGTCCTCCGCTGTAGCGCTTGACCGGACCGCATAAGCTGCCGAAGTCCCAAGCCCTTCAAAGGCATCGGTGATTTCCTGTTTGATCTCTTCCGGTATCTTCGTCTCTTCGATGGCATTGCGCAATCGTTGGCTGATGGCCCGTGCCTTTCCCCAATCCCCCGGCTCGACCTCGGCCAATTGCTCCATCAACTCGGCCGTGACCGGATTGTTTTTGACCATGCGCTTGTATGCGTCCGTCGTCACGCAAAACCCCGGCGGCACCCGGATGCCCGGAATTTCGGCCAGCTTCGCCAGATTTCTCCCTTTTCCGCCTGCCCGCAACCCTTTCCGTGCTTCCACTTCTTGAAAATCCAATACGTATTTTCGCAAAATGTCCACTCCTTCACAGCTTGCCTGTAATGTGTTACCTATTAAGTTCGCCGCACGCCGAGGATTCCCTTTCACCTATTCGGACAATAAAAAACACATCCGCCAGTTGCCTGGCCGGATGTGTCCGTTTCTTGCTCTATAGAGATGGATTTTATTCGCCCGCTGCTTCCAATTCGTAGACCCGTGCCTCGAACGGCTGCAATTGCTTCGGATCAAGCCCTTCGTAATTGGCGAGCCGCACTTCGGCGCCTGCCGGCTCATTCCAATAGCATGGGAATTCTGTCAAGTTGGTGATGATCAAAAATGTCTTTCCTTCGTGTTGCCGCGTATAGGCATAAATCGATTCATGTCCGGCGTCATAAAGTTCATACGTGCCGTAAATCAGCACATCGTTATGCTTGCGCAGCCAGATCATGCTCTTATAGAACCACAGGATCGAGTGCGGGTCCTGCCGCTGCGCTTCGACGTTCAGATGCGTATAGTTCGGATTGACCCGCAGCCACGGCGCCGTTTGTGAAAAGCCAGCGTTCAAGGTGGCATCCCATTGCATCGGCGTCCGGGAATGATCGCGGCTCGTCGCATTGATCAGCGTCATCACCGCTTCGTGTTCCATTCCTTCCGAACGGTTCAAGTGGTACATATTCTTCGTTTTGACGTCGTTGAAATGGTCAAGCTCTTCGAACGGCGCATTCGTCATGCCGATTTCCTGGCCCTGGTAGATGAACGGCGTACCTTGCATGAAAAAGTACATGCAGGCGATCGCTGTCGCACTTTCCCGCCAGCGTTCGCGGTCATTGCCCCAAGTCGAAACAACGCGCGGCCGGTCGTGGTTTTCGACAAACAAGGCATTCCAGCCATGGCCTTCGACCCCTTTTTGCCATTTCGTCAGCACTTCCTTGAGCTTCGGCACATCGATGCCGGTGGTGGAGTCATTCGACCACAAGCCGAGGCTCTCGAATTGGAACACCATATTGAACTTGCCGTCCTCTTCGCCGATCCATTCTTCGATGTCGCCGACCTTGACGCCATTCGCTTCACCCACGGTCATGATGTCGCGCCCAGCGAACGTCTTATCGCGCAGCTCCGTCAGTAGCGGCTGGATTCCGTTGACGTTCATCATCTTGTCCCATGCAGGGGCGTACAGGTTCTGCTCCGGATCCTCGATATCCGTCAGGTCCTTTTTGATGTGGCTGATGGCATCGACGCGGAAACCGTCAATCCCTTTATCGAGCCACCAATTGACCATGTCGTATAAAGCCTTCCGTACTTCCGGGTTCTCCCAGTTCAAGTCCGGCTGCTTTTTGGAGAATAAATGCAAATAATATTGTTTCGTTTCCTGGTCATATTCCCATGCCGAACCGCCGAAGATGCTTTCCCAGTTGGTCGGCTCATCGCTCCAGATATACCAGTCGCGCTTTTCGCTGTCGCGCGATGTCCGCGATTCCATGAACCACGGATGCTCATCGCTCGTATGGTTGATGACAAGGTCGATGATCAGCTTCATGCCGCGCGCATGGACTTCCTCGAGCAGGCGATCAAAATCCGCCATCGTCCCGAATTCTTCCATGATCCCTTGGTAATCGCTGATATCATAGCCGTTGTCATCGTTCGGCGATTTGTACATCGGACAAAGCCATATAACATCGATGCCCAGATCTTTCAGGTAATCCAGCTTTTCTGTAACCCCATTGATGTCGCCAATACCGTCGTCGTTCGAATCTTTGAAGCTCCGTGGATACACTTGATATGCAACTGCTTCTTTCCACCAATTTCTTTTCATAATCGATCCCTCACAAGACCCCAGCCCACTCCCCGCCCAATCTATCTGCATGTACTACTGATGTCAGCCGAAGGTGTCTTTTGTCGATTTTGTATTGTATAGTTTTTCCATTAACAAGCAACAATTATTTTAAAAAATCAATTAGGATGACAGTGTAGCAGAATTCCACAGGAACACCAATACTTTGAACCGATATTTCGCTAAGAGTTCATATTTTTTGCGGGTGGACCACCTTTCGCCTTTTAGGTTTCTTACTATATAACCACTGCGTGGATAAAAAAACCTGAATCCAGAAGAAAATAAAACTTTTTTAAACCCAATGAGAACTGTCGTGAAACAGCTGAATTCACGATTTATTCGAAAGCAAAAAAACCCTTTCACATCTGGAAAGGGTTTAACGAATTCATTGGATTTCGATTTGTTCTAAACAATCGAGGCTTTCAGCCTTTTGCCTCTTCTTCCTGATCGGGTTCTTCGTTCGGCGGATAGACGATAGTGCCGTCTTTTTTCTTTTCTGCCGGTGCTCCCCAAATTGCCAGCTCATGATCCACCAATTCCACTGCGCCGCCCTTGCCGTCAATGATGTGTTTGACCTGATGGCCGTTCGCCACAAGCCAATTGCTGATTAGGAGCCGGTGACAGCGAGCAGGATGCCGTTCCGAGCAGCAGTACGCCACTTTCTGTTTGGCGGCCCTGTCCAGAAGCTCCTCGATGCCTTCCTTGAATTCTTCTGTCAGGGTGTAATCTGCGTAATTGTGGAACGACTGGTTGCGCCAGCCATCATTCAGTTCCGGCTCCACGTCCTTCGATTTCCGGCGCCTGCCGCCGAGTTTCGGAAAATGCTCATAGGTGATGCCTTCCGCTTCGAGCCATTTCGGAAAAATGTCTTTTGAGAATTGCGGCCACTTCCGGCTGCCCGGAAACGCGCGGACGTCTGCTAAAAGTTCGATGCCCGTTTCTTTCAGCATCGTTTCAAAAAACTCTTTGGAGTGGCTTGAATGGCCGATCGTATAAACTATCATGTACCGTCCCTCCTATGTGTTCTTATTTCACCTATTCCTGTAAGGCATGGGCATTAAACATCACGCCAACAACAAGCAAACACACACGAAAAATAATTTTTCGTGTGTGTTTTATTTTAAGAACCATTCACTTTTTGGTTTTCTTCTTTCATCTTGTTCACTTTTTCCTGCAATTGCTCCTTCATTTCCTTGCGGATGGTGTCTTTGCGCTCTTTTTCCTGGTCGAAATATTGAGCGATTGTCTCATGGCGTATATCAAGCAGTTCTTTATAGCGCTGTTCAGCATCTTCACCTTTGAATTTCTCCAGCTCTTTGAATTGGTAAAATAAGAAGTCCATTTCATTTTTAGCAGCCAACGATTTGCCGTAGATGTCATTATTGTAAGTCATCAATTCCAAGTTAATGTCATTGCTCTGCTCCATAATTTCAAGCGTTCGGTCATTGCTCCACGCCATCCATTCCAAGTACAGGCGGCTGTGTTCCTGCTTCAGGAAATCATTCAATTCGCTTTCGGAATAAACCGATTTATACTGCCCTTTTCCTGCTTTCGCCACGGCTTCAAGCTGCTTTTGCCCTTCATTGTCGACATCAAAGCCGATGATGTTCACTTCCGCCTGAATATCCGATTCACTTAGTGCAGCTGCAGCTGCCACCGGATCGCCGCCGCATGTTTCGATGCCGTCGCTTACTACATAAACCGCATTTTGCACATGCTCGCCTTTTTGCCCTTGCAAATCCTGCTGTGCCGCTTGGATAGCTCCTGCTAGCGGCGTCCAGCCTGCGGGTGAAAACTGTTCAAGCGACTTTCCGAATTGCTGTTCATCATAAGCACCCAATTCATAGACCACTTCGTTGCTCTCGCACGACATTTCTTTATCGGCGTCGGTACCGGTTCCTTTATGGCCGTAAACGCGAAGCATAACATTCGATCCTTCCGGCAGGTCCGAAGCGTATTGCTGGATCGCTTGTTTTGCAAGCTTCATCTTTTGTCCGCCGCTCACTTCCCCGCCCATGCTGCCGCTTGCATCGAGCAAGATTGCCACATTGACCGTTTCCTCTTCCGGCAGCACAATCCCGTCTTCCGGCGTCTCGGAAGCTATGGTGATGACCGGATCTATGGCTTTGAATTTCCGGGCTTCTTCTTCGATGTCAGCAGCGAGCAGCGAAACTGCAATCGAATAGGCTTGTTCGCCGGTCAATCCTTCCGGTGCTTTTTCAATTTCAGCCAAGATCTCCTCTTTCTGAGCTGCTGTCGTATGTCCTGGCACATATCTTCCTTTTTCTTTCACAATTTCCTCTACATTATGTATGGCAGCTTGCGGAATCTCCGATTTCTCCTTCGGTTCTTTTTCCGGTTCTGCCGCTGCTTCCGTTTGCGGTTGTTCCTGTTTCGGCTCCGTCTTTTCTGATAATGCAGATTCCTCTTCGCTGCAGCCGGCCAGCATCAACAGACTTAATGCACCGCCAAGCAGTTTCCATTTCATACTATTCAACCTCATCGCGCTCCCCTCCGATTATCCCTGTTCATTAACTAGTTTACGAAATGTAGAATAGAAAGTTTCATAAGCGGAAATATTAGAGTCTTTTTTCCTTCTTCCATTGAGATACCCAATTACCATTCACCTAATCAATCGAGCCTTGCTTAATTATAAGAAAAATTAAAATTTTACTTGTAATTCGATTATTCAGTAATGTATAGTCTATACAAGAATGAATAAAGGAGACGTTTACATGAATACGCTGTTCCTGCTCCCTAATATGGACGAAGAAATTATGGATACGTATGACGAAGACATCATCGTCACCACTAGAGAAGGACGAATTCTAAAAACCACGCAAATTACGGGTGAAAAATATGGTGTCGCTTCTGCCGACCTTCTTGGCAAATCCGTATTGGACCTTGAGGCAGAAGGCGTCTTTTCACCGGCCGTCACGCCGCTCGTTGTCGAGAAAAAGAAGAAAGTCGTCACGGTTCAGAATACCGCATCCGGCAAGAAAGTTCTGATTACTGGAATTCCCCTGTTCAACGATGCAGGAGAAGTGGAATTCGTCATCAGCTATTCCTATGAATTGTCGGAGCTCATGGTGATGAAAGAGTACTTGGAGAACCTTGAAACAGAGATGTCCAAAGTCAAAGAGGAGTTAGCCCACCTTCGCGAGCAACAGATCCATATGGAGGGCTGCATCACGGAAAGCAATTCTTCGCTCCGTGCCGTAAAGACAGCCGCAAAAGCAGCTCGCCTGGACGTGCCGATCGTAGTCCAGGGAGAACCCGGAACCGGCAAGACGTCGCTTGCCAAATTCATTCATGCCAAAAGCACCCGGAGTGAACAGGCTTTCATTGAAGTCAATTGCACGGCACTCCCGGAATCGGTTTTTGAAATCAGCTTTACCGGACTTGAGGGCGCACAGCCGAGCGGATATCTGGAATTAGCTGCAGGCGGTACGCTCGTGTTGAATGAAATCGACCGGCTGCCGCTCGCTTCCCAGGCCGCCTTGTTCAAAATCCTGCAGAAGCCGCACTCCGCCCGCATCATCGCCGTCAGCGAATCCACTTTAGAGGAATCGGTCGCAAACGGCACGTTCCGTGAAGACCTGTTTTACTACCTGCATCTCGTTTCCATCCAATTAAAGCCGCTGCGCGAGAGGCCCGAAGACCTAGACAGTGCCATCGCCAAGTTTTTGGATGAATTGAACAGCAAGTACGAAAGCCGGAAAACCCTTACCGACGATCTGTATTTTCACTTGCTGCGATTGACTTGGCCTGGAAATTTCCGCGAACTGCGGAATGTCTTGGAACGCAGTTTGATCGAGAGCGAGTCATCGGCCATCACCCTTGATGACCTGCCCGTGAAGTACCAGCCGGATGCCGGCGAGCGGATCGGCCTAGAACTGGACGGCCAGACGCTCCCCCATATCCTGGAGACAGTGGAAAAGAAAGTATTGCTGAATGCACAAAAGCGTTACCGGACCACAACCGAAATGGCGAATGTCCTCGGCATCAGCCAGCCATCCGTCGTCCGCAAGCTGAAGAAATACTCAAACTTACCTTTAGGAGATGATCTGGAATGACAACCATCCAACAGCAGCAAGACTGGCAGCACCTCGTCGGATCGATCGGCAATTTTCTGGCGCCGAGCATGGCAAAAGACCATCCTAATTTGCCGGTGATCAAAGCGGAAGGCTGTTATTATTTCGGCGTCGATGGCCGGAAGTATTTGGATTTCACGTCCGGCATTGCGGTTGAGAATGTCGGCCACCGCCATCCGAAAGTCGTCCAGGCGATCAAAGACAGCGCCGACCACCTCGTGCACGGCCCGTCCGGCGTCATCATTTACGAATCCATCCTGAAGCTGGCATACGAACTTCAAGGAATCATGCCGCCGAAACTCGATAACTTCTTTTTTGCCAATAGCGGAACTGAAGCGATCGAAGGGGCCATCAAACTGGCGAAGTACGCTACCCAACGTCCCTATACTGTATCGTTCACCGGCTGTTTCCATGGCCGCTCGATCGGCGCGCTCAGCGTCACCACATCAAAAAGCAAATACCGCAAGTTTCTGCAGCCCTCCTGGCTGACGTACCAATTGCCGTATGCGCACCCGGAAGATTTGCCGCATGGTGCAGCACCGGAAACATTCTTCCCCGAAAAACTGGAACGGGATTTTGAAAAGCTTTTCGCGCATCAAGTCACTCCGGAAGAAGTGGCTTGCGTCATCCTTGAGCCGGTACTCGGCGAAGGCGGCTACATCATTCCGCCGAAGGAATGGCTCGCGAAAATCCGTGAAATCTGCGACCGCCACGGCATCCTTTTAATATTTGATGAAGTGCAGACCGGTTTCGGCCGCACCGGCAATTGGTTTGCAGCCCAAACCTTTGGCGTCACGCCGGACATCATGGCGATTGCGAAAGGCATTGCTGCCGGCCTGCCGCTCAGCGCTACGGTTGCTTCCAAAGAATTGATGGCCCAGTGGCCGCTCGGCACACATGGCACGACTTTCGGCGGCAACCCGATCGCCTGCTCGGCCGCACTGGCATCCCTTGAAGTGCTGAAAGAAGAAAAGCTACTCGAGAATTCACGAAACATGGGCGCTTACGCCTTGCAGCAGCTAGAGCAATTAAAAATCAAACACAGCACCATTAAGAACATCCGCGGCGTCGGCTTGATGATCGGAATCGAATTGCAGGATCCGGATACTGGAAAGCCTGACGGTGCAGCAGTCATGGGCGTCTTGGATGAATGCCTCCAGCGCGGCGTCTTGTTCTACCTCTGCGGCAATTCCGGAGAAGTGATCCGCATGATTCCGCCGCTGACGATCTCGAAAGAACAGATTGACGAAGGCATCGAAGTCCTGGACCAAGCGTTGACAGTCTATACATACAAGGGGGAAAAATCATGACATTGCTACAAAGCGAAAAGAAAGCCATCTCTCCATCAGCCACCTGGAAATTCCTGATCCCGTCATTGATCGGCGCCTTGCTGTTCTTGATGCCGATTTCCTATAACGGCGAAGTGACGATCGGCGTCGGCATCCTGGCGTCGTTCCTAATGAAAACATTCGGTTCGGTCATCCCGGCATTCATCCTGTTCCTGCTCGGCTTTTCTGCCATTGCGAGCCTCACCGCAACTGCCCTGAAACCGGAATTCGTGAAAAAGTCGCCGTTCTTGCGTGCGACATTCATCAACGGGCCCTTCGGCCTTGCGGTACGGGTCCTCGCTTTCGCATTCGGCATCATGGCGTTTTATGAAATCGGCCCGGAAGCCATCGCTTCCCGCAATACAGGCGGCGTCGTTTTATACGACCTGGCTCCTGTATTGCTCACCTGGTTTTTGTTTGCCGGGATTCTATTGCCGCTCCTTGTGGAGTTCGGCTTGATGGAATTCGTCGGCGCGCTGGTCAATAAATTCATGCGTCCGGTATTCACATTGCCGGGCCGTTCATCGATCGATGCCATGGCTTCATGGATGGGCGCAGCGCCGGTCGGCGTATTGGTGACGATGAAGCAGTATGATAAAGGCTATTATACGGAACGGGAAGCTTCCGTCATTGCGACCACCTTCTCGATTGCTTCTGTCGCATTCTCTTTGGTCGTCGCAAACGTCGTCGGCATCGGCCATTTGTTCCTGCCGTTCTACTTGGCCGTATCGGTTGCCTGCCTGGTCGCAGCGATCATCATGCCGCGCATTCCGCCCCTGTCCCGCAAGAAGGACGAGTACTACGCGCCGGTCGGCAAAAGAGTCGACGACACGATTCCGGAAGGTGTGTCCTTGGTAAAATGGGGCTTTGACGAAGCACGCCGCAAAGCGAACAGCGCCGCAAGCCCGAAAAAGCTGACGCAGATCGGCATCGAAACCGTACTCGACATCTGGCTGGCATTGATTCCTTTGGTGATGGCACTCGGCACGATTGCGCTAGTGGTGGCGGAATACACGCCGCTCTTCAAAATCATTTCCTATCCGCTGATCCCGGTCCTGACATTGCTCGGATTGCCGGAAGCGGCAGAAGCTGCGCCGACTTTCCTTGTCGGATTCGCGGATATGTTCCTGCCGGCTGTCCTTGGCAGCGGCATCGAAAGCGAATTGACGCGCTTCGTCCTAGCGGGTGTATCGCTGACGCAGATCATCTACATGTCGGAAATCGGCCTGTTGATTCTGCGCTCGAACATCCCGGTGAAGTTCTGGGAACTTGCCGTGATCTTTGTTCTTCGTACCATCATTACATTGCCGATCCTGGTTGTGTTCGGCCATCTATTCGTATAACAGCAAAACCCCTACAGTGAACGCTATGTTCAATGCAGGGGTTTTTAATGTGTGCTTATTCGATTCACCCTTCAAAAAGAACCTTTTCCGTTTCCTTCAGCGATGCAAAAGACCGGAGCACACGATTGTGGTGGCCGATGATCTGTTCAGCGCTCAAGGAATCGGCATCCCATGTGCCATGGCCGTCTTCGACGAGCGTCAAGCGGTAGCCGAGGCTGAAGGCACGCCGGGTCGTCGTGTCTACGCAATACTCCGTCTGGTTGCCAGTGACAACGAGGTGTTCGATGCCTTTTTCCTGCAGTACCTCTTGCAGATCGGTTTCATGGAATGAATCCGGTGTCCATTTCTGGATGACCGCGTCGCCTGCTTCTGGGCGGATCGACGGATGGATTTGCCAGTCATGCGTCCCTTCTACAAGCGCTTGGTCATTGTGCTGGACGTAGATGACGGGCGCTCTGGATGCGCGCGCTCCTTGGATCAGGATTTGAAGGTTTCGGATCAGCTTCTCGCTGTTGAAAACCGGGTTCGCTTCGGCAAACATTTCGTTTTGTACATCGATGACCAATAAAGCCGTTTTAGACACGTTCAGCCCTCCTCTTTTCAGTGATATCCTCGGACACTTATTCGACTTAACCTCCGCTCTTCCCTTCCTGCCTTCAATAAAAAATAGGGAGTTGCCCATGAACAAGTAGCTGCTCACAGCTCCGACATCGCAGGTGTGGAAATATTGGAGCGGCTGTTTGGCAGGAAAGGAGAGGAAACACCGCGAATTGTATTATTGGAATAAAAATGGTAACCATATGCAAGATAGCTAGATGGAGTCTGTCCTTGCAAGGCTGTATTCTATACCAAATAAATAGTTGGGGAGTCGGTTGTCTTGAAGAAAATAGGTACACTGTCACTTATCGGTCTGACAGTGATGGCGGTCCTGTCGTTCGCAAACTTTTCAGGCACAAGCATCGCCGGGCTTGCTGTCATTATTGGCATCATTTTCTTTTTCGCCGTTAAAAAGCTGGAGAAGCAACCCGCCCGCGCAAGTGGATTGGATTTCCGGTCCATCGGACGGGACTTGAAGAAAAAGAGCATCTGGTTCTGGCTCATCTTGCCGGTGGTCATGAATGCTGTCAGCATCGGGCTTGCCCTCCTCTTTTTGCCGGAATACCTGGAATACGTCGTCGCCCGTACAGAGGCTTTCCTTTCCTGGAACCTGTTGTTCCTCATGATTCTCCAACTGGCTGTTTTTGCCTTGGGCGAAGAAATTGCCTGGCGCGCATTTTTCCAGAATCAAGTGAGCAAAATGCTGCCGCTTGTTCCGGCGCTTCTGTTGTCATCGCTGCTGTTTTCACTCGGCCACATCGCATTCGGTGCACCCATCGTGGTGGCGTACGACCTCTTCTTCGTTTTCGTCAACAGCTTCCTCTACGGCGTCGTTTTCTACAAAACCAACAACGCATGGACCAGCGCCATCGCCCATTTCTTAGCGAACCTTTCTTCCGTGTTTTTCTTTTTGTGGATTTATTGAAGGGAAATGATAAGAAGTACCGAGGCGTGCTTGAGTAGGGAAAAGTGAAAGATGTCAATCAAGATTCCAAAATTGAAGGCCAAGAAAGAAAAGCAGTGCTTTTCTCTCTTGGCCTTTTTCATATTCTATATCGGCTGATGGGAATGGAGGCGGCGACTCCAGCGGGACAGCGAAGTGCCGAAATCCACTCGGACGCAAGTCCGAGTTAGTTTGGCGCGAGCCCGCGGAACGCGTCCGCCGTAATGGACAGCAGCCTTTCTAACAATTCTATTGAAGTTCAGAAAATGATTAAGAGTTCACCAGTTCGTTGGCCGGCATCGGTTTTTTCCGGCGGAACCAGGCGAACACGATCGCCGCGATCAAAGCGAATCCTAAGTAGCCCATGACCGGATACACGGTTCCGACCAGCGTGACAAACCCAACAAAACTTGACCCGAAGGCAACAGCTCCGAAGATCCCGACAGACATTTTGAATTTCGGCGAATCGGGTTTGACGATGCGGGCAGAGAACGCGTACAGCATGCCGACTGCCGTGTTGTAGATCATGCCGAGCAAAATGACCGACATCAAGCCGCCAAGCATCGGGCTGATGTTATTGGCGAGCACCAGCATCGGCATCGGGACAGCCGCGAGTGCTTTCAGATCCGTCAGCATCGAGATGTTGATGAGCAAGATCAGCAAGCCGAGTCCGAGTCCGCCGATGATGCCGCCCCACCCAGCCACTTTCTCATCTTTCACCGTGCCGCCCATGACTGTCATCATGGCAGCTCCGGCAGCCAGGTTATACGATACGTACAAGAGGCCGCCCATCAGCCAGTTCGGCGCCGCCTGGTTGGCTGATGCTGCCGCGAAGTCAGCAGAAGCGAAATCGAAATTCACCAGGGAGTAGCCCGTGATGACAATCACCGCAAGCAGCAGGAACGGCGTGAAGGCACTGATCAGGGCGATGACTTTTTGAACGCTCATCAGCACGGTTGCGATTGTCAATACCGCCATCAACAGGTTGCCGACGGTTCCCGGGATGCCAAATTGCTGTTCAAAGATGGCACCCGATCCGGAAAACATGACCACGGTGACACCAAACAAGAAGAACGTGATGATGAAATCGATTGCCGTACCAAGAACACGTCCGCAAATGTGGTAAATAACATGCTGGTGCGACTTGGTCTGGAGCCGGCTGCCGAGCTGCATAAGATTCATGCCCAGAAAAGCGAACAATGCCGTGGCGATCACCGTGCCGAGAATCCCCAGCATCCCGAAACTAGTAAAAAACTGCAATACCTCTTGGCCCGATGCGAATCCGGCGCCAACGATGACGCCGATAAACGCGCCACCCATCTGAAAACTCTTTTTCATCTTCTTTCCCCCGTCCTTCTGGTTTTCTTCTATTTTTCTTAGGCTGTGCGGTTAGTTTTTAAATTGCCATTTCTCGACCGTGAAACGGTCCAATGCTTCCTGATTGATGCCGTAGCCGATGCCGTGTTCCGTCGGCACCGTGATGAATCCGTCTTCCACCGTCACTTCCGGGGTGATGACGTCCTCTTCCCAATAGCGCGAGGAACCGGCTGTGTCGCCTGGCATCACGAAGTTCGGCAGCGTCGTCAAAGCGACGTTGTGCGCGCGTCCGATGCCGGATTCGAGCATGCCGCCGCACCAGACGGGAATGTCCTGTGCCAGGCAGTAATCATGGATCTTTTTCGCTTCGGTCAATCCGCCGACGCGGCCGATTTTGATATTGATGATTTTCGTGCTGCCGAGTTCCACCGCTTTGCGGGCATCTTCCAGCGAGTGGATGCTTTCGTCGAGGCAGATCGGCGTTTTCAGTTCGGACTGGAGTTTCGCGTGGTCGATGATGTCATCAGAAGCGAGCGGCTGTTCAATCATCATCAGGCCGAATTCGTCCAATTGCTTCAGCACACCCAGATCTTCCAACCGGTAAGCCGAGTTGGCATCCGCCATCATCGGCATGTCCGGGAACTGCTTGCGCAGCTCGCGCATCACTTCTACATCAAAGCCGGGTTTGATTTTCACTTTGATGCGCTTATAGCCTTCCTCGATAAAGCCGCGCACCGTTTCGACCAGTGCATCCATGTTTTCATTGATGCCGATCGAGATGCCCACTTCGATCCTTTCGCTTTTGCCGCCAAGTGCTTCAGCAAGCGTCATTCCGTTGCGTTTGGCGTACAGATCCCAGATGGCACCTTCCACAGTGGATTTCGCCATATTGTTCTTCCGCAGATTGGCGAAGCGTTCGCTGACTTCGTCCGGATGGCCGATTTCCCCTTCCAACACAAGCGGCGCCAGAAAATCGCGGATCATATGCAAATTCGTTTCAACCGTTTCTTCGCTGTACCAAGGGGAATGGAACGCAACGGATTCTCCCCAGCCGGAATTGCCGAGCTCGTCTTTCACTTCCAGCAAAAGAAAGTCCTTTTCCTGGAAAGTGCCGAAACTGGTGGTAAACGGATGCTTCATCGTCATTTTCATTTTCCGTACGTTCACTTCTTTGATTTGCATAAGGTTCTCCTCTTTCTGTTTATGGTAAGGGAATCGTATCCCGTGGAACGAATTGATAATAATGGATGCCGCCTTCGGCTTTGCGTACACCGACAAGGGCAAAACCGTTTGCGAATAAACGCTGGAAAGCCTCGCGGATTTTCAGGCGCCAATCGAGTGCGAGCGCCGCATCCTCCCTTTTGATCGTCTGGAAATTCTCCGGCACCGGAACTTCGATGGCTTCCGCGTGAAGCGGCAGCCGGTCCAGCCCGCTGTCAATATACGGGTGCCCGGAGGCGGTTTTCCCGACGCCGAGCGGCTGTGTGAACTGCGCGTGCTCTGGCTGCCAGCGGTCTTCGACGCGGCTGCTCGATATCCACCATTCAATCTGCAGGCGGTCCGTCGGCAGGCCCCGGTTCAAGCCGTCGTCCATTTCGCCGTAGCAATTCTCGAGATACGTGCTGCAGATGCCGTACAATCGTGTTGTATTCAAATAGGCGTTGCGGCTCTCCAAGGGATCGAACGTCCAGGTGATCAAGTCGTAGCCGATGGCCTTGGCGAGCGAACGCTGCTCTTCTTTCAGCAGGTAGCCGATGCCTTTTGACTGATGGTCGGGGTGGATGCCCATCATGTGCGAGCAGAGGTACGATTTCCCGTCCTTGAATCCCGCAAAGCCGTAGCTGAAGCCAATCAGTTTGCCTTCGAAAAACGCTCCGACCAGAATGCCGCCGTTTTTCGACGCTGTAAATGTCTGATGCGTCGGGATCGGCGCCATGTCCCAAACTTCGCGTTCCAGGACTTGGATCAACCGCATGTCGTCATTGGTTTCCAGCCGCCGGATGGTGATTCCATTTCCCATCGTTTTCACTCTCCTTGCGCCAATCTTTCGAATGTCCCCTGCACCGTCCGGGCAAGGATTTCAATACCGGGAATGAGGCTCTCCCGGTCGAACGTCATGGCCGGATGATGGAGCCCTGGCGCAAGATTGCATCCGAGGCCGAGCATCGTCGCTTTGACCGACGGCCGCTCGAGCGTATAAAAGTGGAAATCCTCGCCGCCCGGTGTGACAATCGGCGGGACGAGGGCCTCTTCGCCCAAGGTGTCCGCAATCGCACGCGCCATGAGTTGCACGGCTGTTTCGTCCACTTCCGCAGCAGCGATTTCCGCTGCCGTCTCTGTGGTGATTTCGACGCCTGCCAGAGCCGCAACCGAAGTGATTGCGTGCTTTACACTTACAAACAATTCTTCCATCGCGCCGTTCGTCTGTGCCCGCAAATCCAGGCTGAACGTTGCCGTGCCCGGGATGATGTTGGCCGATTCGCCGCCTGCCTGGAACATCGTCATCTTCGCTGAATGCGGCACCATCGGATCGATGTGGATCGAACGGATCGCCTGCACGAGCTGCGCCATCACTTCAATGGCGTTTTGCCCTTGGTGGGGCCGGGCGCCATGTGCATCGGTCCCGTTGATCCGTCCACGGAGCATTTTTGCCGAACCGTGCATGATCGCAGGTGCTGCATAACCTGTTCCGATTTCCTGGATCGGCCGCAAGTGGACGCCGTATAAATAATCGACATCATCGACAATGCCCCTTTTCACAAACGACAAAGCCCCGGTCCCTTTTTCTTCTGCCGGCTGGAAAATCACTTTCAGCCGCCCCTGTTCCGGAACCCCCAGTTTTTTCAGCACGAGCAGGGTGCCGATGGCAAGAGCCATATGCGCATCGTGGCCACAGGAATGGTTCGCCTTGTACTCGCCGTCCACTTCCTGCCACAGTGCGTCGATATCTGTGCGGAGGCCGATGCACGGGCTGCCGCTTCCAACCGTTGCCACGAGGCCCGTCGAATCACCGAAGGTTTCCACCTCCACCCCTTCCGCTTCCAGAAACTCTTTCAGGTAGCGGGTCGTTTCAATTTCCTGCCAGCTGATTTCGGGATGGGCGTGCAAATGCTCGAATACCGCTTCCACGACCGGTTTTATTTCCTGTACCACTGCTTTCATTTTTTCCCCGCCCCTTCTATGAATAAATAATCGCTGTCGAGCGCCCGGTATTTTTCCTGCCGCTGCCCGAATGCCTCTTTTTCTTTGACCACCAAACCTGCTGCCAGCGCGTTCATAAATGAAAACAATGACGCTGTCGCATCAAGCGTTGACTTGTTGGGCGAGTAAATCGGAAAGAGCACATCGCTCGCTGCATGGATCGGAGCCAGCTGCGAATCGCTGATGCCGATGACAAAGCAGCCCTGCTCTTTTGCCAGTTCCGCAATCTTCACAGTTTCTTTCAGGTAGCGGTGGAACGAAATCACGATCAGCACCGACCCGCTGTCCATCTCGCTCAAGGTCTGGATGACGTCTTCGGTTTCCGGCCGGATCAATTGGACCTCGCTCCGGACCAGGCCAAGCGTATAGCTCAGCCAGTTCGCTGCGGCGAACGATGAACGCAAGCCGAGCACATGGACCTTTCGGGCTTGCGATAAACGTTCGACCGCCAAGTCGTAATCCGCTTCCTCGATCCCTTTCGCCGTCTCGGCAATGGCCGCACGGTCCTGTTCCATGACCTGGGCAAAAAAGTGCGGCTGCTGCTGCAGCTCCACTTTTGCCTGCTGGTAGGCCGACAAACTGCTTTCCGGCGACAGCAGCTGCTCCCGGATCGCTTTTTGCAGTTCGGTGTAGCCGGAAAACTCGAGACTGTAGCAAAAACGGATCACCGTCGTTTCGCTGACGCCGATCGCTTCGCCCATTTCCTGCGCCGAACTCAGCGCCACTTGCCTTGGGAAATCCAGAATATGCGTCGCCACTTTCTTCTGGCTTTTTGATAAATCATCGAATTGACTGTGGATTAATTGTTTCAAGTCCATTTTTTGCCCTCTTCTTGAAGTTGTGACGTCTTTTTATTAATTTTTGAAGTTCAAACTTCAAATTATTCTGTTAAATTTATCACACAATTCAGCTGTATGCAATATATCGTTCAAAATTTTAAAAAAATTTAATTCATGCTTTTGTATGCGAACTCGGTATAGACACATTTCCACTTGTAAGGGATGAATTCCCCTTGCCACTCCCGAGTTCCAACTAAACCTCGGTGAATTCCAACTAAACCTCGTTGAGTTCCCACCAAAACATGTTGAATTGCCACTAACCACTGTTGAATTGCCACTTGGC
The DNA here is from genome assembly GCF_042681545.1 of Planococcus chinensis. NCBI lineage: Bacteria > Bacillati > Bacillota > Bacilli > Caryophanales > Caryophanaceae > Planococcus > Planococcus chinensis. The sequence goes on from NZ_JBHUFW010000005.1 coordinate 170,505, forward strand.
TTCTTTTCCTGCGGCAAGCGCCGGCAAAATATCTCAATCCGTCTACCCCTTTGTTTTTAAAAGGATATCTATGTTTGATAAGCCAAATAAAAGCGCCGTCTGGAATGGATCCAGGCGGCGCTTAAGTGTTTTAGATTGAGAAGAAATTGCGATCTCAATCAACTTTGAACCATTTCGTATTCTTTCTGTTTACATTCGTCAAACCAGCTTCTGGCCGCAATTCGGGCAGAACTTCGTGCCCTCGATTTTCTGGCCGCAGTTCGGGCAGAAGTTCGGGATCGCCTTCTCACTGCCTGCAGGCTGCGGGCTCGGGCTGCCGGTATTTTGCCCGCCGCCAGAATCTGCTTTCTGGTTCTCCATCATTTCCTTCGCGATGTTCATGCCCATCATCATGCCGGCCATGTCCGATGCGGTGCCGGAACCCTTGCCCGCTGCCATGGCGTCTGCGACCGAGATCTGCTGGTATTTCGAAACGTCGCCGACCATGCCGTGGGAAGCGGTTTTATTGATCATGTCCTGGATCTCTTTCGGATAGTTGAAGCTCATGACCTGGAATCCGGTGACTTTCATGCCGTCATCCATGAGCTCCATATTGAGGTCGTCTTGGATGCCTGCCCCGATTTCGCGGGCATTGGCCTGCAGGTTGAACATGTCCTTGCCTTCTTTTGTAATCCAGCGCATCAAGAGCTGGTCGAGGATGGCCGTGATGCGGATCTTCACGTCTTCCACCAGATAGCTGTCCCGGACGCCTGCGATTTTGTCGATCAGCCCCACATAATCGTTGACCTTAAATTGGAACGTGCCGTTCGCCCGGATCGGCATACCACCCGGCAGCTGCGGAGCGGGGATATTGATCGGATTCTGCGTGCCCCAGCGGACGGTGAATTCCTTCGTGTTCACAAAAAGCACTTCCACGCGCATGCCGCTATTGAAGCCGAAACGGAACCCTTTCAAAGTCGATAGGAACGGCACGATTTCAGATTCAATGTCGTACTCGCCTTCGTCTTCGAAAACGCCCTCGATTTTGCCGTTATTGAGGAAGATGGCGTCTTGTCCGGGCCGGATGATCAGCCGGCTTCCTTTTTTCACTTCGTTGTTATGCCATTTCCAGAAAATCATATCATCTCTGAATTCTTCCCATTCCACTACATCCGAAAATTGATTGCCGAAAAAGCCCATACTATTCATTCCTTCCTTTAATCACTTAACACTCTTTGCCCTAGTGGAAAAAAACCGAAGCGTCTCGAGCGGATAGGCACTGTATCGGTATACGGTGAAGTAGGAATTTTTTATTCCCGATATTCCGCAAAACAGCTGCGCTTGCCTGCGGGCGAGCGCCAAGCCTCCTCAGCCGCGTTGCGGCTTGCGGGGTCTCGGCTGTCTCGCTTTCCCGCGGGCGTCTCCGCTGTTTTGCTTCATATCTCAGAAAGCACTACTATAACGGATAAAGTTATCAGCTTTTAAAGAGCTAAACTAGCGCCGGCGCGCCTACGGGCTAGGCGAAGCAATGAGACGAGTGGTTTTCTCGGCTCATTGCGGGAGCCATGCCCAAAGCGCCGAAGCGGTATATCAACCATCTCTTCATTACTTCACCATATACCGAAACTAAAGAGAAAGCCCCAAAAGCCCTCTTGTCTCTACTACTAGAAACCGCGCCCGCCGCCGCTATAGGAACGGCCGCCTCCGGTCATGCCGCCGCCGCCGAAACCGCCGCCACCGCCGCCTTTGTTCTGCGGAATTTTGCTCCGCGTCACGGTCTTGTTGCGGAAGCGGTCTTCGCTGCTTCTTACCCGCGTATGGTCGCTGTCCATATAGGTGCGGGACGAAGTCGTGATGCGTCCGCCTGAATTATAGAGCATCGTGCCGACCACGATTCCGCCAAGCAGCAAAGCGACTGCTGCCTGGAACCAGGTTTTCAGGAAGATGCTTTCCGGGTTGACGCCCGGCCGGTACTCCATATAGCGGTTTGATGTCGCAACAGTTTCCCGGAAAGCAGCGCCGTAATCCCCGGCCTGCATATACGGCACGATGCGGTCGAGCACCATGTCGATTCGTCCGTCGTCCAGGCGTTCTTCCGCCGTTCCGAAACCGGACAGGAAGATTTGCCGGTTGCCCATATCGACCGTCAGCAGCACGGCATTTTCCTGGTCGTTCTCAACGGCCCAGATGTCGAAAAAGTCGCCCATGTATGTCTCGATCGGTTTCCCGTCCGTACTGTCTGTCGTCAAAAAAATAAAATCGGTGCCGTGCACCCGGCTTTGCTCCGCAGCGAAAGCTTCAAGTTCAGCCGCTTCCGGCTCGCTCAAGAGCCCCGCATTATCGTAGATGTGCTGGTCTGCAACCGCAAAGGCAGCACCGGTGCCGGCCAATAAAAACAGCAGCTGCGCCAGGATCAACACCGGCAGTTTCCGATTAAACCTCTTCACCATAGGACACCTCCCATGGCATAAGCGATGCCTTTCAACACGGCAAACGTAACCCCCGCAACGCCTGCGAACCAGGCGAAGACTTTCGCGCCGCTGATCGGCGGCTTACCGACCACCTTGCCGGTCTGGCCGTTCATCGCAAAGGTATGTTCCTTGTTCTCAAAATCGTAATAGACCATCCAGACCGGAAACAGCGTATAGTAGACGCGGCGTTTATTCGCCAGAATCTGTTTGTTCGTATAGCTGACGGTCGAATAGCCCGAGATCGTCGTGCCGATATAGGAATCGATGTACGGGACGATCTTCGATTCCACGCGTGAAAACAGCGCTTCGTCGTCGAAATCGTATTTTTCCGCCAGAAATCCGGAAAGGTAAGGCATCCGGAAATCTTTCAGCTCCCCGTAATCGTACGGTTCCAGCTTGTCCATGAGTTCATCGTCCATCTTCTCCGACGCATCCGCCGGCACTTTCAAATAACTCAGGTCAATTTCCCGGTAGACATCGTAAAAGTCGGTCTCTGTGTAAATGGTGTCGCCGCTCGTATAGGAGCGTACGCGCGTCCCGATCGCCGCCACTTCCGCGGTGCCGTCAATGTCGTAAAGCCAGAACGGCACATACATCCCGGTCATTTTCTTGATCCGGTTGCCGCTCATGAAGCCGGTCGGGGTGAGCCGCCCGTTTTTCGTCCATTTCCGGAATGCGGCCTCAGCTTCGTCCTTGCTGATGGTAAATGGAATTACTTTCGCAGGGGCAAGGTCGCCGGTCAGCCTGTCGGCCAGCACGACTGGCGCACCGCAGAAACTGCAATGCGTCGCAGTCGTCTCCGACTCGGTGACAATCACGGCGCCGCAGTTCTCGCAGTGGTATTCCTTCGCTTCCTCGGGATCGAGTTTCCGAAGGATGTTCTCCTCCGGAAACGTTTCGATCTCATCCTGCCTTCCGCAGTTCGGGCAGGACAGATGGCCTGACTCGGCATCGAACGCCATGTCCGACCCGCAGTTCGGGCATTTGTATTGAACGATCATTCCATCTTCCTCCCTTTCTGCAGGGTTTCTTCATCTCTGCCCGCGGCCATTATTCGCCTTTGTTCAGCTGGCTTTTCAGCGACTCAAGCTCATCGTCCACATTGATGCCCGATTTCAATGAATCCAGTTCAGCGTCCACATCTGCATCGCTGCTGTATTTTTTCGTCAGGTCGTTGATGTCTGTGCCGGAACTTTTGTTCAACTCCGACATTGCCATCGCTTCGTCCAGTTCCTGATTGATTTTCTCTTCCATCTTGTCAAAGGCCGAGATGCGTTCGCCGGAACTGTTGATTGATGAACCCATATCGTTCATGCGCTTCTGCGTTTTGGCGACTGACGCCTTGCCTTTCAATTCTGCACGGCGGGATTCAAGTTCCCCAATATCCGATTCAAGCTTGTCGTGCATCTGGCGCATTTGCGTGGTATTCGCTGCGGCGATTTCGACCGCCGTCTTCATCGTTTTCTCCTTCTCGGCGAGTTCCGCTTTGCGCTGTAAAAACTTGCGGGCGTCGTCTTCGTTATTCGCTTCGAGAGCCTTCACCGCATAGCGCTGCATATCGTCCATCTCCTGCTTCAGCTCATCCAGTTCCCGGCGCTCGCGCTTCTCGGCTGCCATGATCGCGGCCGTTTCCGCCTTCACTTTCCCAAGGTCGCTGTTCAAATCACGGAGATACTGATCAATCATTTTTTCCGGATCTTCCGCTTCATCCAGCATTGCGTTGATATTGCTTGCCATAATGTCTCTGAACCGTTTTAGGATTTCCATCATCATTCTCCTTTTTGTTTGCATTATTTTTTTGCGGCTGCCGGGCAGCCTCTTAAATTCGAAATACCCTTTCACCCGCGGCTTTAACCATGGCAATCGCAGCCGTCAAAGCCGGCCCTTCCCCAAATTATTACACTATCTTCCACTGGAAACGGACAGGAATTTTCCCTCCGCTGTCGAATTTTACAGAAAGCTAGAGGAAAGGGAGGCAAAGCGAGCCATGAAACTGAAGACAAAGATCAAGTCGAAGCTGTCGCGGACTTTTTCCGGCAATTTCCCGGAAGCTTATAAAAAGTTCACGATGAGCCACATGCATGACTACACCGGCATGCCGGAAACACGTTTGCACAAGCCACTGAGCGAATGCAAAGTTGCCCTCCTGTCGACCGCGGGCATCCATCTCGTAACGGATTCTCCATTCGACGTGGATAATCCTGCCGGGGACCCTACATTCCGCCTCATACCGGCGGATGCGCAGGAAGACCAATTGACGGTGACCCATCTTTTCATCGATACCAAGCATGCCAAATCGGATCCCACAATTGTCTTTCCGCTTCCCCAGCTGAAGGAATTGGCAGCCGACGGAATGATCGGATCCGTCTCCCCTATCCACATCGGACTGAACGGCGGCATCCTCGATACGGCGGAAGTGGAACGCGAGTGGATTCCGAAAGTGGTAGAACTGTTGCGCCGTGAGGAAATCGATGTCGCGCTCCTTGTGCCCGGCTGAGGATCCTGCCACAACGTACTCGGGCTGTATGCCCGGGCTTTAGAAGCATCCGGCATTACAACCGCCATGGTGACGCTGTTCCCGGAAGTGACCGATAAAGCAGGCGTCCCGCGGACGCTGCAGGTTCCTTTTAAAATGGGACGGCCATGCGGCGACCCATTCGATTTCGAGACGAGAAAGCAAGTGGTTGAAGCGCTTCTTGGACTCACCGCTCTTCCATCTGGCACACGGGAACTCTACAAAGACGTCCCCTTTCTGCATGGGCAATGAAAACAGAAGACAGCGTGCCGGGAGATTCCTAGCACGCTGTCTTCTTCATTTCCGATCTGCATTCACGCACCAAACAGAAAGCCCTAAAAGGCGATTCCAAAAGAGTTTTAAGCAAGTATACATAGGCATTTTTCCTGATACACGAACTATATATGGTATTTTATATCTAATTGTTCGCATTCAGGGTTGACGGCAAAGTTTCGGGTTGCTATAGTTGCGAAGTGTCAAAAACAAGCTTAATCATTCTCGTATATGCCTGGTAATATGGTCCGGGCGTTTCTACCAAGTCCCCAAAAACGGACTGGACTACGGGTTGGAGCAGCAGCTGCCGCAACATCCGATTTACCTTGGAAAAGTGCGGCAACTGGTTTCGACTTGGCGGGTCCGAAAGGTGGAGTATATTCTGCCGCATTCGGCCTTTTTTTATTGGTTAGGCAACGGGAAAAGCGACAACTAGGAGGAACACATCTTGAAAAATCTAAAAGCTTTTCATCTTTTATCCCTGCTTCTGGCTATCCTATTGAGCCTTGCAGGATGTAGTTCGGCTGCTGAAACTGAAGCGAAAGAACAACCGCAACGCCCGATTCTGATCCAAGGGCCGATGCCTATTGAAGCGGAGAAGTTTGCAGAACGCCTGGAAAATGTGGAAGTGGTAACTTCGGGCTCTACATATGAATTTTATATTGGAACAGTGGAAGGGTATCCGGTAATTGTTTCGAAGACGGGGAAAGGCATGGCCAACACTGCCGCGGCTACTGCAATGGCGATTGAGAAATACAATCCTGCCGCAATCATCAACCAAGGGACTTCAGGCGGCCACGATCCCGAGTTGGAGGTATTCGATATTGTGCTCGGCAAACGTTCCGTTAGCGTTGGGGCCTTGAAAACGGGCGATTTGAAAGAAGGCGCAGGAATTGAACCGACCCAATGGAAGCCTATGGACCTGATGGCGTCAGAAGGCAGCGCGGGAGAAGATCCGAATGCCGAAAACATCCGCTACTATGATGGGGATGAAGGGTTGCTGGCTGCAGCCCGCACTGTGAAAGACACGCACACAGAAGGCAAGGTCGTCGAAGGCACCATCGGTTCCGCTGATGTCTGGAACAACGAGGTGGACCGGATCAAGTGGTTCCACGAAAAATACGGCACCTCAGTCGAAGAGATGGAAACCGCTTCCGCTGCCCAAATCTCTGCAGCCTATGAAATCCCATTCCTAGGCATCCGGATCCTTTCGAATAACAAGACGAACAACGGAGCTTACAATCCGGACACGGCAGCGGCCAACCAGGATTATGTCTATGAAGTCGTAAAAGAATATATTTCGTCCCTTTCAGAGAACTGATCCAAGCCTCTTTCCGAACAGTGGAAGAGGTCAAGCGATAAGCCATAAAGCTCGCAATGCCCTTGCTCCAAAGTAGAGCAAGGGCATTATTGTATCGGTAGACCTCTTGCGCCATGGCGGCTTCAATGAGACGAGGGAAAACTAAAAGCCGCATAACAGATGCGGCTTTTACCGTTATGCTGTTCATTTTGCCCAGTGATGCAGGATGAAGTAAGCCATGATCAGCACAACTACAATGGCGGAAAGGATGAGCATCGGCACAAGCCCAAAGGTCGGTTCCATAATTACTCCTCCTCCTTTTATCTCCATCATATACCCATTGAACGAAAATGAAAATACTCTAATTTGATTATTCAGATAATATTTCATCACCCAAAGAACCCCTCCGATTCTCGTGATTCGGAGGGGTTCTTTGGCAGTATCTAAAGAAATTATTTCGACCCATCGGGCATCGTGTCATACATCGTATGGCCGCCGGGGATTTTCTTGAAATTATCGTCCTTGCGGAAATTGCCCATGACTTCCATCGTTTCGCTGATGCTGACGAATGCGTTCGGGTCGACCGCTTTGATGAGCGGGCGCACGTACGCGAGTTCATAGCGCGAAATGACGCTGTAGAGCACTTTGACTTTATTGCCCGAGTACGCGCCTTCGCCGTCTGTCACGGTGATGCCGCGGTAAAGGTTCTCGATCAATTGCTTTTTGACGGCATCGCCTTTGTTCGTGACCACCATCAAGCTCAGCTTGATGTGGCGGGTGTGGATCCGGTCAACGACCAGTCCGGTAATGTAGATCGATGCCATCGTGTACATCGCAAGCTCCCATGAAAAGATGAAGCTTGAAACGAAGACGACGAGGCTGTTGAGGCCGAACACCAAAAAGCCGAGCGGGATGTCGCGCTTCATCGTCAACAGCAGGCCGACAACGTCAAAGCCGCCCGTCGAACCGAAAAAGCGGATGATGAAGCCGACGCCGACACCGACAAGCACGCCGCCGAATACTGAAGACAATAAAGCATCCTCTGTCAGCTTCATGACCGGGATGTAAAGCATCGAAATTGACGTCACCGCTACCGAATAGATGCTGTTGAGGATGAACATCTTGCCAAGCTTCATCCAGCCGAGCACCAGGATCGGGATGTTCAGCACGATCAGCCAGATTCCGGCGTTGACCGGCACCATCAAACTGAAGATCATCGCGATCCCTGTAATACCCCCTGATAAGATTTCGTGCGGCAATAGCAGCATGTTGAATGCAAATCCAAGCAGCACCGATCCCGCGAAGATGATTAATGCGCTGTATAGTTTATCCATGTAAATTCTCCGTTCTTCCATATACTCTTGCCAGGAAAAATCCATCAAAAAAAGGCCGGCACGTTCCGCTCGGACCTTTCTGTCTCTGGCACAATAGAACAAATTATAGGGGATGCGGAGGACGGAAAGCAAGCTTTATTTACCGGTAAACCGCAAGACTTTCTGTGCACCGGCGGAATCATCGGCCCGTTTGGAACGCTTGAAGCCTTCCTGTTTTCCAGCCTTTATCATAACTACTAGCCGGCTTCGATAATCATGCATCTTCACGGACTGATACCAAGGTCCGGCCTTTCTTTTATGCACATAGATGAATAGACAGTTAACGGAACAGGTTCAATATCTGCGTTCAACATATCGACAAGAACCGGTCTCTTCCCCAAGAAAAAACGGCAGCGCTGATGGCTGCCGTCCCCCTCTTTATGAACCGGCGATGGATGCCGGATTTTATTCGTTCAACGCTGCCATGAATTCTGCTTCGTCGTTCACGCCCATCGCTTCGATGGCGGTCGATCCGGCCGGGCTCATGAGCAGCGGGTCTGCCCCGTTTTCCACAAGCAAGCGGGCCATTTCAAAATCTTCATATAGCACAGCCGTTTCCAGTGCAGTCGAATAATCATCGCTTGTATTGACTTCCGCTCCCGCTTCGATCAGCCGTTCAGCGATTGCCGCTTCCCCGCCCTGGACAGCGTACATGAGAGCATCCGCTCCATCCACATCTTTGGCATGGAGATCTGCCCCATCCGCCAGTGCGGTTTCAACTGCGTCCATCTCGCCGTTATAGGCGGCGCTCATCAACGGCGTTTCGCCTTCAACCGCTAAAAAGGATTCATCTGAAAAAGCATTTGGAAGGAGCTGCGAATAGACAAGCCCGCCGCCTGTAAACAGCGCGATGCTGCCGATGTAGACGCCGAAGAAGACAGCCGCTAAAATGCCGGCCCCTACGGCGATCTTGCCGGTATTCGGTTGGTAGAGATGGCTTTCCCCGCCGGCAAACGCTTCGACCGACTGGATGCGCTTCGGCAGGTGCGGATGCGTCGAGAGCACTTCGCTGAACCAGACGATGCCGTTCGATTCGGTTTCGATCTGTTCGCGGTAGGCGTCTTCGTTCACTTCCAAGTACATTTTCTTTCCGATGCCGAGCAGCGTCAGCGCGCGTTTGGCCGCTGCCGCGTTTCCGATGGTATATGCCGCGTGCCGGTCGCATGTATATTCGCACGAACGGCTATAAGCTTCCGCTAGGAATGGAATGAACCCTGCCGGAATGATGAGAAGATTTTTCCAGACGTGGCGGCGTTTGATATGCGCCAATTCGTGGGCGATGATAAAGTCCAACTCATCCTGCCCCTGCTCGCGCGCCAGTTCGAACACTTCCGAATAAAGGACGACCATGTCGCGACCCCAGAAGCGGGTCGCAAACGCATTCAATGCGCCTTCCGACTGGATGACGAAAACGTCGGGTACTTTCTTCAGCCCCATTTCCTTGGATAGTGCCTGGACGCGGCTGTAGACATCGCCGAATTGCCGCTCATGGATGCGGACCCCGTTGCCGCGGATTGAGCCCATCATCATGGCATTTACATAAAGCATCAGTGCAAAAACGATCAGCACAATGGCGATGCCGAAAATCGACACAGCCGCCAGGATGTAAACCAGGACACTGGCAATTGCGCTGAATACAAAATAAAGCGTTTCTCTTTCAGATTGAATCTTTGAAGCGTTCATCATATCTTCCTTCCTTGCTTTTCGCTTCAATTATAATAGCACGGAGAGATTATATTACATACATTATTTTCAAATTTTTTATTGTGTTTATCTTTTATTTTTCAAACCTTAAAAGACTTAATATTCTTTTATTTCTCTCCTTCCGGAATGATGTGTATAATCATAAATTGTAATCATTACGTTTTAAGAAAAGGAGTGTTTCACATGCATCATTCATTCAAAACAAGTCTGGCTCTTCTCTCGCTCACCGCTTTGCTCGCTGCCGGATGCCAGCCAACCGGTTCTGCCGATGCGGAACCGGATACTGCCGCAAGCACAAGCGCCGTTTCCGATTCCACCGAAACCGGCGAACAAGGGGCCGAATCGCATTCTCATGAAAATGAGTCTGATCACGACCATGACCACGACGCTCATTCAACTAGCGAAGAATCCCAGAAAATCTACGACGGCTTTTTTGAAGACAGCCAAGTCGAAGACCGGCCGCTGTCGGATTGGGCAGGAGATTGGCAATCCGTCTATCCGCTCCTGCAAAATGGCACACTTGATGAAGTGTTTGCGGATAAAGCCCTGCACTCGGACGACATGACAGCTGAAGAGTACAAAGCATACTATACCGAAGGCTATCGGACCGATGTGGAACGCGTCGTCATAGAAGGTGATCGTGTGACGTTCTTCAAAAAAGGCGAAGAACTTGCAGGCGACTATACATACGATGGCTATGAGATTCTGACATATGAAGCAGGCAACCGCGGCGTCCGGTTCGTTTTTGAATTGACCGGCGGAGCAGAAGGCCTTCCGCAATTCATCCAATTCAGTGACCACGGCATTTCCCCGACTGACGCTTCCCATTACCACCTGTACTGGGGCGACGACCGCGAAGCGCTGCTCGAGGAAGTTGTCAATTGGCCGACCTACTACCCTTCCGATATGGACGGCCACGATATTGCCCATGAGATGATGGCGCATTAAAGCACTCCCAATAAAAGAAGGCCGGGGATTTCCCCGGCCCTCCCTATTAGTAAAATCCGTACCTGATCAGCCGCCTCTTCGTGATGTATTGACCGGTTCGGTATAATCTTTTATCTTCACTAATTTAATATCGTCTTTGTTGAACAAGTTCCATTCGCCAAAAACATCTTCGAACTGGACGATCTGTTCCGACAGCGCCATTTCGGCGACTTCTTCCCGTGATCCGGCTTCCACCGTCCGTTCAACTGTGAGTCCTTTTTCTAAGGTATACTGGATGACATATTTCTTCATCATTTCACCTCCCTACCCTTTTACATTCTCGGCTTCCGCCAAGAATCCTTCCTCGATTTCAAAACCGGGATGGCATTTGTGCTATCTTAAGTGCCCGGCAGGCACGCCACTCCATAAAAAAACCTTCCGGCACCGGTTTGTTCACCGAATACCGGAAGGCTTCTCTTACGAGGTCATTCCGCTTCCTGGACACTGATCATTTTCACTTCTTCAAGTTTGAATTGGTAATAGGTTTCGTTTTCTCCAAGGAATTCTTTCAAGCCTTCCTTATCCAAAATAGTCGAAGCTTCTTTATGGCTTCCGGCTTCGACGATCTGGGCAGCTTCCACTCCTTGCCCTAAATGATACACGACGCGGTATTTCCTGGTCTCTGCGATGGGAGACGCCTCCTTTTTACTGGAATTCATACTATAAAAGCTCCACAAACATCGTTTATTCCACTACCCGTTCAAGCTTCTGCCGCTTCTTCGCAGATTACTCGCCAGGCTGAGTATCTCTCGACTTTTGTTCCTGCGGTTTTTTCGAATACTCTTTAGCATCTTCCATTTCGCCTTTGCCTTTGACTTCCTCGTATTCCGTTGCTTCGTTGTCGCCGTCAAAAACTTCTTTGGTCTTTTTTACGGCCTTGTCGATTCCGGATTCAGTCGAGCCTAACTGCTTTTCGGGCATCCGCCCGGCTGTGCCTTTTCGCGCCATTGCTGTTCCTCCTCTAAAACGTTTACCTACAGTTTACCCGCTGCGGCCAAACGTAATCCCTTTCCGGCATTTCGAAAGTTGCAAAAGCCGAATAAAAAAGGGAGTGTCCAAAAAGGGGCTGCTGTCCATTGCGGCGGACGCTTTCCGCGGGCTTGCGCCGAACTAACTCGGACTGGCGTCCGAGTTAGTTCGGCACTTCGCTGTCCCGCTGGAAAAACCGATGCTCCTGCATCGCTTCGCTGCTTCGTCGCAAACAAATTGGCCGAAGTGCCTTCGTCCAACCTGTTCGCCGCCTCCATTCCCATCAGCCGTTATAGAATGACGAAAAGGCCAGAGGAGAAAAGCATTGCTTTTTCTCCTCTAACCTTTTTGTTTCAGGCTTTTTAGATAGCCTCTTACCAGCCGTTTGCCGGCTGGGGTTAATTTGTTCCGACCAATTCCTCGGCCAGTTCATCAATCTCTTCATAGGCCGGTTCAAACAGCGGTTCTTCAGCGATCAACTCCAAAAAGTCATCGCCATCTTCTTTCTTGAACAGCTGCCGGAGCGTCCGCAATGCGCCACGCTTGTCGCCTTGCATCATTTGGCACCGGGCCAGTTCATAGAATGCCGGCAGGAAGTCGGGTTCTTGTTCCGTGAGCGTGCTTAAAATTCCGTTCGCTTTTCCGGCTTCGTGCTGCATCATCCATCTTCTGCCGCGGGCCAGTTCGACCCACTCATGGAATTGCAGCTCTTCCGGCATCTGCGCAGCGACGGCCTCTATCCCTTCCGGCCGGTGTTCCGGCAGAATGTGCAGGACCCGGATGTACACTTCGCCGTTGTATGGCTGAAGGCGGAGAACGTGGTCGAACTTTTCGAGTGCTTTGTCAATCTCGCCAAGTTCCAACAATGCATCGCCCCAAGCAATCAGGACGGCGGCATCGGCCGGCTGCTCTTTATGGAGGCCACGTGCCAGGTCAACAGCTTTCTCTTGAAGCTTCGGCGATCCCTTTTCCTCCGCCAGCTGGAGCACTGCCTGCAGGTGCAGAACAGCGGCTTCGTAATTGCCGGTCCGTTTGACGAACGGCGCTAATTCATCGACGGCTTCTTCTGCCATGCCGCGGCCCAGATAAACCGAAGCCAGGCGGATTACCGGCACCTCGCTTTCCGGGAGGCGTTTGGCTGCTTCTTCGTAAAGCGTGATGATTGTAGAAATCATCCGCAGCTGCCGGGATTTCTGGTACAGCTTGCCGAAAAAGCCTTTTTTCTGCCTCGCTTCTTCGGCCTCTTCCACATGCTCATCAAACCACAATGCCAGCGCATCGGCGCTGTGGGTTTCGGCAATCGCCAGCTCTTCCGCGCCCAGCCATTTTTTCAGGCGCTTGCTGATTTCATGCGTCTTGCCGGTTTCCGCCAAGGCACGGATGTATTCTCCGTAAAGCCTTTCGTCTTCTGGACGCTCCGCGATCAACTCTTCAAGAAGCAGCGCGGCGCGGTCAAACTGGCCTCTGCGGATGCAGAACTCGACATGCTGGTAGCGGGACGGAAACGCACCGTTGACGGCTTTCGCCTTTCCGAACAGCGCTTCCGCGTCATCGAGCCGCCCTTCTTTTTCTGCGCAAAGCGCCTTCGCGGCGAAGAGCCACTCTTCCGGCACCTGTCCTGCGACATCATCAAGTGTTTTCGCTATCGCCGTGACGGCTTCTTCTGTCGCTGCCAGGCTGAACAATTCCTTGAAATCGGCTTCGAGCGGATCGTGCCGCAGAACGTGTAGCGCCGCTGCAAATGCCGCTGCCCGGTTGCCAGTTTCCGTATAAGCCCGCATGAGCCCTTCGCGGGCCGCGGTATGCCCCGGGTCTAGTTCGACGCAGCGACTGAAGTGCTGCACCGCTCCTTTCGGTTCCCCGGCTTCTTCATCCATTAGCCCTAGGCGATAGAATGCCGGCGGGTGCTGCGATTTCTCCGCGGCCTCTTCGTAAAGCGAACGGGCAAACCGGTTGTTGCCGGCTGCTTCGTGCAGCTGCCCTTCCAGGCACAGCAGCGTCTCATCCCGGCTTTCCTCCCGCAGCGCTTTAAATGTCAAAAGCACACGGTTGAGAAACTGCGGGTCTTCCCCGAATTCCGCATAGGTCTCTGCCATAACCAGATAATCTGCGAGTTCACGGTTTTCGAGCCCTTTTTCCAGCAAGCTTGCCGCCTGCTCCCTTCCGGCATGGGCCGGCCATTCCTCCCACAGCATCGTTGCTGTGCGAATGAAATAAGCGGAATCCCCTTTTTCAGCATATTGGCCGATGAGCTCAACCGCTTCCCCGAAGCGTTCCTGCTTGACCAAGGAATGAGCGATATAGGTCACCGCAAACAGATCTTCCGGGTCGAGCTCGAGCGCCTTCCGGTAATCGGCTTCCGCTTCTTTGAACCGGTCCCGCTCTGTGGCGATATGCCCCCGGTAGACATGGAGAATGTCCGTCTGCGCCGCTCCTTCGATGCCCTGGTTGATGACCTCTTCGGCAAGCTCCCATTTCTCGGCTTCCATATGGATCTCCGCAATCCGCAAATAGGAGAACGGCAGCGCCGGGTCGAGTTCGACAGAGCGTTCAAAAGCCGCCATCGCTTCTTTTTTCTCACCGAGCGCGAGCAGGCAGCGGCCAATTTCGTAAATGAAATAGCCGTCCTCCGGCGCATCTTCGCTCAGCTTCCGGAATCGCGCCAACGCGCCTTCATAAGCACCGGTTTCATATTGGACCAAGCTGTGCGTAATTTGGATATAGTCGTCCGACGGGACCTGCTCAAGCGCGATGCCTGACCATTTGAAAGCCTGGTACAGCTTGCCGGTTTCCATATAACAGCGGGCCAAATGGCTGTAGGCGGCCGGCTGGTAATGATCCAGTTCAATGGAACGCTTCAGCAGCGGAATCGCCTGAGAATGGCGGTCCTGGCTCATGAGAATGACGGCACGCAAGAACAAGGCATACGGGCTTCGGCGTTCATCGACCGCTTCCAAACTCGCCAGCGCCTGAGGCAATTCGTTCTTCTGGTAATGCATATGCGCCGTCAACAGCGCAAGTTCCGCATCGTCCGCACCCAAATCCTCTCGCAGCCGTTCGAGCCAGACGCCGTGGAGCTCTTTGGCCCGCTCTGAAAACAGGGCGGAAATTCCGATCACCGCGGCGTAGCGCTCTTCCTGATGGGCTTTCAAGAACGCGATGAACGCTTCGCTTTCGCCTTCCTCTTCTTCATCAAGAAACTCATACAGTCCGCTAAAGAAGCGGTGCTCGCCTTCATCGAGCAGCTCCAGCAGGTGCTCCTGCTCTTCTTTCAGGAAGACCATGCTAAGCGAATCCGACATCTTATAGGCATTTTTCATTTCGCCGTACGGCATCAGGAATGGCGACTGGTCGTTTGGATCCTGAATGATCATCGCCTGGAGCCGGTCGTCATATCCCGCTACGACCTGCACATGCGCTGTGTTTTCGATCATCATGCTGAGCAGCACCGGCACGCCGGCATCAAGGATCGTTTTATAGACGTCCACCGACCCTTTGAAATAGCGGGCTTTCATTCCGCGCGATTCCATATAGGTCATCGTGGTCCGCAATTTGGTGCCCGTCACATCAAAGATATGCGAAGCGATGTCGTCCTGGCTCGCCTTTTCCCCGTATGCCTGAAGCATCATCGAAAGTGAAGCCGGCACGCAGTAATCCAGCTTCTGCACAGTCGGCGTCAGCTTCAATTGCTTTAATGCACCTTCACGCCGGATGGCGGTTTTTCCGTAGATCGTCCGCTCCAGCACGTCTTTATGCTCCGCAATCCATGCCTCCAGTTCGGCCCATTTCTCCAGCTTGTACAAGCTCTCCGCCGTCAAGAAGATGTAATGTTCCCGGTTGACATGGAACGGATTTTTCGCGTTGATCTCTTCGATCAGGCGGATCGTCTCCCCGTATTGGCCCAGGTGGAACAGCCGCTTCACCTGCTCCATAAGGAAAGCCCAGTTTTCCGGATCCTTCGCGCGCCCTTCCCGAAGCACTGCGAGGGATTCCGCTTGGCGGCCGTCCATTGCCAGGTAATCGGCGTACAGCTGGCGCGCGAACTCGTTCCGCACTTCGGTTTCTTCAGCCAGCGCAGTTTTCAGCAGCGCTTCCGCTTTGTCCCACTCCCCGCTGTGCAGGTAGTAATAAGCTTCCAAATCCGCCCACACGAACCCTTTGGCTTCCCGGATTTTCTCCAGCTGCTCTTTCGCTTCCGTCAGGCGGTTCAACTCGCAGAACACCCGCAGCAGGAGCTGATGGGCCGAAGCGCGTTCTTCCGGCGCGTATGTTTCTTCCGCGATCCCCTGGAGCCGGCCATTCATGCGCTCTTCCGCTTCCAGGCTCTTCCCGGTCTCCAGAAGACGCGTGCAATGCCAGGCAAACGGGCGCAGCGTCCCGAAGCGCTTGTAGGCGTGCGTCGACAATAAATTGCTGTATTTATAGAGGTCCGCCTGATCCGCAAGTCCGATCAGCCGGTAATAATCTTCTTCTGTTTCGAGTTCCCCAAGCCATTCGTGCAGCCGGCGGATCGAACGCGCATCCCATAACCCGCGGATCGCTTCGATCAATTGCCCGGCTGTCTTGATTTCATTTGCTTTCATAGCACTGCCAAACCCCATTTCTCTCTCATCCACCGCTTGTGCGGTTGATTTATTATATTCTGGAAGATTCTAGGGCGCAAGAGTCTTTCTGATTGGAAGCAGAAAAGCGTCTTCCATTAAAAGAATGCCCAGATAAAAAGCACATTCCCTTTTTTGGAATGTGCCAATCCAAATGCGTCCGGCGACATTAAAATCTACCGGCAACACTTAGTTCTCACGGTTGCAATAAGCGCCCACCACCGCCGCCATGGCTTTCGCACTGATCAGCAGGCTTCGCTCATCGATGTCGAATTTCGGGTGATGGTGCGGATGCCACTCGCCTTCGGGTTTTGCGCCAACGTAGAAAAAGCAGCCCGGTTTTTCCTGCAGGTAATAGGCAAAATCCTCGGACGGGGGCTGCGGCTCAACTTCGGCGACGGCAGTGACTTCAGGGAGTGCTGCCTGCACGAGCGCTTGCCGCACTCTTTCCGTCGCAGCCGGATCGTTATAGAGGACCGGATAGTCGTTTTCATATTCCAGCACGGTCTCCACGCCAAACGACGCTTCCAGCCCTTTGGCAAGATTTCGGACTTCCGCTTCGACGAGTTCGCGGGACGCCTGTGACATCGTCCGCACGTCGCCTTCAAGTTCGACGGCGTCCTTGATGACGTTGAACTGCCCCTTGCCGTCAAACGAGCCGATCGTGACCACTGCTGTATCAAACGGATCCACCCGCCGGCTGACGATGGTCTGGCAGTTCATGACAAACGAACTCGCTGCAACGATGGCATCGTTCGCCATGTGCGGCGACGAGCCGTGCCCGCCTTTCCCTTGGACGCGCAGCTTGAAGCGGCCCCGTCCGGTCTGGGTGTTGCCGCTCCTGTAAAAGATTTTCCCGGTTTCCATCGTCGACATGACATGGATTCCGAAGACCGCATCCACTCCGTCGAGTACACCTGCCCGGATCATGCCGATTGCGCCGCCCGGCGGCATTTCCTCGGCCGGTTGGTGGATCACTTTCACCGTTCCGGCCATACCCGCCTTCCCCTCAGCCAGCGTTTCTGCGAGAATCAGCATATACGCAGTGTGCCCGTCGTGGCCGCAGGCGTGCATGACGCCCGGGTTTTCGGAAGCGAACGGCAATCCCGTTTCCTCCTATATCGGCAGCGCATCAAAATCGGCACGGATGGCAATCGTCTTCCCCGGCTTTTCTCCGTTGATCGTCACGACGATTCCCCGGTGTCCGCCGACATTCGTTTCTACCTTGTCCACCGGCACGCTCTTATAGAAGTCTTCGATATAGGCGGCAGTGTTCTCTTCTTCAAACGACAGCTCCGGATGTGCATGGAGAAAGCGGCGTATTTCGATGATGCGCGCTTCTTTCGCATCCAGCCTGTCCATCACTTCTTGGGTCCACATTCCAATCACTCCTTTCCTTGACTCTACCCGTTCCGGCAAAGAACAATGCTTGTTTTTTATTTGCGCAGAAGGAATAATCTGGATGCACAGCGAATCCCTTTAGGGCTAGGAGAACAGAGAAAATGGGAGGAATGAAATGTGCCGGTAAACCCGAAAATCCAATTTTATCTAGACCAGATGAACACCGTTCCGATATCGTTTGAACGGCTTACCCCGGAAGCGATGCGCAACTCCGAGAACGCCGCCCTTATGGCCTTGCAGAAAGAGCCCGTCGAACGCGTCGAAGACCGCACCATTCCCTTGCACGGGCGCGAAATTCCGATTCGCATCTACACGCCGAAAGGCACTGCGCCATATCCAGTGCTCGTTTTCTACCACGGCGGCGGCTGGGTGCTCGGCAGCATCGAAAGCCATGACGCCATCTGCCGCGAACTGGCGAACCTCGCTTCGTGCATGGTGGTTTCCGTGGAATACCGCTTGGCGCCGGAACATAAATTCCCGGCCGCTGTCGAAGACGCCTATGAATCGCTTGAGTGGCTCGTTGCCCATGCAGACGAACTCGGAATCGATGCCGACCGGATCGCCGTCGGAGGCGACAGCGCAGGCGGCAACCTTGCGACCGTCTCCTGCCTGATTGCGAAAGAGCACAGCGGCCCTCGCGTCGTCCACCAGCTCCTGCTGTATCCGTCAGCCGGTCCTGCAGCCGACTACCCGTCCATGGAAGAGAATGCTGAAGGGTATCTTCTGACACGCGACATGATGGGCTGGTTCCAGCGCCATTATTTGAGCTCTCCAGAAGACCGGCACCATCCGTATCTTTCGCCGATCCTCTCCGATGAACTTGAAGGGTTGCCGCCGGCGACGATTTTGACCGCCCAATACGATCCCTTGCGCGACGTCGGGGCCGCTTATGCCGAAAAGCTGCGGGCGCATGGCGTCGAAGTCTATTACAAAAACTACAGCGATTTGATCCACGGCTTCGCGAACTTCTCGAGTTTTGTGCCGGAAGCGCGGGAGGCCGTCGCCGAAGGGGCTCGCGAGCTGAAAAAGGCATTTGAAAAATGAACCAATAGAAAAGCCGGACCTTCCTGGAGAGGAGGTCCGGCTTTCTTTGCTATTCCAATACTTCAATATTCACATCTTGCGCTTTGATTTTCACTTCGACCATCGGGCCGTCGAACAGCACACGGAGATCGAATCCGCCGTCTGCCAGATAGATTTCATTGTACAGCCAGGACGCACCGGCAAAGTCGTCCGGCAACTCGGCTTCTGTCACGCCTGTGAACGTCACCAGAATATCGGTGAAGTAATGGAATCCGCCGCTCATATCGAGCTTGATGGCGAGCGTTCCTTCCGACTTCTCGACTGAAAGCACTTCCGCATCATGGAGGCTCTGCTCCATCAACTGGACGGCGCCTGAAGGCAGCTCCCCTTTGATGGATTCGTAGTGGCGGCTGTAGTCGTCGCTCAGCGCTTCAAGCCGCGCTTCGTGCTCCAACTCCCACTTTTTCGCCAGCTCGCGCAATTCCTGCGGCGGGAAGCCGTGGCCGATCGTGCCGTCGTAGATGTACGGATGGAACGGTTCAGGAAGGAACTTCAGCAAATCTTCCCGCATGTCTTCGAGGTTGTTGCGGTTCGCCTCTTCGTAATCGATGCCTTCTTCTATATAGTAGGCAAGCTCTTCTTGCCATTCTTCCAACGTCTCATGGTAGGCCAGATAACCCGATACCTGCATTTCGTCATACCATTGTTTTGTAAAATATTTCATTGTGTTCCTCCTGCCGATTCTTCCGGCCAGTTTATTCTTGCTCTCCTATTTTACATGGTTCTGCCCGGTAGGGGTACAGAAAATATGCAAAACTTTTTCATGAAAAGCAAATTCTTAAAAAAGAAGCATCCCAGTAGACCGGCACAACCGGTCGCTAGGACGCCTCTTGGATCGTTTATTCCTCTTCTTTCACCGGATCTCCCAGGTAATTGTAATCCGCCGGGTCGATCGGGGTGAACCCGGACGGTGTATAGAACCGCAAGAGATCGCTGTTGACGACGCGGTCCGACAGCTTCAGTTCGTAATTGCCGAACTTCTGAAGCTCCTCGGCCGCTGGAATCTTGCTTTCTTCAAGCGGCAAGCCCGTTTCCGGATTGTAGAACGTGTCGCCGACCGCGTAAACTTCAGGGCTTACAAAATCGCCGTTCCGGAAAGTCACGGATTCTTCGTGTTCAGGCGACAGAAGATCCGTCCCGAACTGGATGTTGTTCTGCGTTTCTTCGCCAAGCAGATGCATGACGGTCGGCAGCAAGTCGATCTGGCCGCCGTACGTGTGGTTAACGCCGCCTTCCATGCCCGGCACTTTGATGAACAATGGCACCCGCTGCAGCTTGGCATTTTCAACCGGCGTGATTTCTTTTCCAAGCACCTGCGCCATCGCTTCGTTGTGGTTGTCGGAGATGCCGTAATGGTCGCCGTACATGACGATCATCGTGTTGTCCATAAGCCCCGACGCTTCGAGCTCTTCGAAGAACCCTTTAAGCGCTTCGTCCGCGTAGCGTGCCGTTTGGAAGTAGTTGTCAACGCTCGCATCCCCTGTCGTCCCTTTGCCGATCGTCGTCAGCTCAGGATCGATATGGTAAGGGAAATGGTGCGATACGGTGATGAACTTCGTGTAGAACGGCTCCGGCAAGGTTTTGAGAAGCTCCGCCGATTGTTTGAAGAACGGTTTGTCCATTACGCCGTATTCCGCCATGTCGGCTTCGGTCAGGCCGCTATACGATTCGATGTCGAAGAAATGGTCATAGCCGAATGATTTATAGATTTCCGAACGGTTCCAGAACGTTCCGTTATTGCCGTGGAAGACGGCGGACGTATAGCCCTCGTCTTTCAGCAACCCTGGAGCGGCCTGGTAGGTGTTCTGGCCTTTCGTGATGAACGCCGATCCTTTCGGCAAGCCGAACAGGGAGTTTTCGAGCATGAATTCCGCATCCGCCGTCTTGCCTTGTGCCGTCTGGTGGAAGAAATTATCGAAATACATCGTGTTCTGGTCCTTGGTCAATGAATTCAGGAACGGCGTCACTTCTTCTCCGTTCAATTTGTAATTCATCAAAAACGTCTGGATTGATTCCAGGTGCAAGTATACGACATTCATCCCTTCCGCTTTGCCGAAGTAAGCTTCGTTCGGCGAGGCGTAATTGGATTTCGTGTAGTTCAGGACTTCCGTCACTTCGTCGCTGTCTGCGAGCACGCGCTGGGAAGAGGACTTCACCGTCTCCGCCGTGTCATACAGCGCGTAATTGTACATGCCCAGGTATTTCACGATATAGCTCCGGTCAAAGCCGCGCGTCAAGAGTTCCGGGCGATCCGCTTCCGCGAGCGCCAAATTGAAGAACGAAATGGCCAGTGCAGCGGTGATGACGGGAATCGCCACTTTCTTCTTGAAGTTCCGCGAATCTTTCTGGATGCGTTTTGAGAACACCAGGAAGCCCAGGAACAGGACATCCACAAAAAACAGGATATCGGTCGGCTGGATCAGCGTCATGACGCTGCCGCCAAGGTCGCCGAAATTCTGCGTCTGGAAGAGTGTCGGGAGCGTGATGAAATCGCTGAAGAAGCGGTAGTACACGGCATTCGCGTACAATAGCACCGACATCAGCGAGTAGACGCCAAACAGGACAAGGTATTTCCGCGTGCCTTTAAAGAAAAGCGCGGCGCTCAGGAACAAGAGCGCAGAGCCGAGCGGGTTGATGAACAGCAAAAATTCCTGCAGCGCACCGCCGACTTCCAATTTGAATTGCGTTTTTTGCGTGACATAGGTTTTCATCCACAGCATGAACACGGCCAGCAGAAACAGCGGCGCGAATTTGCTGAGGGTCTCTTTAGTGGGTTTCGTGATTGTTTTCATATTACACCTTCTCATAGTTGGTCTTCAGATGGTTCTTCCGGAGGCGGGATTAAAAAAAGCCTGAAGCCCTTTAACCCCAAGCAAGTGCTTCTTTAAAAGAATGACATGTTCTATTTTACTAAATATCTATAGAAATTGATAGTTTAAAGATTATTCGAAATGCGGTTCAAATGTGATAATTCCGCGGTTTTATCAGCTTTTTCTTGATACTGCCTGGAAATCCGCTGGAATAAAATCTGTTCTATCCACCCTATTTAGGACGGAATGGAATAAAAAAGGTTTCAATTGAGGAATAAGAAAACTGCATATTATGTTGATGTTAAAATATAACGTCTACAAACCGCTTCGGCGCTTCGGGCATTGCTTCGCCCAGCCCGTTGACGCGCCGGCGCTGGCGTTGCTCTTTGAGAACTAAAAACGCCTTTTACCCAGAATAACGGTTATGAACTTCTTTAGTTCAATTGATGCCGTTTTGGAATCTTTCCCCTAATGCACACCATTTTTCGCTATACTGAAAACATCAGAAGAAATAACTTTGAGGAGGAATTTTTCATGGCCAAGACAAATGGCGAGCAGGCGACAAAAGAGTTGGACGCTGCAGCGCGCGAAGAGCTGATCAGCACTTTGAAAGAGCGTTTCGAGGAAAACATCCACCGCCACGAAAACTTCGTCTGGGCGGAAGTCCAAGCCAAGCTTGAAAAAGATCCAGAGAAACTGTGGTCGCTCCATGAAATGGAGCGGACCGGCGGAGAGCCGGATGTGGTCGATTACGACGCGGAAACGGGCGAATATGTCTTCTTCGATTGCGCAGCGGAAAGCCCGGCCGGCCGCAGAAGCGTCTGCTACGATCCGGAAGCTCTCGAGGCGCGGAAGAAAAACAAGCCGGAACACAGCGCCATCGGCATGGCGCGTGAAATGGGCATCGAGCTGTTGACGGAAGAGCAGTTCCGGTTCCTGCAGACACTCGGGCATTTTGACCAGAAAACATCAAGCTGGGTGCAGACGCCCGATGAAGTCCGCACCCGCGGCGGCGCTTTGTTCTGCGATTACCGCTATGGCCAGGTATTCCTCTACCATAACGGTGCCGACTCGTATTACGGAGCGCGGGGGTTCCGCGGTGCACTCCGGGTTTAATGAAAAAAGAGCTTCTAGAGGCCTGCCCTCCGGAAGCTTTTCTTCGTTTATTCGGACGTGCCGCTTTCTCTCCACTCATATTTAATGTCCGGCAAGTTCTCCTCGTTTTCATAGCCCCGGCCAATCTCGACGAAGCCGTTCTTTTCATAAAAGCGCTGGGCATTCCTATTCACTTCGAATGTATAAAGGAATAGGCTGCCGCCGGAATGGGCTTTCGAGAAATCGAGCAGCTGCTGGCCAATCCCTTTCCCCTGATGTTCAGGCGCAACATAAAGCTGGTTCAATTCTTCCGCATTGAACACCACCAGCCCCACAACCTCTTGGTCCTCAAACGCCAAATGGATCTGATACGCCTTCGGCAGCATCTCGTCCAAAAAGTGGACGTGGCTTTCAACGGAATGGATCTCCTTTTGCCCGATTGCTTCTTCCTTGCTCGCGCGCCACAGCCTGACTACTTTTTCCGCGTAGGCAGATTCATAAGGCCGAATCACCGTTTCCCCCATCGAACTCCCTCTTTTCTATTTATTGAATGAAGCTATAAAATCCTATTCGCTTTGGATTTTCAAAACTCCTTTTAAACACAATGGTTCTTATAGAAAAAAGACCAAGAAGTTATTCTTGATCTTTGACAATTATAATTATTATTTGTACTCATTCACAATCGTTCCGGTAAGAACTCTCATAACTTGCCCCTTGAATAAATCTGGTACGGACCCGCCAGTTGGATCTTTGTAATACAGCAGATCGGTTTCCTCGTAATGGGTAAAGCCCATTCCTACTAGTTCCGTGACCATTGTCTCCGGCAGTTCGCGACTGCCGGTCAGGCTCTCAAAATACGGCGTTGCGTAGATGGAGACGTCTACATCATCCAAACTGGATTCCAGGATGAACAAATCCGTATCACTCTTCAAAATCCATTGGCCTTTCGAAAGGATTCCTAACTGTATATGCTCAAGCGCCGAAATGCCATCCAAGTTCACTCCAAAAATAACATTGATCAGTTTGCGGCTTTCAGCACCGGTAAGGCTGTAATCGCGCTCTTTGATGTAGCGGTCCATCACGGCGTTTTTCGTCAGATCCATGATGCGGGCGTCCTGCTCGGTGGAATCCGGTGCCACGTTGAATGAAGCACGCAAGCTCTCCATGATAGGAGCCGGGTAGATAGACAGTTTTGACCCGTAATCATTTTTCGATACCACATCCAAGTCGATATCGAAAATCTCTTTTACAGCCCGGCGGATTTCATTGCCCTTCACCTTTTTGCCGAATGACGCAAGGTACAGATCCATCACTTGGAGTTTCGGCATTGTCTCGATCTTGCTGTCCAATTGTGTAGACTTCGAATCGACGCCTAGGCTCTCTCTTACTACCCGCATTATGTGCTTCGAATACTTGGTGTCCTGCTCCACATGCTGCACTTCGTAAGACTGCGGGCTGGCCGATGCTTGCGCAAAGGTGCTGCCGGCTCCGCCAGTCAGCGCGATGCTCGTCATGATGCTGACTAAAACCGCTTTTTTAGCTGTTGTCTTGAATTGAATTTTCATTTCTGTCCCTCTTTCTGCTTGTTGATTTTTGGTGCTCCGATGATTTTCCGCTGGCCCAACTGAACCTTTACGACTATTATTTCACATTGAGTAAATAGTATCATTAAAGAAGAAATAAAGAAATGTATAAATTCCATATACATACAACTCAAGGTCCGTATGTCACGATTTACTCAAAATTACTTCAGGCGAACTTATGGATGAAAGGAGTTTTCTTTTAATAGATGCACAGGAGAAGTCAGATGGATGGAGGTTACAGTTTTCGGATGAAGAAACGGGAGCATAAACAAAAAAGAGGCTTTCCCCTGGCCATGTGGAATGACCGAAGGAAAGCCTCTTGCTAGTACCGTTGAAAATTTATACTCCCATCCCTCAAATGAAAAACGGGATAAACAGACTGGCGAGCAGCAAAATCAATGCGCCGCCGAGGCGGGAAGAAATCTGCGCAAATGGCATCAATTCCATTCTTCTGGCTGCGGATAATACGGCTACGTCGCCGGTTCCGCCCATGTTCGCCATGCAAAGCCCGGCGGTGATGGCTGCTTCGATCGGATAGAAGCCCATGAATTTCCCGACCACGCCGGAACCGATGATGGCCCCGATCACGACAGCGAGCACAATTAGGACATACTCGATGCTCAACGCATTAAGGACTGCCGCCAAATCAGTATAGGCGACCCCGATGCCGACAAGAAGTGCGTTTGTCCAGTTGCGCGCCACAAATTCATACCACTGGCTCGCCCCTTCGACAATCACTTCCGGCATGACGTTGGCCACTTTCAGGAACGCGACCAGCACAATCATGATGGCGTAAGGATGCAAAGGAATAAAATCACCCAGGATATTGCCCAGGATATAGAACGACACGGCCGCCAGCACGCCAATGCCCATCTTCGCCAAATCGTACGCCGGCGACTCTTTTTTCTCGTAGTGGAAATTCCGGATCAACTGGCCGTTGCCTGTCAAACTCGGGTATTTATTGCCGATCATGTGCAGGACGCTCGCCAAAATGATGGCGAATACGTTTCCGAGCGCCAAAGCCGGCACCAGGATCGATAAATAATAGCCCGGGTCATTGCCGAGCATTTCAGAGTAAACCTGCGACATCGGCACAGCGCCTGCTCCCATGCCGCCGCCCATAATCGGCATTGCGATAACCAGAACCGCTTCCTGGACGCTGAATCCAAGGACCATGCCCACGAGTGCTGCAAGCAACACTGCGCCCAATACAGAAGCCAAAAGCGGCAGTGCATAGCGGACGCCGGCCTTCACCAGAATCTTCGACTCCATTCCCAAAATACTGCCGGTAATCAATGCGGCGATATAGAAGTTCAGGAAATCCCCGTCTTTCATGAATTCCGAAATGGCAGTGGTTGTGCTCTCAGGCATCAGTCCGCTGTAGACCATGTACGCGGAAGCGAAAATGGCGACAATCGCCCCGCCGCCCAAGAACGTGCGGACGATCGGTGTATGGTTGCCCAGCCAGCCGAACAGCTCCCCGAGCACCATCATGATCAGCAAGCCGCCAATCATGCCAGCAGGCAGGTTTTCCGTATACATCGCATAAATGGCAATGGCGGCAAAGATGCCGAACCATAGAACCGGCATGCTGAAAATCGTAAACCGCCCGCCCGTCTTCTTCATCGGCACTTCCGGCGGTGCCTGTTGAGTTGTTTCTTTCATATTGTCCACCTCTTCATCTTTTATTCAAAATGCGTAAGCGCTTTCAGTTCGTAGTTTTCATATTAGATAAACTTTCAGACAACTTATAGCTTTTAAAAGTATTGATAATATTGTAATTAAAAAAAGCAGCCGCATGGGCTGCTTTTCATATGTACGGATCGAGGCGGTGTGAACCTTTCGAATCCAGCCGGTATTGGTAGATTGGACGGCCGACGCCGTATATCAGGTTTTCTTCGAGATAGCCGATTTCGGTCAGGAATTTCAAATACTTCCTCACCGACACCCGGGAAATGCTGACGGCTGTTGCCAGCTCTTCTGTCGAGAATGTTCTTTCCCGGTTCAGCAAAATCACGTCGTTGATCGTTTGCAAGGTCGTTTTCGTGAGCCCTTTCGGCACTGCCTGGACGTTTGGCAGCTCCGCCACGGCTGCACTTTTTCTCCGGAGCAGCCGGTCCAATTCTTGCTGGCTAACCCGTTTGTCCTGATTGAATTTGTCGTAATTATTTCTGTACTGGAGCAGCGCTTCCTGGAAGCGGCTGAATTCAAACGGTTTGATCAAATAGTCCGCTGCCCCGAGGCGCAACGCCTGCTGGATTTGAGCGATTTCGGAAGCGGCTGTGATCAGGATGACATCTAGATCCTGCTTTCGTTCCCGGATCCATCCCAAAAACTCCATGCCGCCCTTTCCCGGCATGTGGATGTCGAGCAAGATCAAATCGACATCCGTTTCAGCCAGAAACGCCATCGCGCTTTCCGCATTCTCTGCAATGCCGC
This sequence comes from Planococcus chinensis, assembly GCF_042681545.1. Lineage (NCBI taxonomy): Bacteria > Bacillati > Bacillota > Bacilli > Caryophanales > Caryophanaceae > Planococcus > Planococcus chinensis. The sequence goes on from NZ_JBHUFW010000005.1 coordinate 197,088, forward strand.
TGAGTGCAAAGCCTTCGACTTTTTCAAGGTATTGCCGGTTCAGCGCCGCCACCATCGGGTCGTCTTCCACAATCATCACTTTAATCATCGCTGTCACCTCCCGCTTCATAAGGAATTATGATTTCGAATGTCGAGCCTTTATTCGGCTCCGAACGCACTTCAACCGAGCCATCGAGCTTCTCCACAGCCTTTTTCACCAAGTAAAGGCCGTATCCTCTGTCATGCCCCACCTTGTTCGAAACCCCTTTTGTGAAAATGGCATCCTGCTGTTCTTCCGGGATGCCTGTTCCGTTATCCGTTATGGTCATCGTCAGCAAGTCATCAATATAGGAAAACGAAGCCTGGATGCGCCCGCTTTCCTTACCAGAGACATTGTCAATCGCGTTATCGATGATATTGCCGGCAATCGTAATCAGTTCATGGGTCACTTCCGGATTCCCGGGCTTCGGAATTTCGGTTTCACAGCCTACTGACAACTCGACATGCGCTTCCCTGGCGTAGCTGATTTTGCCGATCATAAATCCGGCAAATACCGCATCTTTGAGATGGTGGGCAATCGTCCCGACTTCGTGGGCCTGATGGTCGACGAGTTTCGCGATAAAGCCGGCCACTTGCTCATACTCCTCCAATTTTATCATGCCGAGCACGACATGGAGCTGGTTCATGAACTCATGGGACTGCGCGCGCAGCGTCTCTGCATACATCTCGACGCCGGTCAGCTGCTCGGCCAGCCGGTTCAGCTCTGTTTTGTCGCGGAAGGTGATCATTGCGCCGATGACACCATCGTTCACCAAAAGTGGAACCTGATTGGAAATGATCGATAAACCGTTGAGGTTCTGCTCTTCGTTTAGCACCGTCTTTTTCTTTTCCAGCACGCTGTCGAGTGTAGCGCCCGGCAGAATTTCACCGATTGGCATGCCGACCGGCTCCTTCCCCCTCAGGCCTGCTTTCTGCAAAAGCTGTCTGGCGGATTTATTGGCCAGCACGATGTTGCACTCCTTGTCGATTGCAATGATCCCCTCGTATGCCGAGTGGAGCATCTGGTTCCGCTCTTCGTGGATACGCGCAATCTCGTAAGGCTCCAAGCCGAACAAGCTGTTCTTGATGTAGCGCGCCAGCCAGAAAGCGCCGAGAATCCCGACCAGCAACCCAATCAGCGAGCCGATCAGGATCTTTTTCTGGTTCTCCTCGACGGCCGCTTCGACTTCCTTCAGGGAAATGCCCACCGCCACTGCGCCGATCTGGTTTTGATCCTGGTCGAAGACCGGCGTGAACGACCGCACGGACTCCCCGAGCGTCCCTTCAGACCTTGACGTATACGCTTCGCCTCGGAGCACCCGCTTCTCGTCTCCGCCAACAAACCCCTCTCCGATCAGTTCGGCATTCGGATGGGATTTCCGCATGCCTTCCATGTCCATCGCCACAACAAATAAAACATCTGTAGCCCTCTGGATCGCCATTGCGTAATCCTGGATCGCACCTTCATCGCCCCGGTCCTGCAAACCATTCCGGATCACTTGGGACTCGGCCGCTGTCAGGGATATATTGACCGCTTTATCTTCCAGCTGTCCTTCGATATTGCTGCTAGCTGTATCCGTAATGAGAAGATTCGTGATGATCAGGGACACGAGCACAACCAGACAAACAAAAAACACGATAATCGTACTCAATTTAAACCGTTTAGAAATTGTTGCCACCTCGTTCTGTATTGCAGGTTTGGATAAATGCTAAAAGCTTCTACCGGGAAAGTTTACTTGATAATTTGGCTGGTGTATAGAAGCGGATGGTCCATTCAATGGTAGAAGCTGCTCGAGATTTGCCTTTTATCCGCTAAGAATTTTGACAATAAAAAAACGTCCAGTGCGCACAGCACAAGACGTTCCAGCAGCGAATAGCTTTAAATAATCCAGCAGCAAACCGATTTAGACCAGGCCGGTTCAGGCTCTACAAATTCCGCTTCGAAGAAAGAAGTTCGTTTCTTCTGCACATCAGAACCGCTTCTTTAATCCCCTCAAAATCCGTAACGATCGGCTGCATCTTCAACAAGCCGTTTAAGCCGATGGATTTCTGGCTGCCCTTCTCCCGGTTGATTTGTCCGGTAGCCAGCACATAAAATTCCCATTGTTCGAGGTTCAAGGGATTCACCAGTGTCCGGTCCTGCTCTTTCAAAAGACAAAACACATATACATCTGCACTCCGTCCCATTTCCGTCGCGTATGTATTGGTGCTCGCTTCCCACGACATGGCCGGCCGGATACTGAATTGGATCGCCGAGTGTTTTGTTTGCGCCCATGACTGGACGTAGGCGGCAGACTTAACCTCGACTTTAATTCCGTCCGCCGTGACCAGATCATAAGCATCCCACTCTAAGCGCACGCCATCCACCGCGCCCAAAGCTTTTCCGACAATGAACTCCGCAACCGTTCCCCGCAGCGCATTGTTCAGCAAATCGGATTGATTCCACTGCCAGAACTCCAGAAGCTTGAATTCAGAGTCTCCTTTTGCGGAAATGAAAGGTTCTTCTCCGGTTTTTTTCAATTCTTAAGTCACCTTCTTAGCAAATAATAAAGATTAGTTTTATTACTTTAATTTAGTTAAACCATTTCAAAATGTTTAAATGCAGCTAAAATATCCGATTGTTTACTTTCGGGACAGGGATGCACTCTATTGTCCTTCGAAATTCTTCTCGGAGAAATTCTTGGGTTTAGTCCATGTACTTCTTTCATATGGGCAATCCAACAAGATTTCGCTGTGTAACCATTTTTCTTCTTGATATACGCTTGTATGTCTTTATAAGTCGCCATTTATTTTCCCTCCTGTTTTTAAGTGTCTTTTTAATTTTTTCATAATCCAAGTATTGGTCGAAAGGTAACAGAGGTAAATACCTATGGTTCTAAAACAGGTTATATTTCCTCGTTTAAACAAGCGTTTCCCATGGTCGAACAATCTTATCAATTTTCGGTTTAGACTTTAGGATCAACTCGCTGACTTGTTCCACTCTGCTGTTAATACCTTCTTTCTCAACTTGAAAACAAGAGCGGCTCGGCGGCGGATCCGTTAATGTAAACACATCTATTAATCCTTGCTTGTGAAAGTCTCTGGCAATAGAAACTGGAACAATGGCCCACATCCCGTCCTCTTCTAGAAAATCTCTCAGCATTTTTGCTGTATCTATTTGAAGGAAGGTGTTGGTCGTTGGTCCCCAATGCTTTTCATGCCAAATTTGATAATCCATTCCCCAATTAATAAATAGTTGCTGCTTTGGACTTAATACACTGTTATCAATTTCATCTGTAGTTGACTCAATTTTCTTCTTCTGAATCATAACCATCTGTTCTTCAAATAATTTCTGGACTTTGACGTTTTTCAAGATTCGGTCTTGCAAGGAAAATCCGATGTCAATACTGTTTTGATCAATCAGATAGTAAATCTCATTGGATTGATGTGTATGGATAGCCAATCTGACATCCGGTATTTGACGAAATACTGCTGAATAAATATCTTTGAGGACATAATTATGAACACTGTCTACTGCACCTATACTAATCGTCGCTTCCCCGCTCGTTGACTTTAGATTCTTCGTTTCTAGATACAGGGCTTCAAATCTCAGGGCAAGTTGATAAAACCGCTCCCCCTCATGGGTTAGCGTCACACTTTTTACCCCTTTCTCCCTGTTGAGCAAAACCACTTCATATTCTTTTTCAATAGAATGAAGTCTTTGGCTGATTGTCGATTGGGAAACATACAATTGTTCTGCCGCTTTAGATAAACTCCCTAAACGGATAATTGTAAGAAAAGATTCAATTTGACTGTAATTCATTTACCCACCTCTAATATCGATTTTACTTATATTTAATACTAATAAATTTAATTTTACACTATATAAAGGTGTCTTTATACTGACAGTAGTAAGTTATTTCTTAATTTTCTTACAAAGGGGGAAGCATTATGAAATGGTGGTTTAATTTGCCGTTGTACACGCAAATCGCAATCGGGGGATTAATTGGTATCGCTTTAGGTTTTTTATTGGGAGAAAACGCAAAATATCTTGAACCCGTAGGAACGTTGTTTATAAATCTCTTAAAAATGCTTATTATTCCATTGGTTGTCACGTCTGTTCTAGCAGGCATCCTAAAAATGAAAGACGCAAAGTCGGTAGGTAAAATTGGAGGCGGATTTTTACTTTATCTCATATTAACGAGCTTTATCGCCACATCTATCGGGGTACTTGTGGCTCTGGTTCTACAACCCGGAAAAGGGCTTCAATCTTTATTGGATCATGGAGAGACAGTCGAAGCAGCCGAGTTCAGCTTTGTTGATCATTTCTTGACTTGGATTCCAACAAATATTTTTCAGTCTCTTGCAAATATGGAGATGCTTCCGATCATCTTGTTCACAGTATTTATTGGTTTAGTAATGATTACACTCGGCGAACACAATGTGCCGACCGTTACGAAATTCGTAAATGAAAGTGCCAATATCATGCTTAAGCTGACGAGTTTTATCATTCAATTAGCGCCTTATGGTATTTTGGCTTTGCTGGCAAGCCTGGTAGGAACCTTCGGATCAGATATGCTATCAGCTGTCATTAAATTTGTCATTGCTGATTATATTGCATTGATCTTGGTGCTCTTAATCGTTTATCCAATCATTTTAAAGGTAACGACCGGCTTAAGTCCGATTCAATTCTACAAAAACATTTATCCATCGATGCTTTTTGCATTTACTACATCGACCAGTACAGCAACAATCCCGGTTTCTTTACAAGTTACCAAAAATAATCTAGGCATTAGCCAAAAAACATCCGGCTTCACTATTCCTTTCGGAGCAACAGCAAATATGGATGGTTTCGCAGTGGCAATCGGGGTCATTTCGGTTTTTGCGGCCAATCTATACAACATCCCAATCACTTTGAGCATGATCCTTCAGTTCGTTTTATTGGGCTTGGTCTTGTCCATTGGTGCAGCAGGTGTCCGCGGAGCAGGGATTGTCATGTCCATCGTCCTTCTTGAGGCATTAGGAATGCCTTTATTGATCATTCCAATCCTAGCAGCCATTTGGCCAGTAATTGATATGGGACATACTACGCTGAATATCGCAGGCGACTTAACTGGTACCACTGTAGTTGCTAAAAAGAATAACGATTTAAACGAAGCAGTCTTTAACTCTTCCAACAATCCAAAAGTGGATACCTCAAGCGAAGAAGTATTCTAATAAATTCATCGAAAGGTCGTGCTTCAAATGTCAGAACGCCATACAGATTTTTTCCCTGCAGACCTGCAAAACCAGCTTAACGGCCGGTTCTACTTTTTGAACCATGACGTTTACGGGATACAGCGACTTTTTTTTGAAAATGCAGGCGGCTCCTTGAGATTAAAATCTGCAGTAGAGGCTCAAACAAGATATTCTGCATTTCCGGATTGCCCGGAACGTAATCATGACGTCGCATTAGATATTCGGAATGTGATTGATAAAGGAACTGAAGACATCCGCTTGTTTTTAAATGCACAAAGCGGCTCCATCGCTACATCATTGACCGCTTCAAAGCTGATGTTTGAAATCATCACTACGGTGGCTGCATCAAAACCAGAAGGAAACCTTGTCACTACGGCGATTGAACATCCCTCTTCCTATGATGCCTGCCAGTTCGCTGCTGAACAATACCAGCACGAATTGCGTGTTGCCGCAGCTGATCCGGTGTCAGGAAGCATTCCGCTTTCAAATATTTTGGAACTAATCGATGAACAGACGGTTCTCGTGTCTGTTATTTTGACTTCTAATATCACTGGAGCTATGCATGATATTAAGGAATACGCTAAAAAAATCAAAGAAAAGAATCCGGACACCGTAATTGTCGTGGATGCGGTTCAAGGGGCTCCCCACGGTGTGATTGATGTTGAAGACTGGGAAATCGACGCCCTGAACATCGCACCTTATAAAATGTTCGGCAACCGCGGAATTGGTTATGCGTATCTTTCTGACCGCATCGCTTCTTTGCCGCACCATCGTTTGCTGGCGACCGCTTCAGACAATTGGCATGTCGGCAGTCCGACTCCTTCACATTTTGCAGGGTTTACTGAAATCATCAACTATATTTGCGACATAGGCAGCTATTATAATGCTTCAAAAGACCGCAGAACCTTAATCGTCGAAGGAATGGAGCACATTCATCAACAAGAACAAGCCATCCTCCACCGGTTTATAAACGGATCGGCAGAAGCAACCGGAATTAAAAATTTACCAGGTGTCACTATTCACTTTGAACAAGCCAATAACATAAACCAGGATTTGATTTTGGCATTAACATTCGACAATATGTCCTGCTCAGAAGCAGTAAAAAAATATGGCGAACACAATATTCTCGTCTACGCCCGAGAGTCAACAAGCCACTACTCCAAGCGGATTTTGGAAGCGATCGGCCTGGATGCCATCGTACGGGTATCACCGCTTCATTGCCACACAAAACAGGATGTGGATACTTTCCTGCAAGTTACTCAAACCATTTTGTCAGAAGCGAGTATAACCGTATAAAAAAGGCAGTTGCTTCAGAATCCTGGAATTCTGGAGCAGCTGCTTTCTTTAATTGGCATAATACTTATATGACAGGCTATTGCTATTCCAATTTAAATCAACACCCAATACATGCAAAACCTACTCACTTTTGCTCGTGACAGCATTTCTACTTACTGCCGCTCATCTTCTCAAGCTCCACAATCTTCTCGTAAAGCCCTTCCTCTTTCAGCCATTCCACAATCCGCTCTTTGGCAAATTCCTGTTCAAACTTGTGCCAGCCTTCCGTCAGGTCCAAGGCATCCAATTGGTTCCGGAACTGCTGAAACGGTTTTTTCCGTTGCAGCGACTCCAGCAGCTTTTTCCGCTGGCCCGTGTCCGGCAATTGTCTTGCATAAGCCTCTCTCGCCTCATAAGCTTCCGGCGAAGTGAACTCCGGAATTATGACCAGATCATCCGCCGCTTCGACTTCTTCGTCCATTTCAAATTCGTCGTCGTATTCGGTATCGTCTTCATCTTCATCGTAGAATTCATCTTCGAACGGATCTTTCGGTTCGAAAACGATTTCCCCTGTCTTCACATTCAACATGCCTTGGAATTCTTCCGTCTGTATCAAATACTGGTCAGCCAACTCATTGATCAGCTTCATGGTTTTCGCCTCCGATACGTGTGATGAATGCGGTTATGGTTTTATTTTAAGGCATATGTACAGATTTCGTAACCCTTCTATCTTGAAGCTTGAGCTATAGGATAAATCAATGGAACAGCGCATGGTTTTCCTTTCAAAAAGGGTATATAAATAAAAAACAACTGAGGAGGTTCTCCAACATGTCCCATCCGCCAAAAACCCGAATTGACACTGCTGCCAGGGTGATCCAAGCTCCGCCTAGCGCCATCTACCAGGCATTTATGGATCCGGAATCGTTGGTTTCCTGGCTCCCCCCGGAAGGGATGTCGGCCCGTATCGACGAGTTTGACGCTCGCGAAGGCGGAACTTATCAGCTCACCCTCACTTATGAAGCCGATCCCTCTTATGTCGGAAAGACTTCGGACAATACCGATGTTTCCCGCGGCAGGTTCCTTAAACTGGTTCCCGACACCAAAATCGTGACAGCCGGCGTGTTCGATTCCGAAGATCCGGCGTTTGCCGGCGAGATGACGCAGACATGGTACCTCGAAGAAGTCCCGGAAGGCACCAAGGTCACCATCGTTTCTGAAAACGTCCCTCCCGGAATCGGAAAAGAAGACCATGACGCCGGCATGAATTCATCGCTTGGGAATCTTGCGGACTTTCTTGAAAACAGGCAGTAAACAAAAAGAGCTTCCAGCAGGTGTAATTCACCGCTGGAAGCTCTTTGCCGTTTTGCATCATGTCTAAAGGGAGCACTACAAAACCGGGGAACTCTGTCAGTTTTTAAAGAAATATACCAGCTTTGGCGCGTCCAAGGGCTGGGCGAAGCAATGAGACGAGCGGTCTTCTCGGCTCATTGCGAAAGCCATGCCCAAAGCGCCGAAGCGGCATATAAACCTTCTCTTCATTAGTACAACATATACAGTTTACGCTTCGATCTGTTCTTCCATCACCTTGCGCCACGACACCACTTCGCGCTCCTCGATCCGTTTTGCGAGGCTTTCGTCCCAACTGCCGCTTTCGATATTCCAGACACGGGCATAAAAGATGTCCTGCTTCTTGTCGTACAGTTGGAACTCGATGCATGGGACGGCGCGGTTCTCCTGCTCGATGCAGCCGGCGATTCCGGTGGCGAGGATTTGGAAGCCATCCTCTTGCGGATAAACGAGCTCCTTGGCGAGCATCCCGTGCATGCGGTCTTTGTTCAAAGTGCCTTTTACCGCATAGCGGAACGACGGAAGTCCGTCGCCCGCTTCGTTGTCTGCCTCTTCCCCGGCCACACGGTATTCATCGTGCACTGCGCTGAAAGTGACCAGAGTGGAGTCCTCTTCCATCTCTTCGTCAAAGATGCCCCGCTCCAAATAATCCATGCCTTTCGCTGTCGGCTTGTAGCCCTTTTTCTCGAGCCCGATCAGGCCCGTGCGCTGCATCTTGTCGATCAAGTCGCGGATGAACAGCTCTTCTACAAACAGCATGTCAGCAAGATTGGCAGCTCGGCGGATGTCCGCTTCCTGAAACGCAAGCAGCAGCATCTTCATCAGGATGTCCATCTTGAGCCGCTTGACACGGGTAAACGACACGTCGTACAAGACGACCGGCAGTTGCCATGTCTGTTCCTTCAGAACCCTTACATCCGGATTCTCCAATAAACCCGCACGCAATCCGCTCTTCAGTTTCTCCATTCCCTCACCCCCTGCTTCCCGCCAATGCCTTCAAGCCGTTTTTCTGTTTCACAGTGTCCAGCACGTGCCGGTACATCCGTTTCGTCTCTTCTTTTTTCGCGCGCGCAGTGAACATCTCGGAGCTGCCGATCAGCACCAATAGTTCTTTGGCGCGCGACAGCGCCACGTTCAGCCGGCGGTAATCGTTCGCAAAGCCGATGTCGCCGTGGCTATTTCCGTTGTTTCGCACCATGCTGAGGAGGATGACCTCCATTTCGCTTCCCTGGAAGCGGTCGACGGTGCCGGTACGGATCGTCAGATGCGGCAGGCGCAGTTCCTGGTCGATCATGCGCTGCAGGCGCTTTACTTGTTCGCCGTAGAACGAGATGACGCCGACGCTTTTCAATCTGTCTGCCGGAATCCGTCCGGCCGCTTTCGCTTCTGCAGCAGCCTCGTTCATTTCCACGAGCAGCCCGCTGATCTCCTTGAGTTCCGCCGGATTGAACAAGCTCTTCCCGCCGCTCATCCGCTCTTCGAAATACGCCGGTTCGTTCGGCAAATCGAGCCACATCAAATGGTTGCTGCGTTTGACTGAACGGGATTCGAGCAAGTGGTCGCGCTCGCGGTCCGAATCCTGGAGCCCGCATTGCAATTGCACTTTTTCGCCTTTGTAGAACGGCGTGATCGTCTCCATGATGTCCGCATGCATCCGATACTGGATGGCGAGCATCGTCTTGTTCGCTTCCGGCAGGTTTTTGTAAAGCCGTTCGAACAACGATTCTTCCAATAGCTTCTCGAGCTCCCGCTTTTCCTCGAAGCCGCTGTTTTCCTTGATCATTTCCTCAAGCGTCTCTTCCAGTGTATCGTTTCCGAGAAGCGGCGGCAGCTGATGATGGTCGCCGACCAGGATGACTTTCTTGCCTTTGAGCATCGGCAAGAGGAGTTCCGGCGGCGTCGCTTTGGACACCTCGTCGATGATGACGACGTCGAACTCCGGATAATTGTCGATGAAATCCTTGCGCGCCGAAGCGACGCATGTTGTGCCGATGACGTTCGCATGCTTGATGTACAATTTGCGGATCTCGTCCAAGTCGTGGTCGTTTGCCCCGTCCAGCAGCTGGAGCCATTTTTTCTGGACCGACTGCAGGAGCGGCAAACTTTTCTGCTCCTGTTTGAGCGATTCCAATGTGAATGAAAGGCTGGCTAGCTGTTTTGCGGTTTCCTCGTATGCCGTTTCCGGGTCGGACGACAGGATTTCGGAAAGCGCATCGAGCTCTTTCTCCCGGAGCCTGATGGCATTTTGCAAGACGGCCATTTCTGCTGCGATTCCGGCTATCCTCGCTTCGTGCTTCGCGAACGCCTCACGCTCCGCTGCCGCCTGCGCCCCAAGCTCCGCTGCGCGCTTCTCTGCCGCTTCAAAAGCGACCTTGTCTTTTTGCAGCTCCGCTAGATTCGCTTTATGGCTGCGGATCGCCTCTTCCAGGTCGTTCGGCAAGCCAGGCGCGACATCCAGCTCGCTGACCCGAGCTTGGAGCGGATCCCGTTCCCCTTCCAAGCGTTGGAGTTCCGCGAGCCATTTGCGGTCGAGTTCGAGATAATGCTGCTGCTGTTTCAAAATGCCGTCGGCCACCGCTTTTCGCAAGCCTTGGAACGTGCGCTTGGAATCCTCGATGTATTCTTCCGCCGTCTTCAGCTTCGCACCGCGCTGCCACAGATTGTTCTGCCGCTTGTACAAGCCGCTGAGCCCTTTGGCAAGGACCGCCGCATCGTTGCGCTGCGCACTTTTCAATACCGCTCTCAGCCGCTCCAAGAAGAAGTCCACATCCGCAGAAGTGAACGCTCCGGGGTTGCGGAGTGCATCTTGCTTCAGCTCATCGATTGATATGGCGGTTGGTGCGAGCAGCTCCTCCACATATGCAATAGCAGATGCAATGCTTTCATTGTATTTCCGCAGCTTTTCCCATTCGGTCATCTTGTCTCGGATGAGGTCAAGCTTGTTGAGCGAATACGTGATTGCCGGCCCTTCCTCGATTTCCTGCTCTGCCATCACCTGCAGCAGGCCGTCCACTTTCTTGATGTTTTCAAGCCCTGCGACCAGTGCGTTCTTCTCTTCGATCACCGCAGTCACCCCGCGGCGTTTCTCTTGGGCCGCTGTGATGTCCCGCTCCTTGCCGGAAAGTTCTTCGGCAAGCGTCCGTTCTAGTTTCGCCTCTTCGAGCTGCCCGATCGCATCCGAAATGCGCCGGAATTCATCACGGAACCACTCCGCACTTTTGCTGTGGATGAGCTCGGCATCTTTTTGGATCGCTTTCCCGAGCTCCTGCAGCTTTTGTTCAATTCTTTCCCCTTCAAGAGCCGCTTCCGCTTTCACGGACTCGAATGCTGCTAGCTCGTGCTGATCTTTTTCAAGCAGCGCCTGGATATTCCGGCGCTTCTCTTGGGCTGCCTTTTTTTCTTCGACGGCTTCCGCCAATCGTTCAAAGACCGGCTGCAATTCCGCATACGCCCCTTCCGTCTTCGACAGTTCCCCTTCAAGCCCTGCAGCACGCGCTTTCCGCGCGTCGTACTGGCTAGAGACCTCCTTTAAGGTGTTGTCTTTCCAATACTGGCCGACGTTTTCCTCTATGAACTTTTTGCCTTCCTCTTCGATGCTCTCCGTCCGGCCGACGCGCAAAATGCGGATGTCCTTGTGGGCCAATAAACGCCCGAGCGCATTGTCGACCGCGAGATTCGACTGCGATGCGACAAGCGTCTTCAAGCCTTTTTTCGCGTTCTGTAGACAAATTTCCGCAATAACCGTCGTCTTCCCTGTTCCCGGAGGACCCTGGATGACGTACAGGTCTTCTGCTGCGACCGCACCTGTGACCGCCCGCTGCTGAAATTCGTTCAGCCGGTTGTGGAATGCCAGGTTCCCGAGCGGCTGGAGCGCCGCGACCGGCGGCTTTTCTTCAAATAGGAGACGGTCGAGCTTCGGATTCACCGCAAGCCCTTTTTCAAGATTCGTGAACCCTTGGCGCAGCCTCCGAATCTGGCTGAGCGCCGCGAAATTGCTGAACACCGCTTCTTTTTTCGGCAGCGCATGCCCTTTCTCCCGGAGCTGTTTGACGGCATAGCTCTGCAGTTCGATTTCCACCGTCCGGTTCGCCGCTTTGAGGACCGTGCCGACGTCACCGTCAATCCCGGTGAGCCGCACGCTCAAATTCCTGAGCGACTTCCATTCGGTGTCTTTTATTTGACAGCCGGTGAGCGTGATGCGGCTGAAATCATGGCTGAAGGCAAGTTTCGAGTAGCCGGTCTTGATGTCCGGAATATCCATGCCACGCTCCTGGATCTTCAAATAGCCTTCCCAACTCGAAATGCGCTTTTTCACATAATCCGATTTTTCTTTCGCCGGCGTCATCCGATTGATCAAATTAACAAATTCCACAGGGGCCGGTTCACGCGAATCCTTGAATATGATCCGTTCCTCGCGCTGCCAGTTTGTTCCGAGCGCACCGTAGGATTTCCGCAGCGTCACATTCGTCACGAGCAACCGGTGGTTCTGGAACACACAGTGGAGGACGACTGAGCCGTCCAGCTGTTTCGCTGCCAAGCGTTCCGCTTCCGCGCTGCCGAAAATGAGCGCAACCGAAAGCGAGCCATCCGCGCTCGCGGGATAGCGTTCTATGAACACCCGGAACGGTTCGGCCGCATTAAAAAAGGAGCGTTCGCTGATGCCGAACCCTCTCATTTTTTCTGAAGCGGTGTTTGTCATTCGTAAGGATGTTCTATATATATCTGTTTTTGCCATTGCCATTTTTATCACCTGTTCTGTAGAACTGAAGCATTTCCCCGGCCCATTTCCTGCCGGAAGAAGGATGGCCGTTCGTCAAGCCTATCTGATTTGTTTACATCTCATCATATCATCATTTTGTCCGATTGAGCCGGGCGAACCGCAAACTAATCCAAAAAACCCATTCGCAAATGCCAGGTTTTATTCTATATAATGCGTCCGATGTTTAGCACCACTTCAGCGCGGCAGTAAATAGGCAACTGACTAATTTCAAGGAGGCTGACCCCTTTGCCGAAATTGCCTGATACGACGTCGCGCGTCCAAGAACAGACTCCCGAACCCATCAACCGGAAGATCCAGCACGCCATCCAGGGCTGGTGCCCGCCGCTTTCGGTCATCCGCCGCATGAGCGTAAGGACTATGAAAGAAATTGACCAGGAAAAAGAGGCGCTGCAGGAATTGCTGTGAAGTTGACATCCTAGACTAGCCTATGTCAAAATCCTCTGCGGGTTTTGCTTTCTTCGTACAACTTTAGCTAAATTTGATGTCTATATTAGCTATGCCTTTGATCGTATCCAAATTATGTGCCCTGCCTTTAAAAGGAAGACCAGGACCAGGGCCGATACAAAGACCACAAAAATAATCCACGCAAACGACCAGTCCGTTACGCTTTTGAGGATGATCCCTGCAAAAGTGCCCAAGAACGAAAAGACAAAAACGAGTATACGGTCGACTTTAGCTGAGATGATCGGTTCGGTAAAAAAATTCTTAGACTTGATTTCACAGCGAGCCATCCAATACCTCCCATCTAATTCAGTTTTCCATTATATTCCTCAATACCACTAATCAGTAAAAAATAACAAAAAACCGAAGAAAACAGACTAAAGAAAAAACCTCCTGATTAAAGGAGGCTTTTCCGATCGCTTTCATGTTCTGGAAGAAGGTACATACGTTTTAAAATGCCAGGCACAAGCTTCAAAACAGCAGAAGATGCGCCTGCGGATCAGTGAATGAACAGAAACAGCTGCTTCTGCCCTTCTCCGCCCGAGCGCGAGTCGGCGTTCGGGCTGAAATCGATCCATTTCACGCGCTGAGCGCGCTGCTGGATCCGGACATGCAGTTCTTCCTCGATTTCCATTAGCTTCATCACGATTTCCAGGTACGGCAACCCGAAACGGGCCATCGCTGAGTTGACGGGGGAATCCGCCAAGACAAGGCTAAAGAATTCATCGACGGTCGTCGCCTTATCCGCCAAAGCATTTTCGGCCTCCGTGATGAATTCGTATAGTTTTCTTTTATCTTCCGGAAGCCGTTTTACTTCACTCTTCCGCAAAAAGTCCAACAATCCTTCGTTCATCGCTTTTCCCCCTTGTCCGCTGCTCTTATACTTCTATTTTACCAGCTTGCTTTTTTAATTCCAGGCAATTGTCCTTTATGGGCCAGTTCCCGGAACGCAATGCGCGACATTTTGAATTTGCGCATGAAGCCGCGCGGGCGGCCGGTCAATTGGCAGCGGTTCTTCAAGCGCGTCGGCGAGGAATTCCGCGGCAGTTTGTTCAGTGCTTCGTAGTCTCCTTTATCTTTCAGCTCCTGGCGCACTGCTGCGTAGCGGGCCACCAATTCCTGCTGCTTTAGGTCTTTTGCGACTTTGGATTTCTTGGCCATTATTGCTCCTCCTCCTAATGTGTAATCGTTACGTTTTATAAATACGTAAAAAATTTTTACTTCGTTTCGCGGTGCAGCGTAACCTTCTGGAGGCGCGGGCAGTATTTCTTCAATTCGATCCGCTCCGGGTTGTTGCGTTTGTTCTTTGTCGTCGTGTAATTGCGGTCGCCTGTTTCGGTGCAGGCGAGTGTGATATTAATGCGCATGTTCCATGTCGCCTCCTTCCGTTTCTGCGTAGAATGCCGGCAATGGATCAGGAAACTCCTGCCAGTCCATCCCGATTTCTTCTTCAGTCAAGGCGCATCGTTCCAGTTCCTCTATTATCTTTTGCTGATCCATGCCGATGCCGATCAGCACGAGTTCCGTCATCTTCACGCCATATTCCGTATCCCACATTCCCGCCCGCTCGATGCTGAGCGACGGCCCTGCCTGAGATAAGAGGGCAGCTGCGTCGTCGCGCGTGGCGATCCATAAAAAGCCTTTCGCGCGAACCACTTCCACTGGCCACTCCAGTATCCATTCCATCAGCCGCTCCGGGTGGAACGGCCTTTGGCTCCGAAAGACGAATGAGCCGATGCCGTATTCTTCCGTTTCGGGCACGTGTTCCTCGTTCAATTCCTTGATCCATCCCGCACTCTGGCTCGCACGCTCCAGATCGAAGCTGTTCGTGTTCAGCACTTCGTTTGGATCGATTTTTGAATACCGGGTGCCGATGATCCGGGCATCCGGATTCAAGCGCCGAAGCACCGCTTTCAGCTCTTCGGCCTTTTCTGCGCTGATCAGGTCGAGCTTGTTGACGACCAGGATGTCCGCAAACTCGATCTGGTCGATCAGCAAATCTGCGATTTCGCGTACATCATCCGCCGCGGCTGCTTCTTTCCGGTCAAGCAGCGTATCTCCGGAGGAAAAATCGGCCCAGAACCGGGCAGCATCCACCACGGTCACCATCGTATCCAAGCGGCAAAGGGCCGGCAAATCGATCGCCAATTCCGCATCGCCATACGAAAACGTCTGGGCGACCGGGACCGGTTCGCTGATGCCGGACGATTCGATGACGATGTAATCAATCGAGCCAAGCTTTGCAAGCTTCTCCACTTCCACGATCAGGTCCTCCCGCAGCGTGCAGCAGATGCAGCCGTTCTGCATCTCCACGAGTTTCTCTTCTGTCCGCGAAAAACCTCCCTGTTCCACTAGCGAAGCATCGATGTTCACTTCGCTCATGTCGTTCACGATGACCGCCACTTTCAGCCCGTCCCGGTTATGTAAGATATTGTTTAGTAGCGTCGTCTTGCCGGCGCCCAGATAGCCGCTCAGCACAGTTACCGGAATCCTGTTATCCATCCACCCAACTCCTTTCGGTTGAACATTAAAACCTTAAATAGTAATCATTACGTTTTATAGCATACGATTTTCTTCCGAAAACTGCAAGCACTTCTAAAAATTTTTTCGAGAACCTCCCCCTCTTTTATGGGCCTACAGCTTTTGGGCATGAAAAAAAGAAGCTTTTTGAAAAGCTCCTTCTCGTTTCCGTCAGCGGCATCAGCCTGCCCCATCGGCTCTTGCTATTTCTTCGCGCACTTGGTCCAAAAACGCATGAGCGGCGCTTGAGAACGCCTGGTGTTTTTTCCAGACGAAATTCAAACTTGCCTCCAGCTTCGGCTCCAGCGGCCGGAAGCAGAAATTGCTGGTTCCTGAAGTGTTGATCAGTTGATCGATGCACAGCGCATAGCCGATGTTCTCCTCCACGAACCACGTGGCGTTATAAAGCAGGTTGTAGGAGGCGGTGATGTTCAATTCCCCGGCATCCCGGCCGAACCAGCCGCTGATTTCATTGCCTACTGCAGTCTGGCGGGAAACCAGCAGCGGTTGACCAACCAGGTCGGCCGGCTTGATGGACGGCTTTTCGGCCAGGGGACTATCCTTTCGCATCAGCACACCCCAGACGTCTGCAGCGGGGAGTCTTAGGTAATCGTATTTCCGCTTGTCAGACGGTTCAATGACCACCCCGAAATCCAGGAGCCCCTTGTCCAATTTTTCGGCAATGTCATCTGCATTTCCGCTGTAGAGATGGAAGCGGATATCCGGATGGCGGACCGCTAATTTCCGGGAAGCTTTGGCGATCAGCTGCATGGCGTGCGTCTCGCCCGCTCCGATATGGATGTCACCGGCGATGGCCTCTTTCGGGCGCTTTAAATCGGCTTCGGCCTTATCCGCCAATTCGACAATTTCCTGCGCTTTTTTCAGCAGGAACAGCCCTTCTTCCGTCAACGAAATCTTCCGCTTGCCCCGGACAAACAGCGTGGTCCCCAATTCGGTTTCCAGCTCTTTCAATTGCCGAGATAGCGTCGGCTGCGTTAAATGGAGCCGTTTGGCCGCGGCGGAAATGGTTTCTTCATTTGCCACTGCGATGAAATAGCGCAGCACCCGGATGTCCATCAAATCCCTCCCCTTGTGTATGCCCAAAAGGCATGTTGACTTATTTAATATAGGCATTCGCTTTCTAAATCTTACCATTCTATAATAAAGCCGAAAAGACAAATCAATCAGCGAATAGCCATCCGACCGACCGGCCTCAGATGTCTGGCCGAAAACCATCTACCAGAAAGGCGGCGTTATGCCATGAACATGAATGAATTCATTGAGTTTTGCCGGCAAGGAAATCCGATATCCGGAGACGACACCGAATTGCATGGCCTGCTGGTCCAGTGCAGTTTCGATGCGCAAAAAGTGACTATGGAATTGAATACCTCCTTTCACACAAAAGAAGAAATCACAGCTCTTTTCAGCGAACTGACTGGCCAAGAGGTCGACCCGTCGTTCATGTGCTTCCCTCCTTTTTATACAGACTTCGGCAAAAACATCACCATCGGGAAGAACGTATTTCTCAATACGGGCTGCTCGTTCCAAGACCGCGGGGGCATCCGGATCGGCGACGGTGCCCAGGTCGGCATGAACGTTGCGATTGCTACACTCAACCACGGGCTTTCATTGAAAACCCGCGGCACAACTTACGCACAGCCCGTCGTAATCGGTGAGAATGCCTGGATCGGCTCTAACGCGACCATACTGCCCGGTGTGACCATCGGCGACAATTCAGTCGTTGCCGCAGGAGCCGTTGTCACAAAAGACATTCCCCCGGACAGTGTAGCTGCCGGAGTGCCCGCCAAAGTGATCAAAACCATCGATCAGAATGCCTGAACAAAAAAAACCGATTCTCCTGCAAGACAGGAGAATCGGGTTTTCCGTTTGTTGAATCAGCGTGTTTCTGCAGCGTCGCGCTGCACGATCTTGTCGCTCACCTGCTGGCCGCTCAGCGTCACCATCGGCATGCCGCCGCCCGGGTTCACCGTGCCGCCGACAAAATACAGGTTGTCGTACAGTTCGCTCTGCTTTTTGTGCTTAAAGCCGCCGTTTTTCCGTTTGTCGGACACGGTGCCGTAGATCGCACCGCGGTCGGATCCGTAGACGCGTTCGATGTCATGCGGCGTCCAGACGTCGCGCGTCACGATGTTCTCGCGCAGCCCTGTCAGGCCCATGCGCTCGAGCTTGTCGATGACGCGGTCTTCGAATTTCCGGTAATCGTCCGGCGTGAACGGATGGTCCTGGATATACGGGATGTGCGGCAGGATCTTCAAGTTCTCATGCCCAGGCGGCGCCTGGGTGGGATCGGTTTTATTCGTATTAACGAGGTAGATTGTCGGGTCGTCCGGCAGTTCGTGTTTCTCGAACACTTTCTCCATCTGTTCATGCAAGTTTTCTGAGAAGAAGAAATTGTGGTGGTTCAGGAACGGGTATTCCTTCTTCACGCCGAGGTGCAGCACAAGGCCAGAACTCGCCGGCTCGAACGTCTTCTCGAGCTTCCCGACATACTCCTTGTCGGCATAGACCATCTTTTTATAGAACGGGATCACTTCCATGTTCGACACGTAATAATCGGCCGTTCGGAATGAGCCGTCCTCCAGTTCGACGCCGGTGATGCCTTTGTCTTCGTCCGTGTACGCGCGGATCACGCACATGCCGGTGTGGATCTCGACGCCTTCTTCTTTTGCGAGCTTTGTCAGGCCTTCCGCCAGTTTGTTGATGCCGCCCGGCACGTACCAGCAGCCTTGCGCATGCTGCATATAAACCATCATATTGAGCACGGCCGGCGCGTTGTACGGCGATGAGCCCACGTATTTGATGAAATATGCGATCATGTCGCGCAGATGCGGATTGGAGATGCGCTTCTCGATCGCGCTGTACATCGTTGAGGTGAGGTCGAAGCCGGTCAGCGTCGCACGCACGCCGTGGATCGCCACTGCTTCCTTCGGCGTCTCGAAGCCTTCTGCCAAATAGCCGTCTTCCGTTGTCTGGTAGAGCTTTTTCGCATACTTCAAGAACGCGTAGTACTCTTTGATGTCTTTTTTCGACAGCGAAGGATTCGCGCGTTCCATCAAATGAAGGTCATGGTAAAGGTCCAGCACCGTGCCGTCCGGGAAAAACGAGCGCCATTCGCGTTCAAGGCGCTGCGTCGGGATATAATCGCTCATGCGCTTGCCGCTGCCCTGAAACAATTTCTCGAACACATGCGGCATCGTCAAAATGGACGGGCCAAGGTCGAAGCCGAAGCCGTCCTGCTCCAGGCGGTTCACTTTCCCGCCGATATGGTCGTTCTTTTCATATAACGAAACCGCGTACCCTTTTTGGGCGAGGGAAATCGCAGCCGACAAGCCGCCGAGGCCGCCGCCGATTACGAGCACGGATTTTTTAGGATTCTTCATAAACAAAACGCCTTCTTCCCCAATTTATTTTCATTTCATCCCTTTCGTGAACGGCCGCTCCATTTCCTGCTTCCATTCAAAGTCCGGCATGCCTATGTGCCGGAAATTCAGCTGAATAAAATCTGTTTAAGTTCTTAAATTCCCTTCTCGCTGCTTCTTAAAACTTTACTCGCATAGCATTTGTATAATAATTATATACTATTAGTAGAAGGAAAAGAATTAATAACACAGAACAAGAATGCCCGCCGCTTTCCCACAAAAAAAGCCGGGCGAAGTTCGCCCGGCTGCATCTTTTATTTCTTTGTCTTCTCTTTGATCTTGTTCGCCACTTCGTCTTTCATTTCCATGGCTTGATCTTTATAGGTTGCCGCTTTTTCCTTGTAGTCGTCCTTGTTTTCTTCCCAGTGCGTCAGCGTCTTGTCTTTCAATGCGTTTAGCTTGTCGAGAAATGCCATAAAGATCATCCTTCCGATTTTCCTGCCACCGAAACGGCGGGTCCAACTGGCTTAAGCATAACGTTCCCTTATCCCATTGTCCAAAAGCTGCTCTTGAAAATGAAGGGAATCCGAGGAATGCATGGAACTAATAAAGTATTGACTCCATGCTGCCATCCTTTGACTCCCACTTGCCACGGGCATACGTTGAAAATTGAGCGAAATGGAGGCGAAAACGATGAAGATCGGAATCATCGTACATTCCCAGACCGGGCACACCTTGCTTGTCGGTGAAAAACTTCAAGAGCAACTGCAGAGCGATGGCCATGAAGTGGCGCTCATCCGGTTTCAAAACACGGAAACACCAAAAGGGCCGCAAAAAATCGAAGACGTTCGATTGGATCAGGTTCCTGATGCCACGGGGTATGATGCCTTGATATTCGGCGCCTGGGTCGAGGCATTTAATCTCTGCCATGGCTTCACGCTTTACCTCCAGCAAATACCCGACTTCGCCACGGCCAACGTATCCTGTTTTCTCACGCAGCAATTCCGCTTTAAATGGATGGGCGGCAGCTTGGCCATGGCGAAAATGAAACGGCTGCTTCGAGCCAAAGGCGCCCAAGTCAACGCAACCGGCATCATCAATTGGTCCAATAAAAAGCGCGAACAGCAAATCGCCGAGCTGGTCGCCCGGTTCAGCAGCCAATACCAGCCTTGAACCTTGCTTGTCCGAAAGCACCACAATTGTGTAAGCCTTTTCAAAAGCTTATAATTCAATTAGTCTGACAATTATATTTTGAGGAGGAGTACTGTGAATAAAACGGCAGTTGAAACCTTATTCGTCAATCAGTTCGTAGATGGGATTTTGGACCCGAATAAAGTAATGCTGGGGCCGGTGAAAGACGGCGGCTACATTATTGCGAACACTGCCCCTGGCTGTTGGGGCCCGATGATTACGCCAAGCATCAAAGGCGGCCATGAAGTGACAAAGCCGGTTTATGTAGAAGGCGCTGAACCGGGAGACGCGATCGCCATCCGGATCCAATCCATCACGGTCACGTCGCAAGCGACCGCTTCCGGCAATGACCAAATGCTCGAAGACCGCTGCGACGGCGACGGGTTTGTCGCGGCGAAATGCCCGCAATGCGGCACCAAGAATCCTGAAACCGTCATCAAAGGCATCGGCCCCGAAGCTATCCGCTGCGCGAACTGCGGAGCAGACGCCACGCCGTTCATCTTCACAAACGGCTATACGATGTTCTTCGGCGAAAAAGGCGATGTCGGACTCACCTTGCCGCAGGAAGCCGCCGAGACCATTGCGGAAGCGGGACGCTTTTACATGAATACGCCCGAAGCTTCTGTCCAAAATCCGGTGGTGACATTCGCGCCGCATGATCTGGTCGGCACGATGGCCCGCATGCGTCCTTTCCTCGGGCAACTCGGAACGACGCCATCACGGCCGACGCCGGACTCCCATAATGCCGGAGATTTCGGGTCGTTCCTTGTCGGCGCTCCCCATGACTTCACGAGTACGCAGGAAGAATTGGAAACGCACCGAACAGATGGCCATTTGGACGTCAACCGGGTACGCGCCGGCGCTGTGCTGATCTGTCCGGTCAAGGTTCCGGGCGGCGGCATTTACCTTGGCGATATGCACGCCATGCAGGGCGACGGCGAAATCGCGGGTCATACATCGGACGTCTCCGGCATCGCCAATCTTCAAGTCCATGTCATTAAAGGGATGAATATCAAAGGGCCGATCTTGCTGCCGAATGTAGAGGACCTTCCGTACACGGCAAAGCCGTTCACCGCAGAAGAAC
Organism: Planococcus chinensis; assembly: GCF_042681545.1. NCBI lineage: Bacteria > Bacillati > Bacillota > Bacilli > Caryophanales > Caryophanaceae > Planococcus > Planococcus chinensis. Next base: position 218,341 of record NZ_JBHUFW010000005.1, read on the forward strand.
GCCAATCCGCGCAGCAAATCGCCAACAACTGGAACGTCTCCAAGATCGAGGAATCGTATCCCGTGTCCTTTATCGGGTCCGGCCCGAACTTGAATGACGCTACGGAAAACGGGCTGACCCGCGCCGCTGAATTTTTCGGGGTCTCCGTCCCGGAAATCATGAACCGCTCGACCATTACCGGCGCAATCGAAATCGGCCGGCATCCGGGCGTCGTGACTGTGACCTTCCTTGCGCCGCAGCCTTACCTGGAGAAAACCGGCTTGCTGGATCTAGCGAAAACGCAATACGGATGAGACAAAACAACCGCCATTCCACAAACGGGATGGCGGTTGTTTCATTGTTTGCTTGGTTTTAAGTCAGTTCCCGATCCGCAGCGCCCGGTCCTTGTTCTGCAGAACCGCCAGAATGCTGAGGGCGGCGAGCAGGCTCGTCTTCGGGTTATCCGGCATCGGGTTGTTTTCGACCTCGAGGCGCATGTTTCCGAAAACCCCTTCCGCTTCGATCGTGTGGGTGTTCCGTTCAACGGCAGGGTCGACGATGATGCGCACCCGCGTCTCCTCGGTGCCGACTCCGGCGAGCGCCAATACCAGCGCCACATTGACGTTTTTCGGGTAGCGTTCGACGGCTTCAGATGCCGATCCTTCAAAAATCACCTCTTCGCTGTCCGCTTCGATGCCGAGTGACGCAGGGGATTTCCGTGTGGTGATCCGCACCTTCTCCAGCCCGCCGGCGGCTTTCGCCGACTGCAAAAGATCCAGCCCGCCGATCGCGCCGGACGGCAGGAAGATGTGCGAGCCGCCCTCTTCGGCGAGGCTTTTGATCTCATCCAGAAAAGCGGCATCTTTGAACACACCGATGCTGCTGACGACAAGATCGATGTTGTTCGCTGCCACATCTCCGAGATAAAGCCCGGCCGCTTCCACCGTCGAAGCTTCCACCACGATGTCGAGCGGCTTCTCCAAAAAGTCCTGGATGTCCGTGTAAAACTCGACACCGTAATGGGCTTTCAAGCGCTCGCCGACAATCACATTGCGGCCGAAAATCGCAGTCACCTTGCTATTTGCCAGATGTTTCTTATTCACCTGTTCCAATAAAAACGACGCGATATTGCCTGTCCCGATGATTCCGATGTTCATGGTTGGCCTCCTCTTCTATCTGATGTTCATGGACTATTAGCTTCTTCAACTAAATTGTAAGCTATCTCAAGGCAATAAAACAGGCAGGATTTTTTCCATTAAACGAGAAACACCTGCAATTCCGGGGGAGGGAATTGCAGGTGTTTTTGTTCCATCAGATGTTTCAGGATTTATTCAAAGATCAAAACGCCGGGCGGTAAGCCGTAAGCGGAATGTCTTCGTATGCTTCCGGATCCAGTTCTTCGACCGAACCGTCTGCGACGCCTTCAATTATAGCGGAAAGGCCGCGTTCGACCGATTTGACCAACTGGCCTTTTTCCTTCTGTCCGAGCGACTGTGTCTGGCCTCTTACTTCAAACAGCACCGTGCCGCTGCCGTTCAGGGCGTAGCTGCCAAGCGCCGTTCCAGGAAGGTCCAGTCCTTGCGAATAAAGCGAGATGTTCGTGAACTTCGAGTCACCGTACGACTGCAGTTCGTTATACGCCAGCAAGTTCAGCTGTCTTGAGAAATCGTAATTGTAGTTGTCCGCGTACTCCGCATAATCCGCGCCTTCAGGTGTGCTCGGATCCGGCACGAATTGGGCCGACAGGGACAATGTTACAGGATCTGCTGTGCCGTCCACATAGTAGAGGCCCTGGTGGTGCAAGTCGATAAAGACATCCACTTTGCCGAATTCGTCCTGCAGGGATTTATAGACGTCGCGCGAAACTTGGGCTTCCGGTGTGATGAACCAGCCCGGCTCATCGGACGCGCCAGGGAAATCTTCCGCTTGCGGCACGTAATCAAGGTCCGGGTTGAAGTCGCGGTTCACGTCAAATCCGGGATTCGCGCCGTAATCATAGCTCTGGCTGATGCCGCGGTCCAGGTAGTTCCAAGAAGGCGTCGCACCGGATAATTGCGGATAGCTTTCCACCACTTCGCTCCATGTCAGGCTGTTGCGGCGCTTGTCCGCTTCCGAAGCATCCGGGTTCATCATCGGCATGAAGACGACCGTCACTTGTTCGCGGAGTTCTTGGGCCTCTTTGGAATTGCCGGACAGCGTCTTCAATAAATTAAGGATCGCCACCGTGCCTGTCTTTTCATTGCCGTGGATTTCGCTTTGGACCAGAAGGACCTTATCGCCTGTACCGACGCGTGCGGTATAGATATCCAATCCTTCATGCGACTGCCCGGCCACTTCCAACTGGACAGTGCCTTTGCTGTTTGCCGCAATTTGCTTCAGGCTCTTTTGCAGCTCCTGATAGTCGATAAATCCGGAAATGCTATTGTCATGGTGATGCTCGGTTTTCGTTACCGGATCAGCTGCATAAACTGGCATCGCCAATGCTGTGCACAAACTCAAAACTCCAACTGTACTCGCCCATCTTCTCTTCAAAAAACATCCACTCCCTCAAATTGTTATTCGCATTTGCTTGCGTGTTTTAAAGACTTTTCGCTTCCTCCTTTTTCGAAATTTAACTTTACCCAAAAAGAGCATAGCAATAAAAGAAATAATAGTAAATATATTTAGAATATTCAGTTCTTATGTATTATTCGACTCTCTAAATACCTTGTTTTCTTGTATCTATTGGCGCAGGACTCCTTAACTACTTCGGGCCGCTAAATACTTTTCCGCAAATAAAACCACCTTTCCGGAGAAAGATGGTTTCTGTCTAAATGAGTGTTTTCTTATACGATAAATCAGTTCTTCCGGGCAAAAAGATGCTGAACCATATTGCGTAAGATAGTCATCGAATTAACTGTACATTCATAAAATCCTATTACCTTTACAAGAAAAAGCTAAGCAAAAAGCATCTTCGGAAACAATGACTTTCCCTTTATAAAATGAAAAACACTAAAGCAACCAAATGTGCGACTGCAATAATAAATGGACCCCATGTTTCAAACTTATCTTTGATCTTAATTCCTATAAACCCATCTAAAAATTGCACTATAATCATACCCAGAGAAGTAATAACTACCATTTCGGTTGAAATCATAAAGAAAGGAACTATTGAAATGCACCAGAAGGCAATACTGCGTGCAGTAACGTATAATGCTTTTTCATTAGCATCATCTTTGCTTCTTTTAACGGCTAACAAAGAGAAAAACAGACTTATTGAAGCACTAATTAAAGTTAGAGCAGCGCATAGATAATACATGAACTCCCTCCTTTACTTTTTGACATCAAATCCATTTTCCCAATGAATAAAACTCCAAGTCACGGATAATTCAAATTCATGTTTGTAATTCAAATTAATTGTAACTAATTTTTGTAAAAACACAATATATATTCTGATTATTCTAAATATTTTTGACGTATGTTTCTTCCTGTTCTTATTTCCACTCATTACAGTTGCCCCAATAAGAACTGCTTATATTTTCAGCAAGACGCCGGTTCCCCATTTAACGTCATGAAATATCCTCAACTGGTGGAATCAAGCAATGAAAATGACCCGGTGCAACAGGTTTGTTCCTCATCAGAAAACACAGCCTTGGAAAAGAGCTTGTCTTTTCCAAGGCTGGGTTTATTTATTAGGACGTAACTGAACGAACAGCAGGACTAGAAGAATTTTGCAGCAACCGTTGCTCCTGCATGCCCCTTTTGTTTGGATAACAAATCACTTCCCGAGATTCAGCACGCTTCCCAACAACACATTCGTACCGTTCTCAATGTCGGCCGCTTCTGCAAATTCTTTCGGGTTATGGCTCACGCCGTTCAAGCACGGGATGAAGATGAGGCCGGAATCCAGGACGGCCGCCAGTGAATTGGCGTCGTGATTAGCACCGCTCATCATCATGCAATAATCCACACCCGTTTCCCGGCAAACCTGTTCGACCGTGTCAATCAGTTTTTTCGACAGCTCGGACGGGCTTTTCTCGATATTCGGTTTGATCGTCACATGATGATTGGCATGGGCATACGCCGAAAACCGCTCCGTAATCCGGTGCATCATCTCCATATCCGTCCCTCTTACTTCAAGGGTGAAGTTAACCTCTCCAGGCACCACATTCGGCAGATTCGGATGCACATACAATTCACCGACGGTTCCGACATTCGGTTCACCGTGTTCTTTGACGATGCGGTCGAATTCCAAGAGGATTTTCGCTGTGCTGATCAACGCATCGTCCTGTTCGCCCATTCCCATTGTTCCGGAATGCGCCGCTTCGCCGTGTACCGTCACGTCCAGCCGCTTGATGCCTGCAATTGAATGAACGATTCCGATGTCCGTACCGCCTGCCTCCAGCTTTTTCCCTTGTTCGATGTGGAGTTCCAAAAAAGCTGCTGAATTGTTCTGCTCCCGCGGTCTCTTTCACTAGCTGAGGCGTGAATGGTGTGCTTTCCAGCCGCTTGATGAAATCGTCATCAAATTGGATGCTGCCGCAAAACGCACGGCTGCCGAATGTGCCGCCGAGCAGGTTCGCTTCTTCTCCGCGGAACGAAACCGCCGTCACCGGCTTTGCCAATTCGGCCTCTTTTTCGGCGAGCGTGAGCAATACTTCCAACCCTGCCACGACACCAGGCGTCCCGTCGTATTTCCCGCCGTTTTTAACAGTATCGAGATACGAACCGATCAAGATGCCTTTTCCGCTTTCCGACCCCACTGTCCCGAACACATTGCCGATGGCATCGCAATGCGTACGGATGGAATGTTTCTCGCACGTTTCGATAAACCAATCCAATGCCAATTTTTCTTGTTCGGTGTAGGCGAGGCGAGTGATCCCTTCGCTATCTGCTGTGATGCAGTTCACCTCGTCCAGCATGCCCATTAACCTTTCCCTATTTACTTTCACCTTTTCTTCACCTCCCATTTATTCATTCGGTTTTACAAAGCGGCCTGTCGTCTCTTCTTCTATACCCTCTTCATGGGAATAAACCAACTACTCCCGGCCAACCAGTCGAATAGGCGGGGCACGATGATTCCAAGGCCCAGCATGCCGGATTTCGCTTTGAAGAAGTCGTTGTCATCAATCGAATATGAAAAGTGTTTTAACCAGTAATGGGTAAACTTAAAAGGCATCCACTGAAGCGGATGCCCTTTCTCCCTGAGTTAGCGGACATTTCAAGTTCTTTGCTGAAATGAACACTTTCGCATATCCTATTTCCCAGCTCCGACCAATCCTTTTTCCGATGATTTCTCGATTGCCCGGGCATTCGCTTTTGTTGTGATCAATCCACCTACACCGATCAACGGCAGCTGGATGCTGGATGGATAATCGGCATCCTGATAAATTTCAACCGTTGAAGCAGTCGGGTTGAGTCCTGGTCCTTGAGGTGCCGGCTGCCCTTCCAATGCTTTTGCTCCACCGGCAATGCTGACCCGAATTCGGTGGCCTTTCTTAAAGACATAGGAAGTTGGCAAGATTTCTACCGTATATTCTTCCACATCGCCAGGCGTCAACGGCACCGGCGTTGTCTGCGACTCTGCTCTTGAAGCATTCAAATACCCCGCCACCACTTGCTTCGATGTTCCGTCTGGCGCAACATCTGTAACTTGTACCACAAAATCCGCATCTTCTGCATCCACTTCCGCCCAGAATGTAGCTGACATATTTCCAGTCACTTCTGTCGGAACCGCCAACGCGTCAGTTGTCCAGGTCACTGTTTCTTCTTCGTAAGGCTGCTGGTTAATCGGCAACCGTCCCGATGAACTCAGCAGCGACGGCAAGAATGGTCCGTCTTCCGGTGAGTAGCTGTAGCTGGCACTGGAACGTTTTTTGTTCGGTTCTTTATCTGTCAAAGAACCGTCATTGAGGCTGTCGATTGACTTGCTCTTTTTGTCGCTGAAGAACAAATCGACGTAGTTGGTGTCCGCAAGCGGCCAAGCAGTTTCGTAGCGCCATTGATTTGCTCCTTGTACATAAATCAATACCGAATCCCGCTTCTCGACACCGTTTTCCTCGCCTTTCAAATACCGGTCAAACCATAGGGCCTGATAGTCCTCAAATTCATAAGGCATGACCCCGGATAAATAAGCATGCGACCCTGGAGAAACAATCAGTTTGCTGGTGCCTCCAGCTGCGCTATACAATTCATAAGCTTCAATATTCCCGGGGCTGATGTAATCATTCCAGCCGCCTGAAATAAAGGCTGCTACTCCGCTTTCTGCAATTGCTTCCAATTCCTCTGTGGAAAGAGAGCGCTCCTGCCACCATTCATCATAATTGCGATGCTCTTTTGCCACTTCATATTCATAACCGCGTGCAACCCGGCCTGGCCCTGACTCCATGCCGCCCGGATTCCAAAGGGTATCATAGCAATTGGTGCAAGCTACTATCGGACTGATCGCTTTTAAGCTCGGCGGAAGTTCTTTTGCCGCCAGCCATTGGCTGATGCCCAGCAAGGAAAGGCCGGTTGTTCCGACGTTGCCGTTGCTCCATGCCTGGTCTGCTGCCCACTCAATAACGTCATAGCCATCTTCTCCAAAGGAATTATACAGTCCGGCTTCGCCTTCCGAGGTTCCGGATCCTCGCAAGCTCACGTGCAAAACAGCATACCCGCGCTCGGCCAAATCGATCAGCATGCCTTCAAACGAATTGCCGTATTCTCCATGCCCATATCCATTGAGCTGAACAATGGTCGGCAGCGGACCTTCCAATCCTTCAGGTAACAGCAAACGTCCTCTGATTAGAGTCCCGTCCCGGACTTCGATTTCGACATTCTCCTCCACTTTGACTGCATACCGTTCCTGGTTGAGCGTTTCTTTTTCAGTCACCCAATTGCGGTTTTCTGTACCAAATCCTTTAACCGAAGATTCGGCTTGCTGTTGAGCTTCCACGTCTAGAGCAGCAGAAGGTAGAATTCCTCCAAACATCAGCGACAGTCCAAGACCAGCACTTAACAAGATATTCATCAAGCGTTGCTTCGCCAATTATATCAGCCCTCTTCCTTAGTATAATATGAAGATCAGGTCCCTATTTAAGGTGTATGCTCCTTTCTATGTAAAGTATTCTAAATATTCTAACTACAATAGAAAGTGTAAGCGTTACCAATTTCCCTGTCAATTGAATACAAGAGAAATAAGGACTATGGAATATATAAACAAATAAATATTGAACATATATAACTATTCTTTTTACTCTTTGAATTTATTGAGTAAACTAGAAATTCCATCATGTAAACAAAATTAGAAAGTATCAATTCTGCAAAATGATAAATTCCTAGAATGCAAGCCAATTTCCATTTCCTGATTAATCGCTCCCCTTTTCGGGAAACCACATAAAGTAGAGGTTTTGAAAAGAAGCACTTAAATTAGAGGAGGAAGATCACATGGGCAAAACAGCAATCATTACAGGCGGCGGCAGCGGGCTCGGCCAATCCGCAGCGCTGCGCCTGGCAGACGAAGGCATCAACATCGCGGTTGTGGATGTCAGCGAAAAAGGCGGCAATGAAACCGTCGAGAAGCTGAAAGCGAAAGGCGTCGATGCCACCTTCATCAAAGCGGACGTCTCGAAAGCGGAAGAAGTGAAAAACTACGTGGACAAAACTCTCGAGCATTTCGGTTCGATCGATTACTTCTTCAACAATGCCGGCATCTCCGGCAGCGGCAAGAATTTCCTGGAGACCGATATCCAGGAAATCGACCAGATCGTCGGCATCAACCTGCTCGGCGCGCTTTACGGTTTGCGCTATGTGGCAGAAGTCATGGTGAAAAACGGCGGCGGCTCGATCGTCAACACCGCCTCAAGCGCCGGAGTCACCGGGCAGGCTACAGTTGTCACATATGGCGCAACAAAGCATGGCATCGTCGGCATGACGAAGAGTTTGGTTGCAGAATACGCGAAAGACGGCCTGCGCGTCAATGCGATTGAACCAGGACCGACGGAAACTCCGATGGTTAAAAAGTATTTCGAAGACAATCCGGAAATGAAAGAAAGTGCAGAAGCGGGTATTCCGCAGAAGCGCCTCGGCACGCCGGAGGAAGTCGCAGAACTCGTCGCATTCCTGCTCACGTCAAAAGCGCAGTACATCAACGGCGACACGATCCGCATCGATGGCGGATTCACGAATACGAAGTAAAAGGGAAACCTATAACACAATGAATAAAACAAAATGCCGCTCCAAGGAATCTAAGTTCCTTGGAGCGGCATTTATTGTCTTGTTTGATAAATCAGTTCGAATGGTTTCTTTACTTGAATTTCCCCGGCAAAGGAGCTTTTGGCGAAAGGAGCCTGTCCTCGACCAGCTCTTTCCAAAAAGCAGCTGGAATGGTCGCTTTCATTGTCTGCAAATCCTCTTTGATGCGGTCAGGCCGCGTGGATCCCGTCACCACTGCTTTCACAGCAGGATGCGCGGCCGAGAACTGGATTGCGGCATCTTTCAAGTGCACGCCGTGGTTCTGCGCCACATTTCGGAACCGTTCGACTCGCTGCTTGATCTCCGGTGTGATTTCCTTGTAGTCGAAATGGTCTCCGCCCAACAATGCACCTGAGTTGAATGCTGAGCCGATGACAAGCCCGCCCTCTTTCTCAAGCGCGAGCGGCATCATGCGCTCGAGTGCACGTTCATGCTGGAGCAATGTGTATTGCGTCGCCGACAAGCTCAGATCTGGATGCGCTTCTTCCAGCTCAAGTGCCACTTCGATCGGCGTCGTCGTGTTGACGCCAAGCCCCCACGCTTTGATGACCCCTTCGTCGCGGAGACGGTCCAGCACTTTGAACGCGCCCTTTCGCGCTTCGTCAAACTTCGCAATCCACTCGTCTCCCAAAAAGTCCGGAGACAGGTCATGGACAAATACTATATCCAGGCGGTCCGTTTTCAGGCGCTTCAGGCTGTCTTCAATCGATTGGAGCGTTCCATCTTCGGTATAATCCGTCCGGATCTTGTTCTTACGGCCGTATTCGAACAGCCCTTCTTTTTCCTCTTCTTCGTCCAAGATGATCCGTCCGACTTTCGAGCTCAGCAAAAAGTCATCGCGCTGATAGGAAGACAGAATTTCACCGAGCCGCATCTCCGCGAGTCCGGCCCCGTAAAACGGCGCTGTATCGAAATACCGGATGCCTTCATTCCAGGCTGTCTGAATCGTCTCCATCGCTTCCGCTTCCGGAACCTCCCTGAACATATTGCCAAGCGGCGCCGTTCCCAAGCCGAGTTTGTTCTTGACCGTCACTTCGTGTTTCATCGATGAACACCTCTTCCTTTTTTTAATAAAATGCACATCTCCTTATCTACCCGCTGCAATTCCGGATAAACGAAGGCAGCCTGAACACAATAAAAGCCGGACCTCCCTCCATGAATGGAGGAAATCCGGCTTTTATTCTGCAAACATATCGTAGCGATTCATCGATCTCTCTACCTTTATTATACGGCCAAATCAAAATAATTAACAGACTACTTTTTCCGGGATCCCTCCCCTATACTGTTAGGTACATCAACCCCACAGGAGGCGGAGCGATATGAACGAACCAAAAGATGTCTTAGACCAAGGCCCTTTCTTCCACGGAACAAAAGCCGAACTCAAGATCGGCGACTTGCTCGAAGCGCAGAACCAGTCCAATTACCAGGACAAGAAATCGAATTACATCTATTTCACGGCCACCTTGGAAGCGGCAAAATGGGGCGCGGAACTGGCGGCTGGGGATGCCAAGGAACGCATCTACTTGGTTGAACCGCAGGGCGAGTTCGAGAACGACCCGAACCTGACCGACAAACGGTTCCCTGGCAATCCGACGCGTTCCTACCGGTCGCAGTCGCCGCTGAAAATCGTTGCCGAACTAAGCGTCTGGGATCGCCATACCGATGAGGAGATCAATCATATGCTCGCTTCTTTGAAAGCCCTGCGCGAACAAGGAAAAGCGATCATCATCGATTGATCCGCAAGATTCGTTGGAAGCACCTGCTGAAATCCGATTTCAAGCAGGTGCTTTTTTCTATACAAATTGAAAATCGGCCACTGCAGAACAAGTATTGTCAATTAAATGGGAGGAATCCGGAACTTCCGGCTGTCCCAATCGTATAGCTACTATACGCATAAAATCATACATAAGAGTCCGGCGTCCAAATGAGGAGTGATGGCGATGACAGAACGCTTTGAACTAAGTTTCAAGAACAAAGAAGTGAAAATGTGGTTCATCATTATGACCCCTTTCTTCCTTCTGTCCAGCCTCTTCCTCTTTTTCGGGGACCCGGCAAACCGCTCGCTCCCTTTTCTCTTGCTCATCCTAGCCTGGATTATTTATTACAGTTGGCGTTACCGGCACCGGAAAGAGCAGAAGAACACTGAACGGAGATAAGCACCAAACGGCCCTTTGGAGGGCAAAAAGCACTAAACGAATGGAGGAAACCCTATGCCACGCTGCCAGAACTGCAACTATCAATGGACCTGGAAATCAACGGTCCGCAAATCCTTCACCCTCGGGGTAGGCATGGAATGCCCGAACTGCGGCACCCGGCAATACCTCACCAAAAATTCCCGCAAAAAAACAGGAATCCTCAACATCTTTCCAGCGCCGATTTTGATCCTCTCCGCCATGTTTTTCGACTTGGAAATCATAATGATGCTGCCCCTTGCCGTCGGGGTTTTCTCAGCATTCCTGGCGGTTTATCCGTATCTGGTTGAATTGAGCAATGAAAATGAACCGATGTGGTAGGAATTTAATGGAGCTTACGCCGCATTGTGCCCTTTCAGCAGCCGCCGATTCAATTGAAACGGCAGCTGCTTTTTTGTATTTCTTCCGCTTGCATACCAAAGCTCCCCCTCATTCTATTAGCCCTCTCCCTACCAAAAAGGCCGAAAGAAAGGTATATTTAAAAGTTAGCGTGAAAAAAAACCTCGCAATCCATCTAAGAAGGAGTACATAGAATGAGTGCAACAGACACAAATCGAAAACTTAACAAAACCAAAATCCTTAAGCGGGCGCTGCCCATCATCATCGGAGCGTTCATCACTGCCTACGGCCTCGAAGCTGTGCTGATTCCGAACAACGTATCGGACGGCGGCGTCACGGGCCTCAGCATCGTCGGCTCCCAATTGTTCGGCTTGCCGCTCGGCTTGCTGATTGCCGTCCTCAACATCCCGTTCGTCTACCTCGGCTATAAGCAGATCGGCCGAAGCTTCGCCATCTACTCCATCATCGGCATCGCGTCCCTCGCCTATGCGACGACGCTCATGCACCATGTTCCCGCCATCATCGAAGGCGACACGCTGCTCGTCACCGTGATCGGCGGGATCATCATCGGGTTCGGCATGGGACTTGCGCTCCGGAACGGCGGCGCGCTCGATGGCATCGACATGCTTGCTGTGCTGCTGTCGCGCAAAATGCCGTTCGGGACGAGCGACATGATCCTGTTCCTGAACGTCTTCGTCTTCATCATTGTATCGTTCGTCTTCGGCCTGCAAGGCGCGTTCCTGTCAGGTATCGCGTACTTCATCGCTTCCAAAGTGATCCACTTGGTCGAAGAAGGATTCAGCGGCTCCAAAACCTATAAAATCATTTCGAAAGAGCCGGAGCTCCTCGTCCAGACCATCTACGACCGGCTCGGCCGAAACGCCACCTATAATGTCGTCAAAGGCGCTTATACAAATGAAGAATACAAGGAAATCACCTGCATCATCAACCGGCTCGAAGACAGCAAAATGAAGGAAATCATCTACGAAATCGACAGCAACGCCTTCATCGCCGTCTACGACGTAGCGGAAGTCAGAGGCGGAAACTTCAAAAAGCGGGATATCCACTAAGCTTTTTGAACGCATTAAAAATAGCGCCGGATTCTCTGTAACATGAGAATCCGGCGCATTTTATTTTTCATATGAACTAAATCTAAAAACTCTTCCTCACAGCAACAAAAGCCCAAGGCCGATTACGACACCGCTGACAAACAGCACGATGAGGCAGAAGCCCATGATGTCTTTCGCTTTAAGCCCGGCGATGGCCAGTGCCGGCAATGCCCAGAACGGCTGGATCATATTCGTCCAGGCATCGCCCCACGCCACCGCCATCGCGACTTTCGCAGGATCGCTGCCGAGCATTTTCGCGGCTTCCAGCATGATCGGCGCCTGGACCGCCCACTGTCCGCCGCCTGAAGGCACGAAGAAGTTGACGAGCCCTGCACTCAGGAAGGCGAATAGCGGGAAGGTCTGCACGGTTGAGATGCTGACAAACGCTTCCGACATGACCGCTGCCAGGCCGGATGCTGTCATCATGCCCATGATTCCCGCGTAGAACGGGAACTGGACGATGATGCCGCCCGCCCCTTTGACCGCTTCTTGCACCGCGATCAAGTATTTCCGCGGCGTTCCGTGGAACAGGATTCCAAGGAACAGGAACATGAAGTTTACCAGGTCGAGCGTCAACGCAAACCCGTTCTGGACAAAATAATAAACGATGAATGCAATACCGAGCCCGCCGATGACCAGCGACAAGATCCAGCTGTTCTCCAAATGCTCCGCCGGCGTCCGCACCGCTTTAGCCGTCTCTTCTTCCACTTCCGGTTCGACAAGCACTTTCGGGTCGACGACGACCGTCTCTTCTTTTTTCGGCATCATCAAGCGGTTCAATAGCGGCAGAATGACAATCAACGCCGCCACGATAATCAGGTTATAGCTTGCAAAAATCGTCTGGCTCGTCGGAATGATGCCGATCTGGTCAGCGAACGGATGTCCTTCTGTCGCAATCGACAGCGGGATCGATCCCGAGAAGCCCGCGTGCCAAATCAGGAATCCAGAATACGCACTCGCAATCAGCAAACGGTAATCGACATGCGCGACGCGCTTCGCCAATTCCTTCGCAAACAGCGCGCCGATGACCAGGCCGAATCCCCAGTTGATCCAGCTCGCCGCAAGCGACACCAACGTGACCCAAATGATCGCGCTGCCCGGTGACTTCGCAAAGCTCGCGAGCTTGCCCAGCCCCTTTTTAAAAATCGGGCTGCTTGCCAGAACGAATCCAGTGACCAATACGAGCACCATCTGCATCGAGAAGGCTAAGAGCGCCCAGAACCCTTCACCCCAGAACGCTACCATTTCGACCGGCGAGGAATCGGTCAACCCGAGCCCCAACCCGAAAACCACCAGCGTCAAGATGATGACGAATAAAAACGGATCCGGCAAATAGCGCTCCATTAAATTATTCGAAAAACGTATAATTCCTTTCATCTTCCTACTCCCCTTTGTCTAAGTATTCACACCATTTCTAATGCTACCTTATTTTTGCAGGAGATTGTACTAAAATTGAAAAAATTTGAATATTATCGGGGAATTATTTATTTGGTTCCTATTCACATAATTAAGAAACGAAGAAGCAACTCTTATATGCTGCATCGGCGCTTTGGACAAAGCTCCCACAATAAGCCGAGAAGCCCACTCGTCTTATTGCTCCGCCCAGTCCTAAGGAGCGCCGGTGCTGTGAGATTTCTTCTGTTAAAGCAAGTCCATCGAAACCAGCTGAGTTGGTTAATTGATGAAAAGCTCTTGTGGATTCTAGATTCATTCTCCTCTTTTTTCGCTAGAGCTTATCCGCCAATTCATGTAGAATGAGTCAAAGCTTGCTCGCTACCTGAGAACAGATAGCCAATAGATTTTTATTCGACCGAATCGAAACAACTAAAGGAGCCTGAACAATTGTGAAGAAAACCCAACTGAAAAACCGAATCGACGCCGCCAACAAACAAAAGAAAGCGGACCTGGTCATTCGCAATGCCTCCATCGTCAACGTCTTTACGAAGAGCCTGACTTCGGGCGACGTGGCGATCAGCCACGGCATGATTGTAGGAATCGGCAAATATGAGGGTGTTCAGGAAATCGATGCCACGGGCAAATTCATCGCGCCCGGCTTGATCGATGCCCATGTCCACATCGAGTCGTCCATGGTGACACCGCAGCAGTTTTCGCAAGTCGTGCTGCCGCATGGCGTCACGACCGTCATCACCGATCCGCACGAAATCGCCAATGTCAGCGGAACGGACGGACTGGAATTCATGCTGACGGATTCCGAACCGGCCCTGCTCGACATCAAACTGATGCTGCCTTCCTGTGTGCCGGCCACGCCATTTGAGAATGCCGGAGCCGCGCTGTCGGCCGAAGACCTGGCGCCGTTCCTCTACCGCGACCGGGTGCTCGGACTCGCCGAAGTGATGGATTTCCCGGCCGTTCTGCGCGGAGATGATGCGATGCTCGATAAGCTCTTGCTGAACCAGCAGATTGACGGGCACGCAGCCGGGCTTACGGAAAACGACATCAATGTCTATGGCACCGCCGGCATCATGACCGATCATGAATGCGTATCAAAAGAAGAGATGGTTGCGCGACTGGAGCGTGGGCTCTACGTCATGCTGCGCGAGGGATCGGTTGCGAAAAATCTCCATGCCCTGCTCGAAGGAGTGACAGAACAAAATGCCCAGCGCTGCCTGTTCTGCACGGACGACAAGCACCTGGACGACCTGATTGAAGAAGGCAGCGTCGATTACAATGTCCGGACTGCTATCCGCCAGGGCATCCAGCCGATCACCGCCATTTCCATGGCCAGCTTCAATGCGGCGCAGTGCTTCGGGCTGCGCCAAAAAGGCGCCATCGCACCGGGATATGATGCGGATTTCCTGCTTCTCGATAACTTGGAGGAGCTGGAGATTGCGGAAGTTTACCGAGCGGGTGTGCTTGTGGCGCAGAACGGCCGTTATGTAGGACCGGTCCGAGAGAAGAGTGCGACGGAATCGGTTCAGGATACCGTGCACATTGCCGAGCTGGCCAAGGACAGTTTCCGTATACCGATGGGGCAAAGCACCGCCGCCCACATCATCGGCATCAATCCGAACAACCTCATCACGGATCACTTGATCGAAGAAGTGCCGGTCGCCGACGGCTCCTTCGTATTGGCTCCCTCCCAGGATTTATTGAAGATCGCGGTTGTTGAACGCCACCGCGCAACGGGCAACATCGGCCTTGGCATCGTCAAAGGGCTTGGCCTCCAAAACGGGGCCATCGCGACAACGGTCGCCCATGACTCCCACAACATCATCGCAGTCGGGACAAATGACCGTGACATCCAGTCAGCTGTCGAGGCTGTTCACGCCCTGCAAGGCGGATTGGTGGTTGTCCAGGACGGCGAAGTTCTCGCCAGCCTCCCGCTTGCCATAGCCGGATTGATGTCCGACGAACCGTTCGCTGCGGTTTACGCCCAGCTCAAAACACTCGATCAGAGCCTCTTGCAGATTGGCGCGCCGACGCATTTCAATGCCTTCCTGACCTTGTCGTTTTTGTCCCTGTCGGTCATTCCGCATCTGAAATTGACCGACTGCGGCCTGTTCGATGTGGCAACTTTCCAGCATATTCCCGTGGCAGTCCAACCGGAATAAAACATGACCCAAAAAGGCCGCATTGCCCTCGAGGCAAATGCGGCCTTTCTTATTGCTGATTTATCTTTCCATGAAGCTAGCGAACATGCTTCAAATTACGCGTTCACGGTTCCACTGTTTCGACCGGCGCATCATTCAACACATAGTGGTAAGTCAATGTAGAGTTCAGGGAATGCGTGACTGAACAATACGTATCCCGCGACAGTTTAATCGCCCGAACGACTTTATCTTCCGGAAGATCCCCTTTCAAGTGATAGGTGATGAAGATATCCGTAAACCGTCGCGGGTGTTCCGTCGCGCGTCTTCCTTCGATATCAATGAAAAATTCCTCCACGTCCAAGCGCATCTTACTGAGGATCATCACGATGTCCATCCCCGTACAGACGGCTGCCGCGTGCAAAAGAAGCTCGGTCGGACGCGGCCCGCTATTAGCTCCGCCGCTTTCCTCGTTGGCATCCAGAACGATCCGGTGCCCCGATTCGGTCGCTCCGTTAAATGCCATTCCGCCATCCCAGTCCAATCTTGCTTTCATCCAATCACCCTTTCCCTTTTCTCTTAGTATATCCATCCCTTTGGAGCGCTAATCTTTTCCAAACGAAATGGCACATTTTCTTAGCCGTATTCCAGTGGCAGTTGAGCCGGAATAAGGGGCCATCCATCAGTAGTTCCAAACGAAAGGCGCCGGCATCTCTTTACAAGAGTAGCCGGCGCTTTCATTTTTCGTTATTGATTTACCCGCTGCACGCAGATTCGGCCCACTTTAAATCGAAAGAATCTCCCATCACTTCTCGACCTCATCGGTAATCATCATGGGTTGGCTGAAACAAATCTTCCTCCGCATTGCGGACCAATGAAAAGTGCTCTACGTTATCATGCCCATGAAGCGCGCGATTATGATGCTTGATAATCTGTTCAGCACTTAACACACCATTGTCCGTTGTCGAATGGCCATCAGCGACCAAGGTTACATCCATGCCGGACATCGTAGCTCTTCTGACTGCACTGTCTATGCAGTATTCCGTTTTGCAGCCCATGATGACGATGTGGCCAATCTCCTGCGATTTCAAATGATCCAGCAGGGCGGTCCCGTGAAATGCATTCGTCGCAGACTTATCGAAAACCTTCACGCCTGCAGGCACATTGATTTCTTCATGGACTTGAAATCCTTTGCCTTGGCCCTCTGCCACATCGCGATCCCGCACAAATACCACTGGCACATTCGCATCTTTGGCGTTTCCGATGACTTTGTTAATGTTCTTAATGAGGACGTCTTTATTGAAAACCGCACTTTCCTCTTGAGTACCCTCTATCAATTCTTGTTGAGCATCAATGATTAATAAAGTCTGATTCAACTGGTTTTCTCCTCCCTGATTTGGAAAAAGTATCGGACTGTTTGATTGCGCCTACATTGTCTCCGCAGAAGATCTTCTGCTGAAAGCCATATTTTTTTCATTATAAGTGCCTCCGATACACTCCTAAATGTAAGATTATTCAGATTTTATCACATGGAATTTGAATCGTCATCGAGAATTTTCTTCTCTACTTGCTCTATAATCCTCTTCTTTACATCCTCACCATCCGAAACATGAATACAAACAACGATACAAGAATGATTCCCAGAAAGACGGGCAGAAAAATCCTCCCTAACCCTTCTGCCTCCCCTTGCGCGATTTGGATCATCGAATAAGTAATCATGCTGAAAAACAGCACTATTTCATTCTTCAGGACATTCAGCATCAGCCGGCCGTTTCTGTACTGCGCTTCCAGGTTGTCCTCCCGCAGATTGATGTAATTGTACACATGGGGATATTTCTCCAGTACCGTGAATAGGAGCCACAGCCCTCCCCCGACAAGCGGCAGGATGATCAGTTCCATCTTGCTTCCCCAGCGGTCCACTTCGCCGGCTCCATTGAAATGCCCGGGCACACGGTCCGGCAAGCCGCCGAATACCATCGCCAGGTAAATGATTGCCAGAAGATAAAAAGTGATGCCGATTGCATCGAAAATGGTTTCGAGCAGCGTTTTGGGAATTTTGATTTTAGGTTGCTTCATCATAAAGTTCCCCTTCCTCTTTCCTCTTTTACGAATAAACTTCCCAATAGTTTCAGTCATCACAGCATCAGACAGCCGGGTTTATTCCCCCTCTCTGAAACCTTCCCCTTCCCCAATCGTATTATCAGACAAGAGGTGATGGATCATGAAAAGCAAAAGAATTCTGCCGTACCTGCTGGCGTTCGTGTTGGTTGTCCTCGTCCCGACGCAGGTATACGCAATCGATTTTGAAATTTCTGAAGTCCGGATCGATGCACAATTGGATGCGGACGGCACAGCGGTTGTCACAGAACGGTTCACGTACGAGTTCGATGATGATTTCAACGGCATCACGCGCAGCTTGATCGCAAAAGATGGTACGACCATCGAGAACTTCACGGCTACGGAAAACGGCAAGCCGCTGCGGGTCGAGATGGAAGACGGCGTTTACCAGATTCACCGCAAAGGCGATGATGGCGACACAATCGAGATCGACCTGAATTACGAGATCAAGAATGCGGTCGAGAAATTTGAAGACGGGGCGCAGTTCTACTGGGCGTTCTTCGATGAAAGCAACGAAAGCGAATATGGCGACATGACGATTTCCGTCACGCCGCCATCGCCGGCGGAAAATGCCGAGGCGCTTGGCTATGAAGAGGCCTTTGGCACAGAACGCATCACGGATGATGGTGCTGTCCTGTTCGAGCTCGGTTCCGTGCCGGACGGTGAAAATGCCGATGTCCGTGCGATTTTCGAGCCTGAGCTATTCCCTGCTGTCACGGCAACTGAGGGTACGGTACGAGACGATCTTGCCAAGGACCGCGAAGAGCTGGAAAACGAAGCAGCCGCTTTCGCGCAGAATCAGCAAACAGCACGGAACATTGGAATCCCGGCCATTGTGATTGCGGGCGCATTGCTGCTGGGAGGAATCCTGTTCGCATGGATGCGCGCGTTCAAGCGCAAGCGCCAGATCCGCAATTACCCGTATGAATTTTTCGTCCCGAAAGAATCGATGAGCATTCCCGCGCTGCTCGCGTTCACCAACTCGGCGCTCCTGTCGCCGAATGCGATTTCGGCAGCGATTCTTGAGCTCATGCGAAAAGGCAATGTCCGACAGCTGTCGGAAGACCATTTCCAGCTGATCGACCGGAAGACCGACCACGATCATGAAGCCACGTTGATCGGCTTACTGTTCGACCGCATAGGCGACGGCAGTGAATTTACGCTCGGGCAAGTGGAAGAATTCACGAAAAACGATCTTAATCATCCCGCCTACAACGAAGCCATCGCCGAATGGAATAAAGGCATCAGCCATGAAGTGAAAGCGAAAGGCTTTTACGAGAAACATCCGGCCATGCGCTGGACTGCCGGCATTCTTGGCGGGTTCTTTATCGGGCTTGCCATATACACTGGCATCTACAAGCTCTTCCCGGCGATGTTCTTTTCCATCGTCTTTGCGGCGCTTGCGCTCGGCTTTGCCGTCGCCTACTCGCCGATCACATTTGACGGGCTCGAAATCCGCCACAACTGGCGGAAACTGAAAGCCGCCATGCAAGACTTGCCGGAAGCGCAGTGGAACCACTTGAGTCCGGATGATAAACAGCGCGCCTACGCCTACCTGCTCGGCAGCGACCTTAAAACCGCCGAACGGAAAGCACGAATCTTTACTTCCGCGAATACCGCAGCAGACGGATCAAGCTTCGTCATGAACCCGATCTTCATGACTGCCATATTCGTCTCAGCCGGTTCCACTACTACCGCGAGTGCAAGCGGCGGGGTGGCCGGTTCCGGTGCAGGAGTCGGCGGCGGTGGCGGAGGGTCTGGGGCGTTCTAAAGTCCAGTATTCCAAGTACAAATTCCAATAATGCAAAAAGCACCGCTCCGGCAATCGGAGCGGTGCTTTACCTTTTTCATAGAAGCTCTAAATAAATTCAAGCAAAAAACTTAACTTTTCACCAAGTCTTTAGCAGGTGTGTTGATTTCGAAAGATTTTCCGACAACAACTTCATGGCCTTCTTTCAAACGCTTTTTGTACTCAGCTGTCGCCGTGAACAACACGTCCGTTGAAGAGTTCAAAGCCGTTTCGAATGAATCCTGCAGCACGCCGATGATGAAGCCGACACCGACTATTTGCATCGCCACTTCATTAGGAATTCCGAACAAGCTGCTCGCCAGAGGGATCAACAGCAATGAGCCGCCTGCCACACCAGAAGCACCGCAGGCACTTACAGCCGCCAGCACACTCAGCATGAGCGCTGTCGGGATATCCACTTGGATGCCAAGCGTATTGACCGCAGCGAGCGTCAACACGGAAATCGTGATCGCGGCTCCAGCCATATTGACCGTCGCGCCAAGCGGAATAGAGACCGAATACGTGTCTTTGTCCAAGCCGAGTTTTTCGCACAACGTCATGTTGACCGGAATGTTTGCAGCCGAGCTGCGGGTGAAGAATGCCGTAATGCCGCTTTCACGCAAGCATTTGAATACCAGCGGATACGGATTGCGGCGGATGTTGATGAATACGATAAGCGGGTTGACGACAAGCGCCAAGAACACCATACAGCCGATCAACAGCGCCAACAATTTGCCGTAGGCGAGAAGCGATGAAAGCCCGTTTGTCGTAATCGACTCGATGACAAGACCCATGATGCCAAGCGGAGCGAATTTGATGATCCAGCCGACCATCTTCGCCACTGCATCCGAAACATTTGAGATGACCGTTTTCGTCGTATCCGCGGCGTTTCGCAGCGCCAGGCCAAGGACAAGCGCCCAAGCCAAGATGCCGATGTAATTGGCATTCACCAGCGCATTGACCGGATTGTCGACCACGTTCAACACCAAGGTCTTGATCACTTCAACCGCATTGCCCGGAGGCGTCAGGCCTTCAGCCCCTTGCGTAAGCGCGATGTTGACCGGGAAGATGAAGCTTGCAACGACTGCGACAACCGCTGCCAAAAACGTACCCAGTAAATAAAGAAAGACAATTGATTTCATATTCGTTTGCTGGCCCTTTTTGTGCTGGGCAATCGATGCCACGACCAGGAACAATACCAGGACAGGCGCAATCGCTTTAAGCGCTCCTACAAACAGCGTGCCGAAAATCGTCAACGATGCAGCCGTTTCCGGAATCGCAACCGCCAAGACCACCCCTAAGACCAAGCCGATCAAGATTTGTTTCACAAGACTGATCCGGTTCCACATGCTCAATAATTTCATACCCATTCCCCCTGTTATTTCTTCTAAGATGCAATTCGGCCGCCCCTCTGCCATCCCTCAGCAAGACCAGCAGCCATTTTCAATCTATCCCTATTCTATACAAAGAACTGAACGAATAAAACAAATTTTTTATAAAATCAAATTGTTAATCCAATTGAACCGCTGCCACGAATAAAAAGACCAGTCCGATTGACTGGTCCCTGCTTATATTCTCCTATAAGCGCCATGGGTACAAAAAGAGCGCCTGATTGCCCTTATCTGGCAGCTTTATATTAATTGGCATCCCGGAATCTGTATAACGACTCGTAGGAGCGGACCCGGGAATCGGTTTCAAAGGAAGCACGGCTCCAAAGGCTCTCGTCATCCGAAGTTTCTTCCGTCTCGACCAATTTCAATTCCCCCGCTTCGAGCGTCATGACCTCGGACTCGACCACCTTCAGTTCTTGCTGTTCGGAATTCAGCGCCCGGATGCGTACCTGCACCTCTTTTTGCTCGTCTAAATTGTTTTTGAGGAAAAATGAATTTTTGTAGTTCTCGTTGTTGCAGTTTGATGAGGAAGTCCGCATGCATTCTTTTTCGGAGCTCAGGAACAGCACCGTGATTTCCTCGTCGGCTTGCTGCTGTTCGGACATCGCCAGCGCTTTTTGGACTTTATGGATATAGGACGCCTTCTCCCCTAGCGGATAAACCCACATGGTGAAAAACAGGATGACGGCACACAGCACCCCCGTGACAGCCCATGCCATTTTAGGGTTATGGACCGATTTCGGAGCTCCTTTGAAAAGGATGCTGACGATGACGTTGACGATGCCAACAATCAGCAGAAACGCGCCACAGATAATGAGGGCAATGGTGCTTTCCAAGCCATTCTGGAAAAATGAAAGCTGATAGACGTTGGAATAATAGTAGTTTAAAACAACGCTGATGAAGAGCACCGCAATAAGAGCCACTAAGGCTATTTTCCAATTGGCTCTTTTGGTCTTGCCGGCTTTCGAATTCATGCCGGTCCAGAAAAGCCAAGCGAATGGAAGAAAAAAGAGGAAGATGACAAGTGAAACGATGCCCATGGAATCATGCCTTTCGCAAAAAGTGAGTGAGAAACAAAACCTCAAAAAGCCGCTTAATCGGATGAACGTTCATAAAGGAACGCCCTCGTAAATGGAGTGCTTTTTCTATCTTGTTATAATTATACGGAAGATGAACTGGAAAAGATTCAAAAATTAATTCCACAATGGAGAACGCGCTTTTCAACCATCATTTACATCATGTTGATTAGAAATTCCCAATAATCCGTATAGAAATGGATGATATACTGGACTACAGTGAATTTATTACATCAAAGAAAGGATGGTTGAACGATGATGCGATCCTTTCGTTTCAATGGCAGCCGGATTCTGAAAACCGGCATCGCCATCTTTTTGACAGCCGTCATTTGCGAATGGTTCGGCTGGCCGCCTGTCTTTGCGGTCATCACGGCCATCGTGACGATCGAGCCGACGGTCAGCGATTCGATCAAAAAAGGACTGGTCCGGTTCCCGGCATCAGCCATCGGTTCTGCGTTCGCGGTTCTCTTCATCACACTCTTCGGGAATTCCCCGATCACTTATACACTCGCTGCTGTCGCCACGATTCTCGTCTGCTACCGGCTCAACCTGCATGCCGGCCTGCTCGTCGCCACATTGACTTCCGTCGCGATGGTGGAAGTCATTCACGACCATGTGCTGGTTTCTTTCTTCATCCGCTTGGGGACGACAACGATTGGCTTGCTGGTGTCGACCGCGGTCAATATGCTCGTCTTCCCGCCAAACTACAGTACGGATATCCTGAAAAGCATCCACAGCATCAGCGCGCGTGCCGGAAGCCTGCTTGAACATACCTTCCGGACGATCCTTTTCGATGGGGATGCGAATCTTCAGGAAGACAAGAAAATTGTGAAGCAGCTGACGACGGAAATCCGAAAGACCGAGAAACTGGTCCATTACCAGCGCGATGAAGCGAGCTTTTACCCCTGGGTCCGCAACCGGGAAGCCGAGCTTCGGATGGCCGAGAGGCAATTGCTGTTTCTGGACAATTTCGAGTATCATTTGAACGCCCTGCTCCGTGTCCCGCTCCAGGACATCGAATGGACAGCTGCCGAACGGGACATCATTATGCATGCCGTCACGGCGCTTGCAGATGATCTGCAGCACGCCATCCATTACGACCACGAAAAGCACCAGGACAAATTAAAAAAGATCACCGATCTGTTTTGGGAAAACAGCAAACGGGTGCCGGCAAACGACGCCCTGCACCCCACCCTCTTCCCGCCGGAGTTCACGATCCTCTACGAGCTCATGACGATCTATGATTTGGTTGATAAGTTCTTTGATCCGAATAGCGTGAAGGCCGTGCAGGAAGCGGAAAAATCATAGGGGCATCTATAATTAAACAATTTAAAAACGGCCGTGCCTGAAACAGTTTAGTTTCGGACACGGCTGTTTACTATTCATGAATGTACAAGAAACCATTATGGCGATTTCCCATTGTCTAAAACATACAAGCCATCCCCAAAACCGACTACCTCCAATAAGGACGGCTCTTGTGTTACTCAATTGTTCTAAATAAAATAAACTTCTTCGCAACATGTCACGATTTTCCAAAGCATTTTACTGTTTTCATCTAAACGATACAGTATCTGTGGAAGTCTCTTGTCGGGTTTTGGCCAGAATAAAATTCGACAAAGCAAAGCCCGCTGCTACAGCAAGCGCCATTGTAATCAATGAACCGACCAAAGCGAGTTTAACCGCCATCAGGAAAAGAATCCCCACAATCAGCATGGTCATGATGGAAACGGAATTCCACAGCACCCGGTCTCTTACTTTATTCATTAAGCCACTTGAAGGTACTGTATCCGTTTCCGCTTCTGCTGCGGCCAAAATCCCTTTCAGACGCCGAAGATTGATCACAGGGCCTAAAAAGCTGTTTCCTAAAAGCGCCACTAACGACACATTGATCCAAGACGCCCCCCAGCCCCATTCGGAAAAGACGAGATATAAGGCAGGCACTAATATCAACAGTGTACTTAGCGGAAACAATGCATCAATCTTCACAGCAATTCCCGACCAGCGCTTGACGTCTTCCGTGTCTTTTGAATGCAGCATGGACAGCATCGATAATGCAAGAACCGCAATTGCCATAAACATGATCACTGCACCTAGTATATGGAGAAACAATACAACATTGTAAAGCATCGTTCTCTTCCTCTTCTCCAGTTAAGACATCGATACACTGGTTTCGTGTTTGGCTTCCGTTGTTGATGCCGGCAATAAAATTTACATCGTTCTTGTTTGCGATGCGCTCCCTCCTTTTTAATGTCTAATTCAATACCTAAAGCCCGTTGGTGCAGTTAAATTCGTAATTATTATACGCCTTTCAAAAGATAAAAACCATAATTTATCTAAATATTTAGAATTCTTTACAATGAAAAAATATAAGTGTTTTGCTTATCCCTTTCAAAAGGAGCTCAATACTTCCCCTAAAAAAATCTGTCTTTAGAAAAACCTTTCATTATTTTTTTTACTTAACTTTCATAATTGGGTTTCACTTTGACTCAGCAGGCAAGCACTCCTCCAAAATTTGAGATGGATTTTATTGCATAGTCAACATTGCTTAAATTTCCTTTGCCCGTTTAAACGATTTTCCTCTCGTTCATTTATTCAACTGCCAGATCGAAGCGTTCAAGCCCATGGCGAACATAACCCACGCAATATACGGGACCATAAGCGTGCCGGCTGTCCGGTCGTATTGGTAAAACTCATACGTTGTCCAGGTAATGGCCGCGAGCATCAACACCATCTCCGCAAGCGCTGTGCCGCGCAGTCCCCATTTGAAGAACAAGAATGACCACAGGAAGTTCAGGCCCAGTTGCAGATTATAGGGAACAAGCACTTTCGCTTCCTCGTTTTTCAATGCTGCTTTTTGGGCCGCCCGGTATTTTGCCACGCCCATCGAAGTGTAAAGGGCGGTCCATGCCACGGGAAAGATCCAAGGCGGCGGGGAAAATGAAGGCTTTTTCAGTTCGCCGTATTCTTCCTGGGTATTTCGGTTTGCAAACGCGCCGGCCAATGAGCCGCCGAGCGTCGGCACCAGGATGCTAAGCGCCAATTTCCCGGAGTTGATTTTGCCGTTCACTTTGAACAATTCCATGCTAATTTCCTCCTTCAGTTTCGTGTGTCGAAAGGGTTTTGAAACCACCCATTCAGGCAATCGGTCCTTTAGAAAAAGGATACCCTCTTTCCAATCTAGCAGAACATAAACCTCCTTCCTCTCAACACAAAAAACACAGAGCTCCGCGGTGGTTCTCCGCAAAGTTCTGTGTTTAGCATTCTCTGAAACTTATTCGCCAACGAATTAGATGGCCTTCAGCTTATAGACTTCCCGCTTGGAAAGCAGGTCCGCCGTGTTCGTGCGGTATTCCTGGTAATGGCTTGAGCCGACATGGCTCTCCAACGCGTCGTTGTCTTTCCATGTTTCGTGGAGGACGAACGTGCCGTCTTCGATGGATTGGTGGAGGTCATAATTCAGGCAACCCGCTTCTGCACGGGAACCTTCCTGCACCTTGATCAATTCCGCCAATAATTGCTCTTCCATGTTTTCCTTCGCTTTCAGGATTGCCGTAATGACGATAGGTTCCATCGCTCAGTTCACCTGCTTGCTTCGTTTATCCAGCGCTTTCACCAATTCTTCGGCTAGCGCTTCAGAAGAAAACGGATCGCGCCCGGTCACCAATTGCTCATTGCCCCATACCACTTTTTGGTCTGAAGAATAATTGGCGATTTCGTTCATTTTGCCTTCCAGGCTGAACGGCAGGATCTCCGGAAGCCCTTCCGGTTCAACCGCTTCCGGATAGCCGGTTACGTCCAAGCCGTCGATGATGCTCTTGCCGTCCGGACGCTTTGTCCAGATCAACGGCGCCGGTCCGTGGCAGACAGCCGAAACGATGTTTCCGTTGTCGTATACCGAATTGATGATGTTATGCAGCGTCCCGTTTTCAGCGAGGTCATACATTGCGCCGTGGCCGCCGACGATGAACACCGCGTCATACTCTTCTGCATTCACGTCTGATAGTTTTTTTGTGTCGTCTGCTAAGCCGGATTCATACATTTTTTTGTATTTGCCTTCCGGGTCGTAGTCTTCACTGATGCTGGCCTGGTCAAGCGTCGGCTTGCCGCCTTTTGGCGACGCCAAGTCTACTTGGTGTCCCGCTTTCTGCAAGATCTCCATCGGCGCAAACAGTTCTTCCGCCCACCAGCCGGTTTCGTAGTTGTTTTCCGTGTCCGTGTGTCCGCTTGATAAGACTGCTAATACTTTTGCCATGTTGAGTTTCCTCCTCTGATTTATAAATCGTCCTGACACTAGTTTTTCCCGAATGGTTTCGGGTTCAAACAAACTGACAAGAACGACAATTCCAGTTGTCATATGTTTCATGCTGCAAAAAAACAGGCATACAAGCTCTTTTAAAGAAGCTGGTATGCCTGTTTTATTTCATGTACCCTTAAACCGTCTCTCTCGGGAAAAAAGCTTTATCATTTTTAATGAACCGCCATACCGCCGCGGCCACAAAGATCACGATGCCCGCGATCAGCAGCCACTGGATGGCCGATGCCAATTCGGGGTTGACCCGTCCGCTTGTATACGAACCGTAGATCCCGAAGAATGCCCATGCCAATGGAAGCGGGAAAGCTGCGTTTTTGTACCGCGAGATATAAATGAGCACAAACGCGATGGCAACGCCGAGTATAATCAGCGTCCAGACCGAATAGGAAATGCCGAAGCCGTTCCAGTCCAGCTGCACCAACAGCAGCGCCGTGTTGACGACAGTCGCGATGGTTACCCACGCCGCGTAAAGCGTGAAGCTGAGCCCTGCCAAAGTCGCCGGCACTTGGAAGCGGTGCGTATAGATTTTTCCGATGATGACGAGCAATGAGAACAGGAGGCCGATGATTAAAATCGTGGAGATGAAGAGCCCTTCATAAGAGAACGCGACGATCCAGGCCATGTTGAATACCGAACTCAAAATAAACCACGGCGAGATCATCCCTGCGAGCTTGCTGACTCCCGCATCTTTCCGTTTGACGAACAAATAGACCAGCGTAATCAGCACCAGCGTATAAATGACGCCCCAAATCGAAAACGTAAACGGCGCCGGGGAAATGAGCGTCATGTATTCGTCGGAGATGTCCTTCTGGCTATTCCCCGCGAAAAAACCCGATGAGCCAAGGTAATTGACGCCGAGCGTCAAAAAATAAAAAACCAGATTCAATATGGTGAATAACGTTACTTTTTTCTGCGTGCTTCCATCCACAGTGAACCCATCCTTTCGGTATTTTTTATTGCCCAAAGCCTCTCTTCCAAGAGTTGCTTTAGCCGGCTAGCACTTTATAATGGTCCGTCCGAGGTGCTGGCCGTTCTTGATAGCCTCAATCGTTCCCGGCACTTCTTCAAGCGAAATCTCATCCACCAATGTCGTTCCGGCAATGTTCCAGTCCTTCGCCATCTTCTCCCAAATCGCCGGGCGCTTGTCGATCGGCACATTGACCGAATCGATGCCGAGCAAATTGACGCCGCGCAGGATGAACGGCAGCACTGTCGCCTTCAGCTCAATCCCGGCTGCCATTCCGCACGTGCTTATGCTGCCGCCATAGGACAGCTGAGGAATCAACACAGAAGTGACGTCCCCGCCAACCGTATCCAGGACGTAATCGAATTTTTCCTTGTTCAACGGCTTTTTCAGCTCGCCTAAATCATCCGGGAAAATGACGCTATGCGCACCGAGCGTTTTTGACACATCCACTTGATGGTCTTTGCGGACCAATGCCGTGATGTTCCGGTAGCCGATTTTATCTAACATCTGCACCGCGATGCTGCCAACGCCGCCTGTCGAACCGGTCACCAGGATTCTCGGATTCTGTTCCGGGTCCATGCCGTTCTTCTCCAAGGCCAAGATCGACAAGGCGGCCGTAAATCCGGCAGTCCCGAAGACCATCGCATCACGCAGGCTCAACCCTTCCGGCAACGCCACCACCCAATCCGCAGGCACCCTTGCGTATTCCGCGAAGCCGCCCGTATGGCTCATGCCCATTTCAAATCCGGTGACGATGACTTCCTGTCCTTTTTGGAAACGGGAATCTTCCGACTCGACCACTGTGCCGCTCAAATCGATTCCCGGAATCATCGGGTAATTCCGGATCACGCCGCCTTTTTTCTGCACCGCCAGCATGTCCTTGTAATTGATCGACGAATACGCCACTTTGATCGTGACGTTCCCTTCTGACAACTGTGCCTCGCCTACTTGTTCCACGCCGTAAACCACTTCTTCTCCCTGCTCTTTCACTACAATCGCTTTAAAAGAATCCATCCGTATATCCCTCCTCCCTTATCTCTTCCCGTAATGGCTTCGCAGCCAAACTGTTTTCCAGTAAAACCCTGCTGGTGAAAATAAAAAACACACCGCCAGCGTGCTGCAGCGGGTGTGCCGTTGGTTGAAAGATTATGATTGTATCGCACAGTTGTCACCCTGGCGATTCAGTTCGCTAAAGCAATCTTAATATGCTCCAGATGATGCTCTTCGTGCCAGCATAGTTTGGCGAGTTTCGTGGCGACACTAATCTCACCGTTCGTTTCGTGGGTGAAGACGCGCTTCAGTTGATCGTCCGTCACATTCTTTCCAATGGCGACGATCCGCTCATTCAAGCCTTCCAGAATGCGGACTGAGCTTTCCACTGGCAATTCGTTGTCCGGAAGTTCCGCCCATTTTTCCTGGTCGAAAGGCGGGACCGTCGGATTGTCATCCGTCAACGCCAGTCTCAGGCGCTGATACATCGTCAGCTGTGAATCGGCGATATGGTGCACGAGCTGTCGCACCGTCCAGCTGCCTTCCCGGTACCGCTTGCCGAGCTGTTCGTCTTCCAAACCATCGACCGCTTCTCTCAAGCGCGTCGTGTAAGTGCCGATTTTCTCGAGCCATTCTTGCACATGTTCAGTTGTTACGTGTTCAGGAACATCCAATTTTCCAATGGGGAATTTCACATCCATTTGTCCAACCTCTTTCCTTATCCGTATTTGTGAACCATCGCATTCACGCTCAATATAACAATGGGCTGATGTTTTGTAAACTGGAGCCTTGAGCGTTTACTTCAAAATCCCCTTCGCTTTCGCTTCCTTTAACCACATCGGAAACTCATTCAACAGCTGGTCGTACAATTTTTCATCCGATACCTGGCTGATGTCGTCAAGATGGAAGAAGTTCGCGTTGTCGACGACGCGGCCCTCCATCGTATCGAGCTTCCGCAGGACATCGAAGTTCGAGTCGCCAATCCCGACAAACTGCCAGAAGATCGGCTGGCTTGAGGACTCCACAATGAACTTCTTGATCCCTGGCTTGCAGCCGCCGTCGTTGATGAAGACAAGGAATACCGGCTCGCCGCTCGGGTCTTGTTTCGTATACTTGCGGATCACATCTTCCATCACTTTCGGTTCGTCGTTGCGGCCGAATTTGTGGACGCCTGAGTTCGAAAGGATGTTCTTTTCCACATAGCCCATGAACGTCGCCTCGGTCGCTGCCGGAAGCCGCGAGAACTCGTTGTCGTAGACCCAGACATCCAGCTCCCCGTCATCATCGAACTGGCTCGCGACTGCGAGCACCCGCTCCACCACATCCTGCACGACGCCTTCGTTGTATAGTTTCCGCATCGAACCTGAAATATCCAGCACCACGCCGACTCTGGCCGAAACCCCGGTCAACTTCTTCTTCTCCAATACGATCGTTGCCGCTTTTTTCTTTATGTTGATTCCGCTGATTTTCTTTTCTTGTTCCGGTTTCTTAAACAGTTTATCGAATAAACCCAAGACGTACGCCCCCTGTATGCTTCTTTTTCTAAAGTATAGCTTCTTAGCGGTCTGAATGACAGTGAATCCCTATATATGTAAATTATTAGGAATAAAACTATGGTTACGTTACAGGCATACTCCTTTTTCCGCTGTCCCAAAAAAGCTGCAGATCCACAGTCTTTTATTTTTCTATAAGACCGTTTCGGTTCATCATAGACTGGGTACTTAGGGGGCAACTACAAATTCAGGAGGAATGAGCCGTGAAAAAGAAATGGGTTCCGATATTGCTGGCAGCTGGGGTATTGGCCGCCTCTCCCCTCTCCTTTCAGCCTGTGAAAGCTACAAGCCATGAAACTGCAATGCAGGAAAATAAGCTCCCTGCCAACCTTGCGAATCTCATGACCGTCGCCCCGGAGCATCAGTATACGCTGCGCAAAGGGAGCACACGGATTGAAGTGAAACTGCTCCAATGGACATTGAACCAGTACGGCTTGAAAACGGCAGTGGATGGCGTGTTTGGAGCGGAGACCGACAAAAACGTCCGGCAATACCAGAAAGATAAAGGCTTGAAAGTCGATGGCATTGTCGGTATCAATACCTGGGCCGCCCTATATGCCGAACATAAAAAACCAACAGATCCAGAAGAAGAACTGCCGGCCGAGCTGAGAAATTTGATGGACATCGCACCGGAGCATCAATTTACACTGCGCGAAGGAAGCAATCGCATGGAAGTGCTGCTTCTCCAATGGACATTGAACCAGTACGGATTGAAAACTGCGGTTGACGGCATCTTTGGCCCCGAGACCAAAAGAAATGTTCGGCAGTACCAGGCCGACAAAGGCTTGAAAGTTGATGGGATTGTCGGCGTGAATACTTGGGTCGCAATTTATGCGGAATATCAGTAGTTCATTTCATTATTTATAGAAGAAACTTATTCAAGCTTGGTCAAGTTGATCTCATTATAAGGAATGCCCACCCGAAAAATCGGGTGGGCATTTTCAATTCCAAACAGCAGAATCCAAATAATTCCAATCAAAAATTTACCCACCCTAGTATTTACCTTCCAAATTATGTTATAGTCTTCTTTAGAAATAGCAATATAGATCTAGCTAGAGAGAAAACAGGGGGAAATATGAAATGAATGTTTTATTTATTATATTGTTGCTGCTTGCCTTACTCGCTTTTGCGGCGAGCATTGTGATGCTGCTCGTCAGTGCCTTATTCAAAAAAGGGTTAACGGTTAAGCAAGCGGGCCTTGCGGCGGGTGTTTCATTTGCAGTGATTATTGGTTCTACTATCGGCGTCGGATCGACAGCAGACGAAGTCCAAACTGCAGCCGACGTCGAAAGTGAACAGATGGAAGCGCAGAAAGAAAAAGCTGAAGAACAGCGCCTTGCTCAGGAAGAAGCTGAGAAACAGGCGGCGCTCGAAAAGGAAAAAGAAGAAGCCCGTCTGGCGCTAGAGAAAGAAGCTGCTGAAAAAGCGGCGGCTGAGAAGTTGGCGAACGAGAAGGCAGCCGCAGAAAAAGCGAAGGCTGAAGCGCTTGCGAAAGAGAAAGCGGCGCAGGAACTGGCTGAGAAAGAAAAAGCAGCAGCCCAACAAAAGAATGAACTGTTCGCCGGATACTCTCTTATTGAAGTGGATGGCGGCGATTTATCCGGAACCCGCAAAGCCAACATCGTCGTTGATATCGGGTTTGGGGACCGGGAATACTGGGCTTTTACAAATGAACACGGGCAGCTCGTGCGTGTCGTAGCTGAAGAAATCATTGTCCAGGACGACAACAGCGAACCCGTTACATCAGAGGGCAGGTATTACGCCGATGAAGCGAAGGTTCCGGGCGTCGAAAGCGACATTTTAGACGAAGGGCATGTCATCGCGGATTCGCTCGGCGGTGTGTCGAATGCCTATAACATCACGCCACAGGAAAGCACGCTGAACCGCCATGGCGACCAGGCTTATATGGAAGACGTCATCCGTGATGCAGGCGGAGCGACCGATTTTGAAGCAATCATCACCTATCCGGACACGGACACGCAGGTTCCTTCACATTACCAGTACACGTACACGGTGATGGGCAATGAAGTCGTTGATACATTCGACAATGTGAACCCGGATGAAGTGAACGCCTCACTCGGGTTAACCGGCAGTGAGCCCGCCAGTCTACCTGCAGAAAGTGCCCCTGCAGAAGCAGCCCCTGCCAACACAGGCGGCGATGTTTCGAGTGTGGACACGAACGGCAATGGCCAAGTGACGATCAAAGAAGCCAAAGATGCCGGTTTCCCTATGCCGATTACGAGCGATCATTGGTTGTATCAGTATATGGATGATCGAGATGGTGACGGTATGGTCGGCGAATAAACCCTGAAAGTACTCCGAAAAGAAATCCGCCCTCTCCTAAGAGAAGGCGGATTTTTTGTCTATGTAGAATGCTGTCTTTTTCAGCCGAGCGCTACATCCAGAATCATCATGACGGCGAAGCCGAGCATCAGGCTGTTGACAGCAAGTCCGTTATTTCCATTTTCACGGGAACCCGGGATGACTTCTTCAGCTACGACAAAAATCATCGCACCTGCAGCAAAACACAACGCGTATGGCAGCAGCGGCTGCATCAGTCCGACGGCAACCGCCCCGATCACCGCCGCAACCGGTTCCACCAATGCCGAAGCCTGCCCATAGAAAAAACTCTTTCTTCTGGATGCCCCTTCTCTTCGGATCGGCATGGAAACGGCGACACCTTCCGGGAAATTCTGAAGGCCGATTCCGAGTGCCAGCGCGACAGCTGCAGTAAGCGAAGCAGACTCATGGCCCGCTCCAACCGCGCCAAAAGCGACGCTCACAGCAAGCCCTCGGGAATATTGTGGAGCGTAATGGCCAATAGGAGCAATTTGCTTCGATTCGTATTTTTCCCTGCATTTTTGTCAGAAGGATGTTGATGAGGAACGTATCGGTTCAGAAGGGAAAGGAAAAGCCCCCCTCCTAGAAAACCGATCGAGGCGACACTCCAGGGCGGCAGAGAGCTTACATCTTCCGCCATATCGATTGCCGGTACCAGCAGTGACCAAAAGCTGGCCGCAATCATCACGCCGCCGGCGAACCCAAGCATGAAATCCATCAGCTTCACTTTTACTGTTTTGACTGCGAAAACGGAAGCCGCGCCTAAAGCGGTAACGCCCCATGTAAATAGGGAAGCAATCAGCGCTTGCCATACAGGTGAGAGACCCACAAACCAATCAGCCATAATTTCGCCCCCTATTCCCACTACGTTCCCTTACTAGCATGTATTTCCTTGTTTCTAAAAGAACTAAACAACCGCTCAGCCCCAGCGCTTGTAGGAAACCTTTGATTGAACAGTCCGGTGTTCACACATATATATTTTCTGTGGTGCATAGTTTTTGCCATTGAGGGAATAAAATATCAAACTTATTAAATTGTTCATTACGGAACAGCTGCTCATAAAAAATAAATGGGAAAAGCCAGCAAATCGGAGGAAGACTTATGATGATGAAAAAACAACTTACAGTCGGCGATGTAGAATTGAAATGGGATTTAGAGACAGGAGAAGTCTTATTTGACGGCGGGGACGTCGTGTTCTTCTGGGTTTCAGCCATGGAAACGTTCTTTGACTCCATCCGGGAAATCGCAGGAACCGAAGCCACAAACCTTGTGCTGGAAACGACCGGTTTCCGCCAAGGTATCGTCGTGGGCGAAGGATTTCTGCACATGAAAAACATCAACACCTCAAATGTGGTCGAATGGTTGGCCAATACATATGCACCCGCAGGCTGGGGCAAAGTGAAAATCGTTAAGATGGACGAAGAGACGAAACATTTCACGCTTCATATACAAGATGACTGGGAGTACAAAATGAACCAGCTAAAACAGAAAGGACAAGAAGGCATCTTCGTTCCTTCCCATTACGCCGGTGTATTGACCGGCCTTTTCGGCACAAACTTCTGGTACAAAACAATCCAAAGTCAAAATGAAGAGAATCCTTACAGCATCGTTGAGTATTATCCGTCCGATATTACCGTGCAGTCGAACATCCACGAGATGTCGAGAAAACAGGAAGCGGCGAAGATTCGGGAACTCGAGCGGATGGTTGATGAGAAGACGATGATGCTGCAGAACCTTGTTAAAGAGATTTCTTCCCCCATCATCCCGGTATTGGAAAATATCGTAGTCGTGCCGATGATCGGCAGTTACGATGAAGACCGTTCGGAAGATCTGATGTACAATACACTGAGCGAACTGCCGAGACATCAGGCGCAATACCTGCTGCTTGACCTGACCGGACTACACAAACACATTTCCGAACACACCGCCATGCTGATCGACAAACTGGGCGCCTCTGCCCGGCTTCTGGGCATCGAAACCATATTGGTTGGCGTGTCGCCGGAACTGGCGATGGTGATCACCCAATCCGATAATAATCTGAATAAATTCGAATGCCTGCAAAGCCTCCAGCACGGCATCTACTATGCGCTAGGAAAAAGCGGCCGGACCATTTCCTAAGCTGTCCTTCCATTCCAAAACAAGAAATGCCGCCCCAGCAAAAGCTGAAGCGGCATTTCTTGTTTGTGAATCTGTTCTGTGACATTAGGAATAGGAGCATCAAGAGTGTGGAAAACGGGACATCGAAACCCTTAAAAATACCATTCATATTTACAGTAACGGGGTTTTAACTTATGATAGGACGAATAGGTTAGTTGAAGGAGTGGCATTGTGAACAAATCAGTAACGAAAAAAATGGACGAAATGGTCGAAGTCTTTAACAGTCTTCCGAACTGCAAGATTGTAACAAATGCAGAAGGCAAGATTTTAATTGCCGGCCATAACCCGGTTCCTTGGAGTAATACCCTTGAAAAGGCCGACGCGGAATCGATGCATAAAATCGGGTCTATCGCGCCCCATAAAGCATCCCTTGGCCTCTATATTGATTTCCCGCATAATCTTTTGGATGTTGACCGGGTCGAGGAAATCATCAATCCGGAAGGCACCTTGATGTATTATGAGCCAGGTACAAAGGCGTCAAATGTGAAAAGCTGGTGGAGATTCCGGTCGGATGACAAGTTTGATAGCATCCATATGGTTCTGCGGAAGATTGAACTGGATATGTATGATTTTAAGAGAGAAGACTGGGTTCAATTGATGGAAGAGATTACGAGTGTTCATCAATAATGGAAAACATAGCTTCAAATATTGAAAAAAGGCCTGTCATCCGAAATCGGAAGACAGGTTTTTTTCATTTTTTATTAACAGGGTGAATTTTTCGTAGGGACTCAATTTTAAGCGTCCCTTGCTTGAAATGAGTCGATTAAGGATATAGTAGCTGTACAAGATCTTTTTCGTTCGGTAACACATGCTTTTTCTTATAAGAACTTTTCCTATGCCCGATTGGAGCCAGCCACTACATGACAATTGAAACCCAATCAATCAGCCCAAGTGATACTCATTAGGAGGTCCCTATGATGAACCCACAAGTGTTAATCGTCGGAGCCGGCCCCACTGGCCTGGCTCTTGCCTATAGCTTGGCGCGCCAAGGCGTGCCGTTTCGGATCATCGATAAAAACGCAGGAACCGGCACCGCGTCACGTGCGCTTGCTGTGCATGCCCGCATATTGGAGCAGTACGAGCAACTTGGCCTGGCGGAACGCAACATCAAGCGAGGGCATCCGATTTTGTCGCTTGATGTCAGTGACGGGAAAGAAGTGAAAGCCACGGTGAAATTCCATGATTTCGGCAAAGGGCAGAGTCCGTTTCCGTTTATCTTGAGTTTGCCGCAAGATGAGCACGAAGAAATTCTCGTAGACGAATTAAGGAAAATCGGCGTCGAAGTGGAATGGAACACCGCGCTGCTTTCTTTTGAAGACACGGGAGAAGGCGTGAACGCCGTACTGCAACAGCAAGGACAGCCCCTAGAAGGAGCGGAATTTGCCTATTTATGCGGATGTGACGGGGCCAGCAGCATGGTCCGGAAAGGGCTGGGACTCGAATTTCCAGGCGGCACGTACAAGCAATTATTTTTTGTCGCCGATATCGAAACCGCAAAACCGGCAGACAACATGCAAAAGATGGACATGTACATGGACGATGACGGCTTTATGCTTTTTATGTCTGTCCGAAACACCATGACCAAGCGCATCCTCGGCATTGTGCCCGAGGAGTTGAACGAACGCACCGATCTCGAATACCGTGACATCAGCGATTACATTGAAAATAAAATCCACACAACCGCGGCCAAGGTCAATTGGTTTTCGACGTACCGCGTCCATAACCGCGTAAGCGAGCAATTTGCCAAAGGGCGCGTCTTCATCTTAGGCGACGCCGGCCACCTGCACAGCCCTGCCGGCGGCCAAGGCATGAACACCGGCATTGGCGACGCCATCAATCTGGCGTGGAAGCTCGCGGCGGTGATTGGAGAGAAAGCGGCTCCTAGAATATTGAGCACGTACGAAAAAGAACGGATCGGCTTTGCGCGCCGGTTGATCGCGACGACCGACAAAGCGTTTCAAACGATCGTCAACCAAAAACTGCGCGGCACCTTATTGCGCCAGTATTTCGTGCCCTATGCCCTGCCGGCGCTATTCACATTTCCTTTCTCCCAGAAAAACGCGTTCAGGATCTTGTCTCAAATCCACATCAATTACCGCAACAGCCCTTTGAGCAAGGGCAAAGCCGGCAAAATCTACGGCGGCATGCGCTTGCCATGGATCGAAACCGCAAGCGGCGATAATTTCGAACCGCTGCGCTCCGTCGATTGGCAAATTCATATATACGGCAAAGCGAAGCCCGAACTGATCGACTTTGCCCGTTCGCAGTCGCTCCAGCTCCATGAGTTTGCATGGGAAGCCCAGATGAAAGACGCGGGCTTCAAGCAAGATGCGCTTTACCTGATCCGGCCAGATGGGCATGTGGGGCTTGCGAGTGAAAAACAATGGCTGCGTGTGTTGAAAGCATATTTGGAGGTTTACGGGATCGTGGCTTTTGGGGTGGAGTGAGGTAGAAATAGTAGAGGAGGCTGGAGGAATGAATCCGTGATGGGATCATGCCTCTAGCCTCTTTGCATTTAAAAGTAAAAAACTTACTTATACTTCCCAGGGAACGGCACAAATCCTATTATCCGGCTCGGATACGTACTCAGCAGTTTTTAGATTATCCCTGTGTCTAATACAACTTCCACACAATTTAAAAGTATGAAATAAAAAGAAAAAGCCACATCCGAATTGTTCATAAAGTTGATATGGTGTATATAGAATATAAATTATAGTGTATTGTCAAAATCTTTTAGAATAGTTTTTCACACAGGGCAGGATTTTTTAATTGTAGTACATTGTCAAAATCGATTAGAATTGTTTCTTTTCCCGTAACACGATTTCATTTAAATAATTGATTTAGTGTTATATAAAGTAATGGCATAACATTCTCTTCTCAGCGAATTAAATTAATTATAAATATGGATATCACCTCCTTTCCGTAGTAATATATAGCTAATTCGTTTTTAAAATTTTCAAATTTTTCACAAAAATATTGAAAGGAGTATTTATGAAACTTCAATACATTATATTATTTTTAGTAATTATTTCAGCTGTTTACGTTGGGCTCAATATATCTTATCAACCGGTAAATCTCTTTGAGTCAGATGAAGAGGAGGACTCATTTCAACAAGAAGTGCCCCAGCAAGCAGAAACAACTTCTCCAATTGACCCACATTATGTTATGGACTATTTAGATAGTATAGGATTTGTGGTTTCTCCTGTCTTTGATGGAGCTACTACTGATATTTATACAGCCAAATATACGATTCCTGATAGTTATGTCCAGGTTCAGGTTGATGTATACTTTGAAAGATCCAGTCAGCAGGTATTACTGATAGAATCAAATGTTGACGCCAGTTGGTATTCAACAGAAACTAACCAACAATATTTTGAAGAGTATGTTAACGAAACCGCGCTCAGTTTGTTTAGTAGTTTTGTTACTATACCTTATAAGGGTTCTAATCCAGATATGGCTAGAGAATGGGTCGAGTCCAATATCTTAACATCCTATTCTACAGCCCTCCCCGGAAAGACCAGCACAATTATCGGACCTGCCACCATTAATCTTTTCGGCAGTCCTTTGCTTAGAACATTAGAAATTGATTTTGGTTTCTGATATATATTAGACCTTTTTTACAGTAAACATTAAGAGCAAGAGCTTATAAATTATTTTAATGACATTTTAATTAGAGACAGGGGAATTACAATGGCTAAAATTCCGGTTAAGCTGGTGGTACAAACAGCAAAATTGCATGGTCCCAAAGCAATTAAATTCGCAAAAGATAATAAAGAAATTTTAGTTGGCGCAATTCCGGCAATGGCTGCAGGGGCAAAAAAAGTGAACGA
The DNA here is from genome assembly GCF_042681545.1 of Planococcus chinensis. Classification (NCBI taxonomy): domain Bacteria; kingdom Bacillati; phylum Bacillota; class Bacilli; order Caryophanales; family Caryophanaceae; genus Planococcus; species Planococcus chinensis. Next base: position 256,245 of record NZ_JBHUFW010000005.1, read on the forward strand.
AATTCTAAATAACAAAAAAGATGTGAATAATAGTGACCATTTAAGAAAAAAGCGTTTCGCAGAGTATAAGCAAGCAGATTTTAGTACTAAAAATAGGGCCTATCTACTTAAAAGTAAACACGAAATTGAAAACTTCTTATTACAAATCAGCACTGAAGAAGAACAGGAACTAGCTATAAAAAAACCTATTCACTTTAAAAGAATTAAGAATTGGAATTACTTACTCGTTCAAATTGAGGACCAAATGGCTGTATTGGACTATCAAGAATATTTGAAAATTTATAATGACTTAAATTATGAGAGCTTATATTTCGAAGGCTTTGATCGGCTCATTGAGAAATATAGAAGATTAATTAGTGAAGGTTCTCTTGAAGAGTTAGTTAATTTTATTCACATACAGACTAAGAGAGAGATAAAAGTTATTGAAACAGATTTTTCATGAAAAATTTAAGAGTATTCTCGAAATCGTATGGAATTATTTCTTATCTGTAACGCGCTTTCTTATGCATGTTTGTTGTATATTTTATAATCCAAGCAACTGCTTTTTTTTCGCGTCGAATTCTTCTGGTGTAATGATACCCGCGTCTAATAGCCCTTTAAATTTTACAATCTCATCGGCAGCAGAAGTATTTGCAACTGGCTGCGAAAAACCTTCTTGAACATTAGACGATTTTAAATTATCCAAAACAGCGTGGATTTCACTATTTATAGACGAAGCAGAAGCTTTGTCTAAGGCGATATTAAATTTTTCTTGTGGTGTGTCAATGGTTAAAACACCAAATACCATTCCTTTATTGAAGGTGATATCGTTTATTCTTTCGTGGTTAACCGCCTTGAACTTTTCGCCAGTCAAAGACTTTTGACCGAACAATATTCGTTTGTTAGTAATCGCATATGCGTAGTTGCTATCGTGTTTAGTTGTAGATTGATAATTGTGCAAGCCAATAAAAGTCATTAATACCTTTTCACCATGTATTAAATTATCTTGTAAGACTTTGAAGTGCTTAACACCCCACTTTTCGTTGAAACCTGAACCAAATTTATTCTCCTTACAATAGCTGTACATATTTTCGGCACGTGACATAGGGTCATCTCCAAGCTTGTCTTCCTTCTTTTGAAGAATTGCTTGTATTTCTTCAACAGTGATTTTATTCACATTAATGACCGCGGCGCCTCCTGCTTGCTTTAAACAGCCAGGGCATAACCAAGCATCCGATTTTTTTAACTTAAAACGATTTAATCCCACTTCTTCATTACATACGCCACAAATAACTTTCCGATCAAAAAAACCCACATTAACAACTCCTCTGAAATGATATAACCTTTATATTTGATAATACCATATTTATATTAGATTTCCTTTTATTGGTTTAATTTGTTGTACTTAAGTCTTTGCTTCCTAGGGAGCACCACAATTCATACTATTTGATAGATATATTAATAGGAAAAAACCACAACCGAAATGTTTATGCAGTCGGTGTGTTTATGAATAAATTATTAATTGTAGTGATTTGTTAAAATAGTTTAGAATTGTTTCTTTCCTAAGGACGCGATTTTTCATGCGTCTTCTCAGTATCTTTTCTACTCTTCTATACCTTTTTTTAAATCGTAGTGGGGATTCGTAGGAGGCAAGGAAAAACTGCATGCGGCAATTGATGGGGTAATGAAGGAAATGTCCGTGTCCCTAAAGAATGATTGCATTTCCAGCTATTCCTTGAGGCAGACAAAATTATAAATATTTAACTTCCAAGAGAAAATACGAAAGCCGTATCCGTTAACCATTGAGGTTTCTGGATACGGCTTATTCTTCATGCAATTGTAGTTAATAAATTTAATTGGTGCTGACAAAGTGAGGCGACACTTATTAATCACCTGCTGCAGTAATCTTGTAAATCTTACCGCCATCAGTGGCTGCAATAAGCGCGCCATCCTCCGTTACAAGAATATCACGGAAACGTTCGCCTTCATCCGTCAATAGGCGTTCTTCTCCAACGATGGTGTCGCCTTCAATAACGACACGTGCAATATAGCTCGACACTAAACCACCGATGAACAAGTTGTTCTCCCATTCAGGAATTGCGTCGTTATCATAGAATGAACTACCACTTGGCGCACTTGTCGGATCCCAATAATATCTTGGTTCAATAAAACCTTGCGCCTCGTGTTCTGAAATACCCTCATTGATTAATTCACCAGAGTACTCGAGACCATAAGAAACAATCGGCCATCCATAGTTATTACCTGGTTCAATAATATTCAGTTCATCCCCAGCTTGTGGACCGAATTCAACAATCCATAAGTCTCCTGTTTCAGGGTGGAAGTCTATACCTTGAATATTACGGTGACCGTAGCTGTAAATGCCATCCAGTGCGTCTTCATCTTCAACAAATGGATTTGTATCTACCGGTTCTCCGTCTTGTGTAATGTGAATCACTTTGCCTAAATAAGCATCCAAGTCCTGGGCACGTTCACGAATTGGATCATCTGAGCGCTCACCAGTTGTTAAGAACAGGTTGCCGTCATCATCAAAGATAATACGTCCCCCATAGTGCAAGGTACCCTCATATGCTGGTAATGCTTGGAAGATCACTTCAAAGTCTTCAAGTGAGGCTTCATCTTCTGATAAAACACCTTTACCGACAGCAGTGACAGTTCCCCCTTCAACATCTTGGGAAAACGTTAGAAATACCAATCTTGATTCGTCAAAATCAGGAGCAATCGTGACATCAAGCAAACCACCTTGATCTTCGCTATTTACTTCTGGTGTACCTGCGATTGGATCGGAAACAGAGCCATCTTCAAGGTTCACAATAAGAAGTTCTGCAGAATCCCTTTGCGTAACAAGCAAGCGGTTTGGTTCAAACTCTGCCATCCCCCAAGACACGCCAAGCCCCTCAACAACAACTTCCACATCAAGTTCTGTTTCAGTCTTTATTGCAGGTGCCCTTGTTTGTTCTGGAAATGCCGGTTCAAACTCCGTAACTTTTGGTTCGGTCTCTGCAGCTTCTCCCTCTGCACTTTCCTCAACGCCCTCTTCAGTACCTTCTGCTGTGTCAGGGCTCTCGTCAGCACTTTCTTCTGTTGCAGCATCCGAATCATCCGCTGGTTCTTCGTTTGCAGTGTCGTCATTGCCGCATGCTGCCAAAGCCAATACAGTGCTCAGCATTGTGAGGGACATTAATCTTGACCACGAAAATTTTGTCATTGTAGTTCCTCCCCTTTTCTATATACTCAACTGAATATCCACTAAATTCAGACCCCTGAAATCCACAGCTTCCCCTTGAACTGCATACTCATTTTTTGCATGGGATCCTCCTCCCTTTTGAACTTATTATTCCCTTAAGCCGGCTCTATAAAAACTAATTTACCTAGCCTAAACGAATCATATGCATTATATGTTTATCATTTTTATCATTATTTTTCCTTATTACAGGTTCACTCTTACTAAAGGCGCTGATTATTTAATAGGCGAGCCGTTCATCCGGCTTCGAGTATTGTAGACGCTGCGTGTTAAAAATGCATCTGGAGACTTTTGCGATTGTGGCTTTTGGAGCGGAGTGAAGCGACTATGCTTTTGCTTTCCCGAGAAGCGATTTATTCGCATGATCTGCCGGATGCAGAAAACAGGTGGACTAGAATCCCAAAAAGGATTTCCCTTCCTTAAGGAGAATACATTCTAAAAGGAGTTGCAGAAAATGAATGAAAAAAAAGGTGCAGAAATAAAACACTCTTCGAAAGCAGAAAACATCCTATTTCAGATCAATAGTAAAACTAAGCTAGGCGACTTACGGAAAATCGCCAAGGACGTTAAAAAGGATCACGAACTGGCCATGGAACTTTGGTCAACTGGAGAGTTTTTGCCCAGATTATTAGCCATCTTAATTATGGACAAAAAACTTCTTTCACAAGATGTACTAAACGAGCTCGATAAAGATATCCAGGCTCACCCTTTTAATGAGCGAAATAACTTAATGGATTGGTTAATGGCCAATCAATTGACTAAAGACAAGAAGACAATCGCTTTGATGGAGTCTTGGGAAAACAGTCCTTCCCCCCTTCAAAGACGGATTTTCTGGTATTATCAAGGACGTTTGAGATGGACTGGACAAACACCGCCTGATAATACCGAAGACTTGCTGTCTGCAATAGAAGCGAATCTTGCGCAGGAAGAACCGGAAGTTCAATGGGCCATGAATCTCACTGCAGGCTGGATAGGCGTCTATGATGAAAAGAATCGCACCCGTTGTATGAAAATCGGTGAGAAAACGGGTCTGTACAAAGATGAAATGGTATCAAAAGGATGTACCCCCAACTACTTGCCGGAGTTCATTACAATTGAAGTGAACAAACGGCAGTAAGATGGAAGATTATAATTTATACTACAAGACAAAAAAGAACCTTGAGAGCATCAAGGTTCTTTTACAATTTATATATTAAACATTTAATTTATATCGCTGCCTGACCATACATACCGTTCTCAGCTGTTACGTCGTTCAATTCTGCAATAACGACCCTGGGTTTGGAAGGATCAAATACTGTAGAAATATAACTGACTTTAAATGTATAAGTAGCTTTTCTCCGGAAGTTTCGATATTCAGGTGAATCTACTGTAGTTGTCCAATAAAAGGCATTACCATCTCTATCCATTAAAGCGACTATCCGATGTTCGTCATTTCTGAAGCAGGATAAAACCTCAAGATCCCTAGTATACATCTTTCCTTTTTCAAATCCGTTCACTTCTTTGATCGCAAGCACCATCGAAATCCACCTCATTCCATAGTGATATGCTTTTACTATAACAGAACCTGTGTTCGCATGCCAGTAAAAAGATCAAAAAAATATAATTTTTCGTTAATAAAGCGATAAAAGGATAAATGAAAATAGTATAAATACATTTTTTTCACGTAAAAACTGTAAAATCCTGCTTCCAGGGAGGCAATTTCTCCAGCGTTTAAACCACCCCTTGCAGAAGCAAATCGAAAAGCGCATACTTAATAGTCGAGAAAATTATTAGGAGTTCGTTAGATATGGAAAACACAGCAACAACACTCACCAAAATCACGCCACAATATGATCCGTGGGAAGCGTATATGGATATCCAGGAACACGGAAAACTGACTTTATCCAGCATCGAATTCACCACGACGTATTTATGCAATATGCGCTGTGAACATTGCGCCGTCGGCTATATGCTGGCACATAAAGATCCGGATGCATTGCCGATCGAGCTGCTCCTTGCGCGATTGGATGAAATCCCGCATTTGCGGACGATCAGTCTGACAGGCGGCGAGCCGATGTTTTCCAAAAAATCGGTCGCTAATTATGTGTTGCCGCTATTGAAATACGCCCATGCACGCGGCGTCCGCACCCAGATGAATTCGAATTTGACGATGCCGCTTGAGCGTTATATGGAAATTGCACCTTACTTGGATGTCCTGCACATTTCCCATAACTGGGGCACCATTGATGATTTTGTCGATGGCGGATTCGCCAATATGGAACGCAAACCTTCCAGGGAGCGGCGCGCCGAACAGTTCCAGCGCATGATCGACAACAGTCGTGCGCTGGCAGAAGCAGGCGTGATGGTATCGGCAGAAACGATGCTAAACAAACGGACATTGCCGCATTTGCAGAGCATCCACAAACAGATTGTGGAAGAAATGAAATGCGCGCGCCATGAAGTGCATCCGATGTATCCGAGTGATTTTGCCAGCCAATTGGAAGTGTTATCGCTCGATGAAACGAGAAAAGCGATTCATGACTTATTGGACGCGCGCGATGACAATGTCTGGATGTTGTTCGGCACCTTGCCGTTTTACCCGTGCAGCCAGAACGACGAAGACACCAAATTGCTGAACCGCATCCATGCCAGCAAAAACGTCACTGTCCGCAATGACCCGGATGGCCGCTCCCGGTTGAACGTCAATATTTTCACCGGCGAAGTCATCGTCACGGATTTTGGCGATACCCCGGCGATGGGCAATATCCAAACCGATTCGTTACCGGCGATGTTGGACCGCTGGTTGGAACGGCCGTTAGCGAAAACAATCGACTGCCACTGCCCGGCCGCAAAATGCCTGGGGCCGAATTTATTGGTGAAAGACGCCTATTACCCGGAAATCGATTTCACTGTCCAAAAATCAAAAATCACCGTTTAATGTGAAAAGCCCGATCCCGTAGAAGATTCCAACTGGATCGGGCTTTTTGCGGCTTTAACTTGAATGCCTGCCGTATACTGGCACAGCAGTTATCAGCTGTTTCTTACAGGAATGATTTTAGGTTACCTTTAAGAATACTCAATCAACCAGCAATCCCGGTATTCCCCTTCATGAAGTTCACGTCCCGGAAGCAATTTCACTTTCTTGAACCCACACTTCTCGTAACAATGGAGCGCCCGCGTATTTTGGGCTTGGGGATCCATCACGATCCGGTCAGCATGCTTCTGTTCGATTAAAAATTCGATCATGGAAGTAACCAACAATGTGCCAATTCCTTTGTTCCAATACGCGACCTCTCCGATAAACTGGTCGCTTCCATAAACCGTTTCATTGGAATAGCCATATTCCTTTTTCGTCTCTTCATCCAATAGGTAGAACTGGATGTAGCCAATTGCTTTCCCCTCATATTCCACAATGCACTTCTCTTCTTCATCTTCCGAAGCGTAAAATTTTTCATTTACTTTTTCCAGATCGAACGGATTATCCCTGCCTTCATAGAATTCCAGAACCCGAGAGTCTGAGAGCCATTTTGCCAACAGGACATTGTCTTCTTTTTCTAACTGGCGGACCTTCAACTTTTCATTTTGTAAGATCATCATTATTCTTCCCCCCCATTAATAAAAGCAGTTATCGAAGCACGTTTTATGTAATTGATCATCTACGTTTTACTATAAAGATTTACCTAAAATAAACCAAATAGGATTTTCCTCATTACCTCTCCCTGAACGCAAAAAAAACCAGCCCCTGCAAGGAGCTGGTTTTTGTCTTTTCTATTGATGCGGATGAAGGGACTCGAACCCCCACGGTGTCTCCACCACTAGACCCTGAACCTAGCGCGTCTGCCAATTCCGCCACATCCGCAAGATGCATCCCCTGCAAAAACAAGGACTATAAATAGTTTGCCTCGGCGAAAACAAAAAGTCAAATAGCAGTTTTGAACTCGCCTTTTCGCATTAGAGAAGGAACATTTTCGCAGCGATAGTACTGCCTTCGTAAAAACACAAGCGAATAAAAACTGATAAATTAATTATCTAATATTGACAATTCCTATCAATCTACTATACTTTAATGATATCCGATAGGAAAGGTAGGTTTTATTGCCTGTGATCGACCATATTTATTGAAGCCAAAGAAATCAACAAAGTCTATTACGATAAGAACAACCAGCCCAATACGGTGTTGAAAGATATTAATCTCTCCATCGAGAAAGGCGAATTCGTTTCGATTCTCGGCCCGTCCGGCTGCGGCAAGTCCACCCTATTGTCGATGATCGCCGGCTTAGTCCCTGCGAGTTCAGGCGACATCATCGTGGACGGCAAAAAAGTCGTGAAGCCGGGCAAAGACCGCGGAATGGTCTTCCAGCAAGCCGCGTTGTTTCCTTGGATGAACGTGACGGAGAACGTCATGTTCCCGCTGCGCAAGGAAATGTCCAAGAAAGAGGGCCAGGAGCGCGCCCATCATTTTTTGAAAATGGTCCAGCTCAGCAATTACCCTTCCCATTATCCCCATGAACTGTCGGGCGGTATGCAGCAGCGTGTGTCGATTGCCCGGTCGCTCGCCATGGACCCGGCTGTCCTGTTGATGGACGAACCGTTCGGCGCGTTAGATGAACAGACCCGAAGCCGCCTGCACGGGCAGCTCGAGGAAATCTGGATTGATACCAAAAAGACCATCGTCTTTGTCACCCACAGCATTTCGGAATCGATCAAGCTGTCCGACCGGATCCTGGTCATGGGCACACGTCCCGGCACCATCCTGACCGATATCACAGTGGACATCCCGCGCCCGCGCGAGCAGCACCGGCAGGAAATCGCGGCACTCGAAGAGCGCATCATGGGCCTTCTGAAAACAGAGATCGATAAAGTCATAGATGAGGAGCAAGCCTATGAAGCCGGCCGTTAAACGAATTATTTTCTTCGCCGCGCTCATCCTGTTCTGGGAACTCGGTTCCCGCTTTGAGCTGTGGCACGAAACCATACTCCCTTCCCCCGTCAGTGTCTACGATTCACTGGTTGCCGGGTTCGCCGATATGACACTGGTCTATGACCTGATCGCGAGTTTCCGCCGGTTGCTGATCGGCCTCGTTGCAGCCGTCATCATCGGGACTGGCGTCGGCATCCTGCTGGCACGCTCCAAGACAGCGGATGAAACCCTCGGCACGCTGGTGCTCGCCTTGCAGAGCGTGCCAAGCATCGTCTGGTTGCCGCTGGCCATGATGTGGTTCGGCCTTGGTGAAGGCTCCATCATTTTCGTCGTCATTCTCGGCGGAACATTCGTCATGATCCTGAACGTCCGCACCGGCATCAAGAACGTCGATCCCCTGTTCATCAAAGCAGCACGGACGATGGGCTCGAATGGCCTGGACCTGTTCGTCAAGGTCATCATTCCCGCCTCTGTCCCGTATTTCGTCACGGGTGCGCGCCTCGCGTGGGCATTCGCCTGGCGGGCATTGATGGCCGGCGAACTGCTCAGTTCCGGGCCGGGGCTCGGCTACACGCTGCGCTATGCATCCGATTTCGGCAATATGTCCCTCGTCATCGGCGTGATGATCATCATCGGAGTTGTCGGCGCAATCGTCGACCTGATGATTTTCCAGCGGATCGAAAAGAACGTCCTCAAGCGCTGGGGATTGGAAACGTAAGATTTAATTCCTTAGAATAAAAGCTTTCGCCACTTACATACCGCTTTCAGCAAGGCAATTCGTTTTCAGCAGCAAAACAATTCATTCCAAATAAATTCACCTATAGGAGGAAATCATCTTATGAAACGTATCTTTTCACTACTCGCTCCCCTCGCGTTGGCTGGCACGTTGGCAGCCTGCGGTTCACCTGGTGCCGGCGAAGATTCATCTTCCGTCACCATCGGCTACTTCCCGAACTTGGACCACGTTCCGGCCATGGTCGCTAAAGACCAGGAATTCTATGAGAAGAACCTGAAAGACGGCACAACAGTTGAATACGTCACGTTCGCGGATGGCGCGGATTTCATGACCGCATTGAAAACCGGTGACATCGATGCCGGCCTTGTCGGCCCTGGACCTGCCATGAACAACTACACGAACGGCGCAGACGTCACCATGATTGCCGGCGGCGCTTCAGGCGGCACCGTCGTCATGGCGAGAAACGGCAGCGGCATCGACTCCATCGAGGACTTTGCCGGCAAGACATTCATCACGCCGCGCGTCGGCTGCACACACGACGTCCAGTTTGAAACCTATATGAAAGAAAACGGCATCACTTCCAACCGCATCGGCGGCGAAATGCTTCACCAGACCGGCAACCCTGCCCAATACGAAGCGATGTTCGCTACCGGGAAAGTGGATGTCGCCGTAGCCCCGGAACCTTGGGCTTCGGTACTCAAGCAAAACACCGGCGCCAAAGTCATCATCGAACCGGATGAAATCTCCTTCGGCACAACATTGCCCGCTTCTGTTCTGGTCACTTCCAGCAAACTGATCGAAGAAAACCCGGAAATGGTCCAAGGCATTGTCGATGCGCATAAAGAAGCGACCGAGTTCATCGCCCAAAATCCGGACGAAGCAAAAGAAATCACCATCAATACAATCGATGACATTACCGGCCAGAAACTCGAAGCTTCTATCATTGATGGCGCATGGGACAACATGATCTTCGACACCGCCCTAGCCCCTGAAGAAATCCAGGCATTCGGCGATTCCTCGTTCGATTTGAAGTTCTTGAAAGAGCAGCCGGATTTCGCGTTGTTGACGGATACGCAGTTTTTGGAATAACGGTTTATGGGACAGCAGAAATCTTTTCTGCTGTTTTTTTGTGAACTTTTTCTGGTACTTATATTTTCTTCGATTTTTTAGCTGTCCCAAAGGGATGATTGAGTGTTGAAATTTACCAATTCATACACACACCAAAGCCATCCTCGAAATCGAATGATTTCATTAAGGATGGCTGTTGACTGAAAATTTTTTTGTATATAGTGCAACATTTACTACAGACGGGGCAATCGACGTCAGATTCCTATTTGTACTCAATTTTAGCTTTTGGGACTGGATCTCCTACCCAGTTAAATTTTATCTCAATTTTTTCTCCGGTCTGTTTATACTTGCCTGTCCGATTAAGTTTTCCGCTTAGAATAGCCGTATACATTTCATATTTCATTGCATTCTCCCAAGAAGTCGGAATATAGCTATCATAATAAGAAAAAATGCTACTACTATATTCCTTCCATAGAAGTATATCATCACCATACATATGATATTCATATGGATACTCCTTAGTTGGTTTTTTAATCTTAAATGGCTCAAAAGTTAAATTTAACCTCTCGTTAGCTGATTTCCAAAAGATAAAATATCTTACCTTTGGCGTTGTTATTTTAAAGATATTAACTTCTATTACCCTACGTTCTACTCCCAATCTAATCCCTCCTTTTTTCATGTAATAATGAAGATTGTCCACTCAAGTCGAACGCGACAAGAAAGTCATGAATATTTTAAAAAACGTATTTTATTTCAGTATTTTTCGGGGGAGCTGGTTGAACGTCTAGAGAAAATTGATGATCTTCTACTGCCCGATCCGGCTGAAGTCGATTCTTTTTGGAAGTTGCGTCGATTCGATACGCTGGTTCTCCAAGAAACGTCGGAAATTGCGAAACCGCGTTCATCATTGCTATTGACGAATATAAAGGTGACACCCGAGAAGGAAAGTATCAACTTATTATCGCCATTGGCGAAACGAGAGAGAAAGTCTTCCGTCTTATAATCGTCCGTCGAAGTTCAGGCCCGAGGGCCGGTGGCCTTGCCGTTTCAGTTCCATCGTGTGCTCCAGGTTCGACATCTCCTGGTACGTTTCCTTGATATGCGTCAGCAGGTTGTTGTGGGTCCCCGGCCGCCAGTAGAGGACCGGGTGGCATCCCTTCTGCAGCTGATTGAACATGCTGTACTTGTTGACGATGAAGATCCGGTACTTGCGCTCCATGCGGTTGACCTCGTTCACGATGAACCAGCTGGCTGCCCGAAGCGGGATCTCGTCGATCAGGGCGCCGGTGTCCTGGCGCACGATGTCGTATGTGTCGAAATCCTCATTGACCAGAATTCCGCATCTTGTCATGAAGAACATAGCTTATTCGCCTCCTTTTAGAGAGTCTTGCTTAAGCAGTAATCCTCCTGGAGCATAGATAGGTTCAGTTACTTGTCACATGCTCAGGAACTGGACTTAATTTCACGGTCACTTTCGAAAAGCCGGAACACCACCTCGAACTCCAATAACATATCGTTGAATCGTCAGCTGATCTTTTTTGCTACTAAATTTGTTTGTTTCAACGTATCAACCTCCAATGCTAAGACGGGCGTTGTTTCGCTCCTTCACCTCGTGGAATTTGTTATGCTAAATTCATGAACAACTGTTGGCTGATGGCTTTCCCGATTATCCCTTCGACCGATTTCAGTTTATAGACGCGTTTCGTTGCAAATTATAAATACAGCGAATTGCTTCTCCAGTAGAATTTCTCCTTCAAAACAACTTACAATATGACATTTAGTAATTTTAATTTATCACAATTTTCAGTTAATTATAATAGTTTTCATTAAGTTTGTAATGCAAGTGAATTACAGTTAGTGTCCAGTCCTATGAGTGACAAAATTTCCGACCAGTTTGTAAGTTCAATTAGCTTCTTAATAAACGATAAAAATATGATCTTTGATACTGCCCCTCGCTCTTGAAGAAATCCAGGCATTCGGCGATTCCTCTTTCGACTTGAAGTTCCTGAAAGAGCAACCGGATTTCGCGTTGTTGACGGATACACAGTTTTTGGAGTAATAAGTTATAGGACAGCAGAGATTCTTTCTGCTGTTTTTTTGTGCTTCCTAAAGAGTTGAATAAAAAAACGCTCCGAGAAATGGTGAGTTTCTCGAAGCGTTTAGTTATGCAATTTACACAGGGACACGATTTTATTAGACAGGGATGCGATTTTTCTTCCGGCGCTTCCGCTTGTTATAAAGCGTGAAAATCAGCACTGGAATCAACACAACAAACACAATTGCCAGCACCGGAACCAGGAAAATGGCGATTGGCACTGCCGTCGCTGTTACATCTTCTACGACGGCGACAGCGGGACTGAGAAGCGCGGTTTCGCTTACACCTTTAACACCCGTCACCGCAGCATGCGATGCTGCAGCAACTCCTCCGCCACCGATTATCGCGATGCTCCATTCGAGCAACGGATTCATATCTCCGATAAACGACGCTGTCAGCAAAATACCGGCAATTGCCGCGATCGGTGTTGCGATCACTTTCATAATCGAACCGACCGCCGGAATATAATTTACGGCTATTTCAAAAACGGTGGCCGCTCCGAAAGCAACCAGAGCCGGGGTGCTGCCTAGCCAGCTGAACCCTTCGGCCAACGTAATCCAGTCTACTCGTTCAAAAATACCGGTTATCAATAAAGGCGTAAAAATCCGGAATCCTACTGTCGCACTTAAAGCCAGGCCGATGCATACTGCAAGAATCATCTCCATAGAAGATTCACTCCTTTCCAAGGACTTTTCACCATTATATACCAGCAGGAATCAGGTGCTCAAAGAATCGTTAACTGTATCCTCTGTTCTACATACTGTAAAAGCAATATCAAATAAAAATCATTAGATATCGTCGGAGTGAGTGAGAATAAGATTTGGCCTACCTGGAGAGTCGCGATTCATTCATTACCCCTTCACGCCTTTTCTTAGCCACTTCGCCGTCAATGTGTCCGACTGGAGCATGCTTTCCGGTGTTCCTTCAAACAACACTTCGCCGCCTTTTTTCCCGCCGCCTGGACCCATTTCGATGACCCAGTCGCTCGCCGCGATAAAGTTCAGATTGTGCTCGATGAGGATGACCGAATTGCCTTTGTCGACAAGGCCTTGGAAGACGTCCAATAAATGCGCGTTGTCTTTGGTGTGCAACCCTAGTGAGGGTTCATCCAGTAAATAGATTTGCCCTTCTTTTTTCAGGTGGCTGGCAAGCTTGAGGCGCTGCACTTCACCGCCGCTCAGCGAGCTGGTTGTCTGCCCTAATGTCAGGTAGCCCAAGCCGACGTCTTTTAAGGTATCCACTTTTTTAACGATTTTCGGCATATTTAAATACTCATTGGTTTCATCAATCGACAATTCCAGAATTTCCACGATGTTTTTTCCTTTAAAGCGATGCGACAAGGCTTCATCCGAATACCTCGTGCCTCTGCAAGCTTCGCATGTGACAGTCACGGGATCCGCAAAAGCGACGTTTGGCGTAGTGACGCCTTTTCCTTCGCAGACCGGGCAGGCGCCCGATGAATTAAAGCTGAACAAGCCCACCGGCTGTCCCGTTTCTTTGGCCAGAATCGACCGGATGTCATCCATAATCCCCATATAAGTCGCAAGAGTCGACCGGCTGGAAGTTCCGATGCTGCCCTGGCCCACTGAAATGGTTTCCGGATAGTTGCCGGTAAATGCGTCGAACATCAACGAACTCTTGCCGGAACCTGAAACGCCGCATACCGATACGAGGACGTTTTTCGGAATGTCAACACTGACATTTTTCAAGTTATTGGTCGAAGCATTGTGAATCGAAAAACTGGCATCTGCCTGCCGCGGGGTTTTATTCACGCTTACCTTATGATCCAAATCGGTGATTGCTGAAGCTTTCTTTAGCCCTGCCTGTGCGCCTTGATACACCACTTCGCCGCCGCCCACACCTGCTCCCGGGCCCATTTCGATGATTTCATCTGCCGTTTTAATGACAGCTAAATTGTGTTCGATGACGACGACAGTATTGTAATTGTCGCGTAAGTTTTTCAGCATATGCGTCAGCATGTCGATTTCTTCCGGATGCAGCCCGGCACTCGGTTCATCGAAAATATACGTGATGTTGTTTAAGCTGCTGCCTAAATGGCGGGCAATTTTCACGCGCTGCGCTTCTCCGCCGGACAAGGTCCCTATTTTTCGCGCCAGACTCAAATACCCCAGCCCCAAGTCAACCAATTGTGTCACACTCGGCAACGCTTGCTGGGCGATGGATGTCCCGACAGGATCTTCTATTTTCGCCAGTTCACCTTGCAATTCGGTCAGTTCTAAATGGTCGTACTGGGCGATGTTCAAGCCATTGATTTTGCATTCCAGCACTTTCGGATTCAATCCCGAACCTTCGCAGGTTGGGCACGCTGTGCGCGTCGTCATCGCTAAGACATCTTCCTGGGAGATGATTTTCAGTTTCGTCAGGTCGCGGTTAATGTACAGTCGGATAAACCGAGGAAGAATGCCGTCCCATTCAATGTCCCGATTGCCTTCTTTGTAATAATAAGTGCCAAATGCCCGCTCGCCTTCCGGCGGCCCGTAGACCAAGAGATTGTATTTTTCTTCCGTGAAATCTTTGATGGGAAGATCAGGGTCGAACAATCCGCCGTTGATCATCCATCTGCCCTGCCAGCCGGACGGCGCCAGCGGCTTGAATCGCACGGCAGAGTCCCGGAGTGATTTCGTGTGGTCGATGATTTTATGAATATCCGGCGCCACAGTTTCCCCGAAGCCGTTGCATACCGGGCAGTTGCCGAAAGAACTGTCACTCGAAAATTCAGTGGCTGAACCTATCGGGGGGCTGCCGATCCGCGAGAACAACAGCCGAATCAACGGATCGATGTCCATATAAGTGCCGACGGTCGAGCGGGAATTGCTCCGCACCGGTTTCTGTTCCACGACGACGACCGGGCTCAGGTGCTGCATCAAATCGGCATGCGGCCGCTCGTACCTCGGCATCTGGTGCCGGATGTATAGCGGATAGTTCAACGTCATTTGCCGCCTGCTTTCGGTTGCCAAGGTATCAAATACGACTGAGCTTTTCCCGGAACCTGACAAGCCGGTAAACACATTGATTTTTTCTTTCGGGATATTCAAATCAATGTTCTTCAAATTATTTTCGCGAAGCCCCCGCAAAATGATTTCATCTCTTTTATCTGGCATTTCAACATTCTCCTTTTCCAATCAAACATATCGAGAGATTTCTTAGCATCGGCCAGTCTAAAGTGCCAACGCGGCATAATTGTGCTAATTCTTATCTCAATTTACATAATAAATGCATTCCCTGTTTTGGTCCGGCTCACACAAACATAATAAAAAGACGCTCCAAGAAATGTTGATTTCTTCGGAGCGGCGATGTATGTACTATAAATAAAAGCCTGTTGTGTAACCCGGTTAAATTTTTTCTAAGGAGACGGTTTTCCTTTACTTTATTTTTCATTTATTCAGTCGTCCCCATTTCCCCCCTGCATGGCGCTCAATTATTATTGTCTGTTACTCCCTATAAAAACGCAGCCAGGACTATTTCAATAATGATTTTGATCCATTCAATTAATATAGTCACCTTTCCAATAGTTGGATACGCAGCATCGATGATGGGATGGCATAAAAGTGAACGAGGAAGAACTAGCTTAGTCCCCCTCGTTCTTCTCAATTTTCCGGACAACCCGGTTGTCGGGTACGGGACATAAGAACCGTCAATTTTCGGATAGAGTCATTTGTCACTAACACCGTGGTCATTGAAGGTTTGCCTTCTTGATTTTTCGTACTCCCGGTATTTTACTCCTTTCCAGCAGTTCCTAAATCGTCCCTGTGTAAGAAATAATTATGGCTATTTGCAGTTTGCCATGAAAATGCAAAAGGAATCCGCTTCATTTTTGATTTTAGCGGGTTCCTCATGTAGCTTTATTGTATATTTTGAATTGTGTTCTTCATAGGGACGTGATTTTAACTGAAATTTTGTCTGACACAGGAAGGCGTTTAATCATTCAGTGGATTTCTCGCTCTTATCATCTCTGCATCATGTTCATAATAATCAGCAATATTTTTAAGTGTAGCTGCAAATCTATAAAATCCTGCATTTTCAACTTCTTCAGCTTTCCTTCTGAAGTTTTCAGATAACTTTTTTTCTGGCTTTCCGCTTGGATCAATAAAAAATGCTCCACGCGAATTGAAAACCTCAATTCTATAACCTTCTCTCATCTTTTCTGCATCTTTAGAATTTAGAGCTTTTGCTATAACTCGATTAATCCAAAGCCCATTCGTGTCAGGAGGACTATAAAATAATACTTTTCCAATATGTGATAAGGCAACATCGAAATGTCCTGAACGTTCACATTTTTCCTTGGCACTTAAAATCCATTCTTTGAACTGTTCAGGAAAGAAAAGTTTCTCTTCGTTTATGCCAGGAGGTGTCTTCCACTCATTTAGTAACCGATACGCATTGAGAGCTATAGCTTGATTGTTATCTGATAATTCGACATCTAACTTCTCTTCTTTCTTTGAACGGTATGCATAGCGAATTACCTCCACAAAAAAACTTGAATCAATTGCCATTTTTTGTTCTAAAGTCTTTGGAAAAATGTCGTCTCTCTTCTCTAACAGTGGTAGAAAGAACCACTCAATTTTAAATAAATCATCGGAGTTAGTATTCGAATCATTTTGTAATCCTCGTATTAATTCAATGTAATGAAACGAGTCATTAGAATTTATCGGCTCTCCATTTTCTATAATATATAATAGGGCTTGCACAACACGACGAGTATCTATTTGGTTAGTTTCACGATATATACTATATAAACATTCTAATGCAGCTTTCATTCTTTTATATTTAATGAGCTTTTCAATGACAATATTTAGTTCCTTTTCCGGAAGATAAGGCTGAACCTCAACTATATTCCAATATTCTTTCTCATTTTCGTTTAAAACTTCATGAACAAGATTCCATACTTTTTCAGTGAAAGGAAGAAGAGTTAAGAACTTGATAACATTCGATTTGTGCCATTTATTTATGCTAAGAGAATCAATCCACACGTCTCCATGCAGGTTATATTTACTGTTAACGAAAGCTCTTACAAAGCTAGATGTTTTATTATCGTCCTTATTTAACATTTGTGGAAGAATATTAGATTCAATATCAACACTCTCGATATATGCCAGTGCATTCCCCACAAAGTGTGGTGCTTCTACCTGCCTTACAAATTCTATTAACGAATTTAGCCCCCCTTGAGAAAGGATTTCTTCAACAGCTGATTTCCGGCGTCTCTCTAAATCTTTACGCTGGTCTTTCCAATTTCCATTCTCTTCGTAAAACTCGAAATCTCTAGAACTAAATAAGAGATTATAAAAAATTTTAGGATCCTTAGGCGCTAAATCTTGAGCGATTTTTTCAATCCTTTTTACCTGGCTTGCTTCCATACTCCATTCTGAATCAGAAAAACGACGATGAGTCTTAACGAGCTTGATTAATTCTTCCCAAACAATATATCGTTCTTGTTCTGGCTTTTTCATGATATCTGATGTTGATAGTTTTTTTAAAACACCCTCATAAGTTTTTGGTGGCAAATTGCCAAGGTACTTTACAATCTCAGATATTTTTTCAATATCGTCATTCGCAATATCCAACATCAATTCTGAATAATTTTGCACTTGAATAAAGTATTCATCTTGAGTGACTTCTTCTTTTTTTTCGGTCACCACTTTACGCCATCTTGGCTTATAAGATTCTGAAGAGATTTTTGTTTGATTTGGCAGCAAATTTATTAGAAGATTCCACCCTATTGTTTCTACTTCATTTACAAGTGTTTGAATTGCCACTCTTCTTTTTTCCACAGAAGCATTTGTTTGAGGAAGCCACGGCAGAAATATAGTGATAAGTGAATTTCCTGGTCTATTTGACCAACGTCCTCCAGGGTCACATAAAGCTAACTCGCCTAATATCACAGTTACTCTAACTAGATATTCTTCATTCCAAGCTAATAATTCAAGTGCCCAGAGCAATCCAGTAAGATAATTTTCCCCACCAATTACATCACCTTCCTCTAAAAAAAGATTGTCAAATGGTGAAGACTTTTCTAATAGTGCTTTTTCTACAGCAGCTAAAAATTGCAGTGGTGCAGCTTCTGCAAGTAAAGGAAGGACTTGATTTAAACTTCCCCATAACTGCCATTCCGCTTTATCAAGTAATTTATAAATGATACTTTTTACTATTTTATTTGGTTTATCAAAAGAACAGTTCACAAAAAAATCATTAGATATTGATAAAAGAACTAAGCTTGCAGCTATCCCTTTTCTTAAAGAAAGAGAATATTTATACTTTTTTCCATAAATACTTGCTGCGAACCTTTTTTCAGATGGTAATGAAAATCTAGGATCCAACTCTGATAATACACTTACTGCTAACTCTGCATACTTCTCTAAATCCTCATCGAAAATATGTGATCCAAGAATTTTCCACATTTCTTCTCTTTGTTCAATGTTCCAAATTCCATTATTTAATTTTAAGAGACTATCTTGGTGATAAAGTACTTTTCTAATTCGAGACATCCATAAAGAAAAATCTTCATGTATTAGGTTGGAAATGAACTCTATATCATTTTCGTTATTTTCATCCCAACTACCAAAAAGATTAGCAATAGCCAACTGTGATTCAAATTCGTAAGTGGAGCTTTCTATTTCGTTGACACCTAATGATATCTTCTCAAACTTTTTAGGCATATTTCTTTTTACTGGTTCAATGAATTCCAAATAAATATTTTCTGGCAGCGAATCAAGATTTACATGTCCCGCATTCTCACTCACATATGTTAAATGTTTTTCTATTAACGCTAAAAGTTCTTCCGAACGATTATAGGAGTATTGCCCAATTAATGAATGGAGTAGTGATAGAGTAACGCCCTTAATATCTAAATCATAAAGCAATAAGTGAAAAGACTTTAAAAATCTCCATAGTTCGTCTTTTGTTATTTCTACATTGTTATTAGCTCTTTTTAAATGCACCTTAAATATTTCAAGTTTTGTCCTTTGATTCTCATTTGTAAAATTAGCTAATTCAATTCTTTGAAAAAAATCCTCTTCATTTTTCGAATTCTGCGCTTGTCTTAACAATGCTCTCACATGGTCTGTATCTAAAGCACTAAGTGGTCCTGTAATTAAAGCTATGGCATCAGTCTTTTCATTAAAAACTTTAGGATTTTTAAAATCTTTCCAAGCTGCTTGTATCACCTCTCCAAAAATCTTATCTTTTTTAGTAATTTTGATGCTATGTTTAATTTGCCCTAATAATTTTGCAGTACGTTTTTCCCCTGGTTGCTGTGCAAATACAATAAGGTCATCTGTTTCGAACTCTTGATATTTTCCTTGTAGTTTTAATTCAACAATTGGCCACGTAGGCAAGCAAGGCGAAAATCCTCCTGTTAACATTAGAACAACAAATGAGGACTGGACACGATTTTCAAAGTTCACTCCTCCTCCACCAGTAGAATATGGGTTGCTAAGTTCTTTACTATTATTGCTCAATGAAGCACCTCAATTACTATTTTTTAGCAACTATTAATTTTCATTATTTAACTTTAGTTTGTCCTATTAAATCTTAAAGTCCATGTTTTATGTTGCTCTTTACCCTCCTTAATAGGATATAAGTGTTGATACATAGAAGCGGAGATATTAGAAAGATTATTTCTGATATTTATAAATTCGATTAAGTTTGAAAAGAAATAACTAGTAGCTAAATCAGAAATACTATATGATCTGAATTCTATCTCCTTTTCCCATTTTTTTATGAAGGCACCATCGTTTGAAACGATATGATTCACACTATTTACGCAATTAAATGAATCATTTAATGATTTTTCGAACAAGCTACCTTTTCTAGGTTTTGTCAATAAAAAAGAAGCAACATTTACCTCTTGTTCAATTTCACCAAAAATAAATAAACCATTGAAAATGGGTATCTTTGTTACTTGACCTATTGTATTCAATTTATCTATAGCTTCTGAAATTTTATAACTATTTGGGTTTGATTTTACTTCTATGACTCCATAAACACTTTCAGGGTGAACAATAACAAAATCATTTTCTTTGAAATAACCTGCTATAGAAGGATTATAAATAATAATATCTATTTGGGAAGATAACTTCTCATTACTTTTTATAAAGCCAGTACCTACTGCTATTGTAGTTGGTAAAAACCTCTTAAGAAAATTCATTAAAATAATTTCTTTATATCTTCCTTCTTCTCCCCAGTGTGCTGATCCGATTAGATTTCTAATTCGATCTTTTGTAGCATTGAATTCTCGCGCAATTGACTTTTGATAGTTTAGAGAATTGGGCTCCAACTATCTCACACCCCTTTTTAAAAATAAATTTATTAAACGTTCAATAAATGGCAGTGATTTAATGCAACAATAAGATTCAAAAAATATTATGTAAAATTCCCAATGTACTATCTATTGATTCGTCTCTATAAGAATGTATTTATACAATATTCAATTTTACTTTCTTGATTTACTAAAAACAAACAACCGTTATTTCTAACAATATCATCAATAACTTCTGTATTTGGATGATTATGAGTGTTATTTATGCCCGAGGAGGAGATAAAGTATCCACCTTTGCCGTAATCAAGTAATTCTTTCCTCCAATTTTTTTTTGATCCATGATGGGGAATAAAGAAAAATTTAATAGTACCTAGTTTATTAGAGTAGTAATCATTAAAATTCTTCCATCTTTTAGCAGGAAAATTTTTCAAACTCTTAGTAAATATCAAATTTATATCTCCAGTCAATAATGTACCATTTTTAATACTAGTAATTCTTGAGCTAAATTCAACGATATTAAAAATACTCTCTTTCATTAAAAATGTTGAATAATGATTTCTTTTGATTACTCTACTTGGTGAGTGATATAAACATAGACTACTGTTATTACTCAAATCCTCCTTAGAAGATTTATTAACAACTGACTTTAAGTATTCTTGAATCTCTCCTATACCTTTAAACTTCACTAAATTTTTCAATGACTCTTTATCTTCTTCACTAAGAACAACGTTGTTTTTCATTTCAATTTCATGTATTAGTTCATTCTTAATCTTTTGTTCAAATTGTTTTATTTCTTCATTATCGAGAGGCAAATTGTAAAAGTCCATTTCCCACTCCTTTTGTAAGCCCACTTTATTATTTTTTAATCTAAATAAATTTGTGTTTAAATTCGAATCTATTTCGAAAAAATCCGAGGAGAAATCTCCCAGTTCTATATCCAAATCACTATCAAATTCCTTATTTCCATCGAATTCTCTTACTTCTCGCTCTAAGCCGCTTTTACTCAATTCTCCACCCTGTACTAAAATAGTTCTTTCAATTTTTGTATTACTGTCTAATATTTCAAAAAGGAAATTTACAAAAAGGAGATCCATTTCAGAATAGTAAGGAATAAAAAGGTTTTTTACTGTAACATTCTCTAGTAACTTGGGTAACCCGTTAATATGATCACTATCAAAATGTGATATCACAAGGATATCTAGAATGTTATTCGTAAAAAAACCACTATTAATTAAATTATTTATTTCACGATTTAATTTTTGGTTACTCCCAGTAGCACCACAATCATATACAAGGTTCCAATTTTTATTATTTGTCTCAATTTTACCGCTGTAGAAAAATCCTTGTCCCACAGGGTGTATTTCAAATTCACTCTTCAAAATTTTTCTCACCTTCTAGCTCCTTGTATAGAGATAAAATCTCATTTTTTTTAGTTCGTAGCCCTATTAATAAATAAACTTTTTTCAATTGCTAGAATGGATGTTATCAGTATTTATATCCTTTAATTCATCCTTTAACTTGGATTGCTTCTCTACTCCCCTCGTATACTACCTTCATCTTCTCAAACCACGTTTTCATTTCATCATAGACACCATGTTCAATTAAAAGATCTGTAGTAATTAATTGGGCAAGTCTGCTATTTAGAATTCCTTTAACTGCCTGCTCTCTACTTTTCTTATCTTTAATTTTCTCGACCAGTTGTCCTTCTAAATGACTTGAAACATCAAATTCCTCCCATATATTAATATATGAAGAAAGATCGCAATTGAATTCAGTTTCAATCAATTGTATCGGTATGTAATTTTCCATTTCTCGTCTTTCAGTGTATATACCAAATCTTCTTCCATCATTATCGGTATTCATTTTATCTACCAGATCTTTATATTTTTTTATATCTCCATCATATAAATGAAACTCTTTTATATTTGATTCTTTAAAATGGTTAATATTTATCCAGTCAATTAACTTACTTCCACCTAATTCGTACAAACTAATATTGGGATGAGAAAGATCAATCATTTCTTTAAATTCCGGAATGCTATTATTAATATTTTTTAAGAAGTTAATATCATGTCTTCCTTCTAAACAAATGACCATTCTTGTAAATACAGTCGGTAAAATACCCAACGTAGAAACTATTTCTTGAATTTTTAATTGCTCATCTTGAACAATAAAAGGTTTTTTGTATTCATTTTTTGAAATCATAATTAGCGAATCTTTCTCTACCATTTGTGCAATTTCAGGAGTATGAGTAGTAATGAATACTTGGCTACTCTCCTGTTGTGATATTTCTTTTAATGTATCGATTATCATTCGCTGATAATCTGGGTGTTGAGCAGTTTCAGGCTCTTCAATTGCATAGATAATATTTGAATGTGAATGATCAATAGTATTTTTTTCTGCTTGTGCTCTAAAGTAACTTAAAAGTATTAACCTTCTCACTCCACTACCTCTTTTATTCAAAGGAATTTCATCATCTGTGTCTAAATTAAATTTAAATACGGAGTCCCATGCTTTCAAATCAGGCAATGTTTTTAATTGATTAGCTATCTCACCATTAAAATCTTTTAGTTTTTCTATTGTTTTATTTCCGATTTCCTCCACTTTACTTACCACTTTGTCTCTTATTATGTCTAATTCTGGTTGTAATGAACTTAAAACTTCTTTAGTAATAGCTTTCATAGGATCTTGAATTTCTTTATCTCCATCTGAATTCACTCTATCCGATTGGAATAAATTAAAGAGAGGAAGATTTTCTCGTATTTTTATCCAAGATTTCATATTATCTTCTTGTATATTATTCAAAGAAATTATTGTCGGAATAAATTCAGTATCTTCTTTCATGAGAGCATTAAATAAAGCCTTTCTTATATCGGCTTTTTTTGATTTATTAATTTCGTCATAGTTTGAAATAATGCTTTCATTTTCTTTTAAGATTCTTCTTAAATCGGCAATGGTATATAAGATAAATGGTTGTTCATATATTTTAGGATGGTAACAAATTATTTCTACTTTAGTATCTTTTGCTCCAATTGTTTTATTTCCAGCATTTATTACTTTTCTTATTTCAAGTAGACCATCTTCATTTAGTAAGTATTCCTCACCTAAAGTTGTAGGGTTCGTGGCATCTATTAAAAAGTTTTCATTTCTAGTCATTCTAAAAGAAGCTGATATTTCTATAACTTTTTCAGTAGCATTTTTATTACAATCAGCTGGTTCTAGTTTGATTTCATCATTAAAAAAACTATTCATAGCGTCAAGAATAGTGCTCTTACCAACATCATTTTTTCCAATAATTACATTTAAATTCTCATTGAAATTTACTTCAATGTTGTCATATCCTCTAAAGTTTTTCAGCTTTAATCTTGTAAGTTTCATTCATTTCACTCCACTGATTTTATTTAATGTCTCTTTTAACTCACTATTGACACAATAAACATAACAACCCTTCATCCCCCGAGTCATCAACGTCTTATACGTGTTCCTCACCAACTGATCAAGCGGATCAACCTCATACTTACCCTTAGGCTTAGCCGGTCGTGCACCTTTGTCCTTAAAGTTCTCTCGCTTCACTTCCAGCGAGTTCGTTTCAGGATTAAAGGTCAAGTCGTTACCGATGATAACTCCTACGTATTCCATCTCCAGCCCTTGAACGGTATGAATACAGCCGATCTGCTCGGAGCCTTCTGGGTGGATGGCCCAGTCGATGCGGTTTGGATCGTTCCATGGCATCGCAAAGCCGTGCTCTTCGATGATGACGTCTTTGGAAAGCTCCCCGTTTACCGGTTTTGTGTTCCAATCCCATGCGTAGCCTGCAAGCAGCCTGCCGCCTTTTTCCACTACTAATTTTTGATAGAGTTCATGCGGTGAATTGACGACTTGGAAGTCAAAATCGCTGTCCAACTGGATGTCCTGATGGCGGTCGTATAACAGGTTATCGAGCCATTCGAGGTAATTCCCTGAACCCGCGCAGCGGAATTGCGAGTCGAGTTCTACGACATGAACGGTGGAGTTCTGCTTTTCGGCTTCTTCTTGCAATAAAGCAAAGCGCCCGATGTCTTTATTGGAGATAACCTGCTCGTCGTCGATGAAGAAAACGCTGAGCCTGCTTGAGCGGATGATTTGGGTCGCCTGGTTCTCGCCTTCGATTTTACGTTTCATATGCCCTTGATTTTTCAGGCGATGGGCTTCGTCACAAACGAGCACATCAAAATAGTTATTCGGCGTTTCGACATAGGAGGCTGAACCTTTGAACAAGCTGCGGATTTCGACGAAGCCACTCCGGCCGATCAGTTTCTTCCGCAGAATTTCACGGAATGACTGGTTCGGCGTGATGTATTCGATCGTAGCTTCTTCGCCCAATAGGAAGTTCATCAAGTTCAAGCCGATGACGGACTTCCCTGTCCCCGGACCGCCTTTGATAAGGATGGTGTACTTTTGGTCGGTTTCTAAGTCCAGGCTATTGTATATAGAAAGAACCTTTTCATAAGCGACTTTCTGTTCGTCGAGCAGAATGAATTCTTCGTTGCCTTCGAACAACGAGTTGACGGCTTCAACCAATCGTTTTGACGGACGAATGCGTCCTTCTTCGATTCGTTTGGCGATTTCGGTTCCTTTTCCTTCAGACACGGCATCTTGGATTCGCTTTTTCAGCAATAGGTCATCAAACTGAAAATAGACCGGCGATTGTTCGACGTAATTGGCATACCGCTCATTGAGCAGCGGTTCGGTCGTCCGGTCACGGGCCGGAATGTAATTATGTAAGTACGCGCAAGAGCTTAAGTTGATTGACGTGTCCGTATAAAGGGCTTCGTTGAAGTTCTCGAGATAGCGTTTATAGGAAAGCGATTGATAAGACGGGTGAACGGTTTCCCGGACGCGGCCGCCCAGGAAAGTTTTCACAATGCCGTCACCTGCAGCGAGTTCCGACTTGTTCCATTGTTTCAGTTCGACGATGATGGCGTTTTGTTTGCCTGCGTGGTCTTCTCCGGTAATCAAGAAGTCGATGCGCTTTTCCGTTGAAGGCAATTTGTATTCCAATAGGACATGCGTGTCATCTTTCAGATCCGCACCGCGCAGTACTTTCGCCATCTGCGGCAAGGAGTTTGTCCAAGAACGGATTTCGCTCGCGGAAACAGATTGTCCCATCTTCTCTTTCACTCTTTCAAGAAGGACATCTTCAATGCGCTGCTCCATGACATGCTCTATAAATTGCGTTGTGGTTTCGTTGTAGATTATCATTAGTAATCCCTCAGTTCTAGTCTAGATGTAAATTCCTGTATCTTCTTACATATATATTAGCATCGTTTTCCTTTCTTGCATTTACTTTTCTTAATATTTTTACATCTTTATTAAGAAACCGTTTTACTTATTAATATTTTTCTTATGAGACAAAATAAAGACTTGATTTCCGTTGAAAAAAATTTGCTCCCACTATGAAATCCTGATGAATTACACTTCCTTTATTTCCCTCTTTTGCTTACACTTTACGTAATGGCAAGTACAATTGATGAACCGTTTTACGAATCGATTTTTGGAGGAGATCTTGTGTATGCATTCGAATCATCGTTTTGGTTAAAGCTGCTGTTGTTAATTGTCGTTGTTTCCTTATTATTGTTCTTGTTTAATACCCTTATCAGAAAATGGTTAGGCGTTGAAAAGACGAAAGCATTTTCCCATAATCCTGTAAATGGAATTCACAGTAAAATTGACTGGAGCATCCGAATCTTGTTTATTGTCTTGATGTTAGTAGGATTCTTTATCAACGCATCCAGGGTCACTCAGGAACCCTATTTGTTCTTAGAATCATGGTTTTTATTGTTTGTACTTATCTTTGTCACTGAAGCTGTACGTGCAGTTATGGAATGGAAGTATGCAGCGAATCGCAAAGCCTATTTGGCTACTATTTTACAATTGGCTTTTTCATCCCTTATGGTGATCGTGGTCATTGCAAGTGACTTTTTTGGAATCTTTTGATTAGCGGCTTGCGTTATTGCTGCAAATAAAATAAGCTAACGCACTGCTTGAGTGATAGCACATACTATGGAGGAAAACGATGAAAACTCACTACTATTTAGGCTGGTTCAACGACTTCTTTCCGGAGAATCTAAGCCGGCAGTTGCAGAAGGACATAACGGATCGAAAATTACTGGTGATGATCAGCTCGAATCCATTGAGAGATGACGCAGATGGGGCTGTTGAACGTTCGTGGCTGGAAGGAGCCGGTATTGCGTTTGATGAGTATCAGTTGATCGATTACCGCGTACAGAAGGAAGATGCCCAAACGTTGATTCAAAAGGCTTCCGTCATTTTCCTGTTGGGTGGCGATACCCTCAAGCAAAATGTGTTTTTAGCGGACTATGAATTGGCGGAGTGGATCAAAGACAGCGATGCCATTGTGATTGGCGCAAGCGCCGGCTCTATCAATATGTCTTCGAAGTGGTTATGCTCCAGAAAATTTGGGTATCCCGTGGAAACTAGCTCCCTTTACGACGGAATCGGTCTCGACAATTTTTCCGTCCTGTCCCATTTTGATCTTGAAAACAACATGGAGCTGGTTCAACGCGAGCTTTCTTCCTTATCGGAAGAAATGAAGGTTTATGCGTCGAACAAGGATTGTGCGGTGCGTACGCAGGGAGACCAAATCGACATTCTGGGAACGGTTTATTTGATTTCTCATGGAGAGATTCAGAAATTAGAGGAGACGTTCTAATTTTGGTGGATGGCCAGACGTTAGTTGCATGTCTGAACAGCGTCCCTGAAAATAAAAACAGAAAGCGACGGGGAATTTGCCGCTTTCTGTTTTTATTGTTTTTATTTCAGTTCAGGTAACCCTCTGCCTACAAGATTCGCAGACACCGGCTCTTTTCCTATCTCCCTCGCCCATACCGACAATTGGCCGATATGATGAATCTCATGCGCGATGACATGCCGCATCACTTCGCCCCACTCGTCAGTGTCGATGGTTCCATCTCGCCCCTTTGTCGTCAACACCCGATGTTCCATGCTTTCATCCCAGTTTGCCACAAAGCTTTCGACTTCTGGTCGGAACTTCTCATCGAGTTGGCACACCTTCTCAAGACTCCTGTAATTGTCGAAGCCTTCCTGGAAATCCTCTTTTCCTTCCAGCAGGCGGATCCAGCTCCATTCCACATCGGCTATATGAAAAAGCGTTTCTAGGATGCTGCCGAGTCCGCCCGTCCGTTTCTTCAAGAGCTCTTCTTCACTGATTTCTTCGCACCATCGGTACCATTCTTCGCGGACCATCCAGTTGTAGTGAAAAAACATTTTCATAATGGACCTCCTGTTTTGAGATTAGCCAACTTTTGTTTTATTCTTCTGGCTGCTCTTTCAATAATTCAATCAACCGGATGACTTCCTCATCTTCCCCTACATCCACCGGCACCAACTCGGTATTCTCGATAATTTCCGTATAGAACTCTTCCCCTGCTGGATACTCACCGTCCCATCGCAGCGGCACGTTGTAGACGTTGATTGTGCCGTCGCCGTTGCCGCTATAGGTGACGGAGCCGTCCACGAGACGCGAACCGGCCAGCTGGATGACCCTTTCCGGATAGGTTCCGCTCGTTTCATCATCCGGATTGAGCGGCGTCCCAGCCGGAATACGCTCCACGTACAAACCGTCGATGTCCTGATTCGGTCCGAGCTGCAGCCAGACTCTGGCGTATTCAATCTCCTCGCTGAAGTACTCTGACAAAGCATCCTCATTTTGCCGGCTGCCTGTATCTCCAGTGGCGCTATCCGGTTCAACCGCTTTGTTTTCTTCTGGAGAAATATCATTTCCGTTCGTCATATCCGCTTCCTCTCCTTCGTCTTTCGATGTGTTCTCTTTTGCTTCAGCCGTGTCTTTTTCTTCGGGTTCGTTCGTCGCAGCTGGTGTAGATTCTTCGTTTGTACTTCCGCAGCCCGCAAGCACTGATATAACTGCAACCATCCACAGTAATTTCATGACTGCTTTCATTCCTTTATCTTTCCTTTCCACTGTGTTATCAAAACAATCAAGCTCTGTACAATAAACTACCGGTAGTTCAACTATGATTTTTCACTAACTTAACGCAGCTTCTCTTTAAATATGGGATAGCCACAATTTCTCTGTAAGTGGGGATTTTTCCTGCTAAACGCAAATAAAAAAGATTGAGCGGAATGGACCCGTTCAATCTTTTGCTTCTATATAAAACAGCCCCTTCTTTGCGGAAAGGGCTGTTTCTTCAGACAGGTCCAATTTCAGGCGCTGAAGTTCAAACCGATTAGTTAACTAACTCTTCGCTCGATGTATTCACTAAATCCAATTCACGGTGCAGCACTTCACCAATGCGTTTCATGCCTTCTTTGATCTGTTCCGGATTGGAATTGGAGAAGTTCAGTCGCATCGTATTTTTTTGTGCGCCTCTAACATAAAAAGGTGCACCGGGTACAAATGCCACGTTATTTTCCATACACTTTAAAGCGATGTCACCTGCATTCATTGAGTCAGGAAGCTCTGCCCAAATGAATAATCCTCCTTCAGGCTTGTTGCAGGAAATAGTTTCAGGGAAATATTCATCGATACAGTCCAACATGGTTGTACATCTTTCCAGATAAACGGCTTTGATGGTTTCAATATGGCCATCGAGATCGTACAGTTCCATATACTTCGCTGTTATGCGCTGTGCAAGGCCGTCGGAATGCATGTCAGCAGATTCCTTAAAACCTGCGTACTTTTCGAGTATTTCTTCCTCTGCACAAATCCAGCCCAAACGCAGTCCAGGGGCGAATATTTTCGAAAAACTGCTGAGGTAAATGACCCGTCCTTCTGTATCGAAATGTTTAATGGGCGGAATAGGGGTTCCTGAAAAACGGATTGCTCCGTACGGATTATCTTCCAAAATCAAAACATCGAACTGATTGGCGAGTTCAATCATCCGTTTTCTTCTTTCGAGCTTGAGTGTTCTGCCCGTCGGATTCTGAAAATCAGGAATTGTATAAATGAATTTCGCCTGCGGATTCTGCTGAAGACATTTCTCGAGGGCGTCCATCTTCATGCCGTCTTCGTCCATTTCCACGTCCACTATGTTGGCATGGTAGGCGTTAAAGGCGTTGATTGCCGCAAGGTACGTCGGACTTTCGCAGATGACCGTATCTCCCTCGTCAAGAAATACTCTTCCTGTCAGGTCAATTGCCTGCTGGGAACCTGATGTAATCATCACTTGCTGCAAATTCGATCTTATCCCGACGGCTTCCATTCTCTCCATTACCGCTTGTCGAAGCGGGATATAGCCTGCCGTTGATGTGTATTGAAGAGACGCAGCCCCGTGATCCGTCAGCACTGCCTGGCTGGCCACTTTCAATTCTTCAATTGGAAACAGTTCCGAAGCAGGAAGCCCGCCAGCAAACGAAATCAATTCATGCCGTTCCGAAGAAGACAAGATTAAGCGCATTTCCGATGGCTCCAGTGCATTGGCTCTTCTTGCATATTTATGTTGCATATTCTATTCCTCCATCTAAGAACGCATCTTTTTAATATTGGTATGCTGTGATAGCTGCATAATTTATTATTCCTCCAATTGTACAGGCTTTCCAATCGAAATGAAAACACCAATGCAGCTTCTTTTTGTACCAAAATTTTCATTTTCAACAGAACATCGTCGATTACCGGTCGTTTATACCGCTTATCTTCCATAAAAAAATGCCGGAACAAACCGGTTGTTCCGGCTCGCTCAGGCATCTTGCCAATTTTATATTTTGTGCACTTGCTTTTTCGCATTCAACTCTTCCGTCAACTCTTCAAACCACTCTTTATCACCGGTCTGCAGCGCCAAGTCAATCAAATACTCCAGCTGAGCGGGATCTTTCGGTGCCATTTGAGACAGAATTTCAACTTTCTTCACGTCCATTGGAACCGTTTTTCCGATAATGGCCGTATTGTCGCTCTCGGCAACAGTAACATTTACCGCCCCTTGCACCATGTTCATCGAATCAATAAACCCAATAATTATTTCACCATTAATGAAAGTTCCTTTAACCCAATCAGTGGTTTTTAAAATTGTTTTTTCTTCATTCATATCTGAACACCTGCTTTTCAATTTATTTTTTAGTAATTTCAAATCCCTCGATAACCTGCAATAACCAATGCCTATTAAATGACACTCCCCATCAAAGTGGGTAAATGGAATATTACTCCCGTTTCAAGCAGAACTCAATAAATATGCTCTGACTTCGAGACAAGTGATGGCTGTTTCTAAACCCATTCCCTAAAATCGCATCTTAAATCTATGAATAAAAAAACACCGCTCAGGGGAACGTTAATTCCTCTAGAGCGGTGATGCATTCTGCGCTATTTTTCTTTAGATTCGTTCAAGAACATTTTTCTCCCTGAAATGCGATGCTAGTTTATTATGTAAAGCATGAAACGACGTTCATCCTTTTCCAGCAGGAAGTTGATGCTGAACAGTTCGACTGTTTCTCATAATGTCCCTTATGCTTTCAACTTAGGCTCAATAAATAGAGTTGAGGGATTAATTTTCGACTTCAAGAATAGCCTCGATTTCTTCTTGGACCTCTCTATTCACCATAAGAGAACGTTTTTTTCTCAATTCAAGATCCATTTCTTTATCGATGAAATTATTCGTATGTTTATCAAAACAATCGAAACAAATCGAGTAAAAGTCTTTATTCTCTTTCTTTAAAAAATGGAATTCCCACGTTTCAATTTCCAAATAACTTACTTTATCTTTCGTTTCTTTTCCACATAATTCGCAAGTTGTTTTCATTATAAAAAACCCTTTCATACATCTAGCTTTTATTTTTTCCTAGCTGGCGATCTTTAATTCTTTTTAAGCGCCCATGATATTTCAATATATTCGCTTGTGATTGTTTGGCCTCTTCGCTAGTCGGTTGCAAGTTGGCGATATCCCAGTATTTAACGACTACATCTAATACTTGGTCAAAGTATTGGAGTGGTCCATAATTCGTATCGATTGCAATGGTTTTCATTCTTTCGTTAAAGTCTGGCATAACGGCACCTGGCATAGAGAAATTAATAATTACCTTCTCAAAATAAACAATGAAATTCGGATCAAGTTCAAGATGTGCTTTCACCGTGTCGCGATAAAATGCATAATGAAGTGCTTCGTCTTTCGCTACGCGTCGAAGTAATGTTGCTAAATCTTTGTCGTAAAGACCCGCTACCTTAGCTACATTATTATAAAAAACGAGTGTAGCTAACTCTTGCAAAGAAGTATAAGCCATTGTTGCTAGAGGATTCGTGAAATCTGGAAACCAACCACTTTCAACGACTCGTTTTCTTAATTGATGCAATCTTACGGGATCTACGTTTCGTGTCACCAATAAATACGTTTCAAGCAAGTTAGAGTGCTGATCTTCTTCAGCCGTCCAAGTGCGTACGAAATCATTTATTACTTCCATTGAATTTTTAAACGTATAATCCAAATGCGAAGTATACCAAGGTAAATTTACTTCTGTAAGTAATGCTGTTTCTACTGCAATAATTACACCTTCTGGAAGAGTTACTTGACTCTCATCCCAAGGAACTCGTTTAAAGGACATGGCCTTGTCCCATGGAATAAATTCGTGATAGCTCCAGTCAATATTTGCAGAACGTTCCTTATGCAATTGATATAATTCTTTAATGCGCGGTTCTAAGCGTATATCCAACTCTGAATTTAACATGATCTTTTCCCCTTTAGGTGTTTTTCTAACTTTAAACCATTTGAATTTTTTTAACAATTATAAGGTTAGATCGTTTGTGTAACCGTCATGTAGGATAGATCGATTTTTCACAAATTCGATTTTTTAACTTTTATTATTAAATATAGACATTCCTCTAATTTCTCTACTTAAATAGTATATTTATAGAAAGAAATTACGAATGAGGCTGTTAATATTATGGATTATTAGCGTGTTAAGTTAACTACTTATATATTTAAGAAAGGTTAATCTTCAACAAACGGACCAGATGATGAAACAACAAAATGTCAATGAAGGAATGAGACGATGGAAGTGCCTATGAATTTAGACCAAGCAACTTTTCATGTAGAAAAAACGGAATCACTGAAACTAAAAGAAGTAATTTTTAAGATTAAACCTGGCATTAAAGAACAAAAAAGATTGTTTAGAACATCATTATATAAATTAACAATTATCGCAGAAGCAAATAATAAAGGGTATGAATTTGCTGGTTATGATCTCAACGATAAGTTGATTTCACAGCTAGAAAAAGACCCTTCAAGATTTTTAGTTGGAGCAGAGCCACCCTTTTTATGTGGAACCAACTGGCCGGCTAGTGGAATAGCTGAAGTTGTAGAAGCAAACAATGTACCTTTGGATTCCCTGATTGTAACAGATGGAAATAATGTCCTTGCTACAATCTATAATGATGAGATACCTATATTGAGCAACTGGCTTAAGAATTTAATTAATTAAAATAGGAGTAGTTTAAAGAAAACATTAAAAGTTCTTGATAACCGAGATATAAGATCCGGATATAAGATCCCATGGTTCAGTTGCTCCAACGAGTGTTTCGGCACGTAAAAAGCAGGCAGTGAAAACCGTTAGCCAGCATTCAGTACTAAAAAGAAGAATGGCAAAAACATCAATTGAGTACGTTTTAAGATTATCAGCCTTACTAAATATAAAAAACAGAAAGCGTCGGCTTCCTGTTTTTATTTGTTTTTATTCAATTCAGGTAGACCCCGTCCCACCAGATTAGCGGACACCGGCTCTCTCCCCACTTCCCTCGCCCATACCGATAATTGGCCAATATGATGAATTTCATGCGCGATGACATGCCGCATCACTTCGCCCCACTCGTCGGTATCGACGGTTCCATCGCGTCCGATCGTTGTCAGCACCCGATGTTCCATGCTGTCATCCCAGTTGGCCACAAAGTTTTCGACTTCCGGCCGGAACCGCGCATCAAGCTGACGCACTTTCTCCAGGCTCTTGTAATTGTCGAAGCCTTCCTGGAAATCTTCCTTTCCTTCCAGCAGGCGAATCCAGCTCCACTCCACGTCCGCGATGTGAAAAAGCGTTTCCAGGATGCTGCCGAGCCCGCCTGTCCGCTCCTTCAGCAGCTCTTCTTCACTGATCTCCTCGCACCATCGGTACCATTCTTCGCGAATTATCCAGTTGTAGTGAAAGAACATTTTCATACATACCCTCCCGTTTTGCGGCTAGCCAACTATTGTTTTATTCTTATGGCTGCTCTTTCAATAATTCAATCAATCGGACGACTTCCTCATCTTCCCCCACATCCACCGGCACCAACTCGGTATTCTCGATGATTTCCGTATAGAACGCTTCCCCTGCCGGATACTGACCGTCCCAGCGCAGTGGCACATTGTAGACATTGATAGTGCCATCGCCGTTGCCGCTATAGGTGACGGAACCATCGACCAAGCGCGAACCGGCCAGTTGGATTACCCTTTCAGGGTAGGTTCCGCTCGTTTCGTCATCGGGATTGAGCGGCGTGCCGGCCGGGATGCGCTTCACGTACAAGCCGTCGATGTCCTGGTTCGGCCCGAATTGCAACCAGACTCGGGCGTATTCGATCTCTTCGCTGGAGTATTGGGACAAGGCAACTTCCTCTTGTGGGTTGCCTGCATCTGACGGGGTGCTGTCCGGTTCCACCGCTTCGTTTTCTTCTGAAGGAATATCATTTTCGTTTGGCATATTCGCTTCCTCTCCTTCGTCTTTTGATGTGTTCTCGTTTGTGTCTTTTTCTGAGGAGTCGGTCGTCGCATCGGGCATTGATTCTTCGGTTGCATTCCCGCAGCCCGCGAGCAGCCCAATCAACACAGCCATCCAGAAAATCTTCATGACTGCTTTCATTCTCCCACCTTCCTTTCAGGTTATGTACTTGTCAGCCCATTCTGTGCATCAACCTACGGAGCAGATAAAATAAAAAAGCGAATTCATGAGAAGCCGTTTTCCATTACTCCTGTTTCTTTACGAAGAACATTCTTATGAGGGCGATCATCACCAATACCATCCCCACGAAGATGCAGAAAAGCAGCAAATAGGCCATCAAGTATGCGAAGCCTTCCCCATAGCCAAACACCTCGGCCAGGGTTGGAATTCCGCCCATGACGATAAACAGCGGCGGCAGAACGATCAACACGAAACCCGTCAGCAGCAGCTTCTTGGACTTTTTCAGCATGCCCCTTCTTTCCTTTCAGACTTTTATCAATTTCATTATGTGCTGTTCTTACCCTCTGTTGCGATTGAATAGCATTCTGAATAGCAGAACCAACACAATCAGCCCAACAATCGAAATAATCATGCCTGGAATTCCTACGCTCGTTAACATGGTCCATCTCCTCTTTCGAATTGTTGAAACAGCTAATCTTTACGCGATAATGGCAAATCAATTTTGGATTCATCTTAAGGAATTAGATTCCAAGATTGCCTGCATCCCTATAACAGCGATTCTTGCTTGTCGGCCAGCTTGATGTAAAAAGGAAAGAACACGATCAGCAGCAATCCAACAACGCCGCTCAAATACCCGAGCCCCATCAATATGCCTCCGTCTTTAAATGACACGTACTGCGTCGCTTGGCAGTTCGGACATGGCTTGCCGTCTTTGGACAGCCCGAGCTTCCAGATATCCTTCGCTTTCCATTTATATGTACAATTCGTGCATCGCGCCATGAAATCCCTCCGTTCAAGATACTTATTCTTACGCTTCTAATGGGAATATGTTTCATTATTATGGCAAATAAAAGCCGCCTATCCCTTTGAGATAAACGGCCACGCTTTATTTATTCCACATCGCGCTGCTCTTTTTTCCGTCCCCAGATCGTAGCGGCCGTTTTCAGCAGGAATACGGTAAGAAACACGAACGGCGTGACCCCGAGGAGAAATTGCCAATAGGCATGTCCAGCTGCGGATAGACGGTCGAACTGACCATGGCGCCGGTGAAGGCCAGCAGGAAACTCAGGATCGGGTCCCTTTTTTTTGGAGACCATCGGCCCTTTCAGCCAACTGGCGAATTTTTCTTTGGTGTCCATAATGTGCACCCTTTTGCTTTCAGTGAATCGGACAGCTGCCTAGACAGCTTTCACGACTTTCTTTTCTTTTTGGCACCGCTCGCACCGGTAGAGGTACAAGCCCGGCAAGTCGAATTCCCGTCCCACCTGTTCATAGCGGTGCCAGCCGATGCGGCAGAGCCAGCTTTTCTCTTTGTTGATTACGAGCAGCGAGACCGCCAAAAGGATGATTCCGCCGCCGATCAGGAAGTACGGGATATTGTAGAGGTTATACGCGTCATCGAGGTTGGCGAGGAGCAGGAGGATGCCGATCAAGACGGCGGTGGATGCGATGATTTTTATTTTGGAAAGCAAAGAATTCCCCTTTCTCCCATTTCTTCTGTTGGTGCACCTTTTCCCTAATAATTCCTTTTTAACCAGAATGCTATCGGAAATACACCCAGATAGGAGACAGCGAAGGTTTCAGGTTTGGTGCACCCCAGTCTTAAAAACCTTCGTAAAAAATTTCCAATCCGCTAAAAAGGCACAAGTGCATGGCGCATTTATTTCTCAAATCCTCTTTAAAACCCGGAATATCGGGTATAGACCTTCATACTCGAACACCATTTTTTAAACTTTGAGGAGGAATTCGATGCATTATCAATTGAACCTGCATTTGTCCCGCGATAAGAAGGATTATTACTGGCTGTTCCGGAGCGAAGAAGATACAATCACGGTTTTCAATGAAGTTGTCGAGACGTTCAAGCAGTACGAACCGCCCAATGCGGAAGCGTTTATCGAGGAGAAGCAGCGCGAGATCGACGAGACCGGAAAAAGCAATACGGTCCAGATCGAAGTGGTCAAAG
Source organism: Planococcus chinensis (assembly GCF_042681545.1). Classification (NCBI taxonomy): domain Bacteria; kingdom Bacillati; phylum Bacillota; class Bacilli; order Caryophanales; family Caryophanaceae; genus Planococcus; species Planococcus chinensis. The sequence goes on from NZ_JBHUFW010000005.1 coordinate 292,410, forward strand.
TCGATAAGGAAGCGCTCATCCGCTCCGCGTCGTATAACGAGATGTGGTACGATGACGAGCATTTCGACGATATCTACAAGACGCTGACCGCCCGGCTCGGTGCGCCCGAAGAAGGCTCGATCGCATAAACAAAAATCCCCTCTGAACCCAATGTTCAGAGGGGATTTTTCAGTTCTGGCGGCTAGACGAGCAGCGCCAGGTAGACGGCCATCGCGTGATGGAATTTCCGGATGTCGATTCCGGTGTTTTCGGTGAAGCGGTCCAGCCGGTACTGGAGGCTGTTGCGGTGAAGGTGGAGCGCTTTTGCGGTTTCGGAAACGTTCAGGTTGTACTTCGTGAACACTTCGATCATCCTCAAGGTTTCTTCGTCGTCCGCGTAATTCTGCAGGACCATTTCCCGGATGTGCTGATAGCGGTCAGGGCTTCCCTCGCCTACCAGCAAGTAAGGGACGGCATCGCTGAAATACGCAACGGCCTTGTCGGATGAGGCGAAAGTCGAGCGCGCCGCGTCCAGCATGAACGCATGGTAGCGGCTCGCCCCAGCCGCACTTTCACGGAACGGGCCGACCAGGAACTTGATTTTCATGTACAAGTCACTCATCAGGATGTCGATGATTTCTTCGTAGCGGATGTTGTCGTTCCCGAGGTCCGCGTATTCGATCAGGATGCCTTCGTGGCCGTTTTCCCAAAGAATCGGCACGCTTCCCGGAAACAGTTCGTGAATCACGCCTTTGAAGGCTTCCGGGCTGCTCTGGTTTTCCTTGATGGAGAAATAGACGAAGCGGTAGGAACCGACCGCTTCTATGTCTGTTGCGTCAGTGCCCTCCGCATCGACAGCTTTTCGCCATTTCTGCTCTTCGGCCGTTAAGGCCGGAACGTCGGTGCGGTACGGGGTCATGAATGCCGCCAATAGCGCCAGGTCCTTCGGAGCCAAAAGGCGTTCTTCGATGCCGATGATTTCGTTGTCCCCGGTCACGAACCAGCTGAAGCCCGGGTCGAGCTCATGGACGCCTTCTTCGTAAACGATCAATGAAGGATAGATTTTTTTCAGGTTATCGATCATGCCACCACTCTTTTCTTCAGAAAGATTCACCGGTTATCAATGGCGGCTTAATGCGCCATCAGTCAACCGAAAAAGTATACGACGTCTCCGAGCGGAACTCCTCGTCCGCTTTCAACACGGCGGACGGGAAATGGGGATGGCGCACCGAATCCGGCGGCCGCTGCGTCTCGAGGCACAGCCCCAGGTGGTTCTTTGCTTCGGTTCCCCGGATCCGGTACGGGCCGCCTACATGGTTTCCAGTATAAAGCACCACGGCAGGTTCCGTCGTGTCAATCTGCAATTTCCGGCCGCTTTCGGCGTCCGTCATCTCGATGGCAGGTCGTGAGATTTTATTCAACAAGAAAGGGTGATCATAGCCGTGCCCGGCAAGTTTGGCCTGGGGATGGTCTGACGAAGCCGCTTCCCGGATCGTTCTGCCGCTGCGGAAATCGAATAGCGGATCCTCTTCTACTGGAACGAGCGCGCCGGTCGGCAGCAATTCCCTATCCAGTTCTATGTAATGGCCGCTGTCGATCTGCAGTTCGTGATCAAGGACCGTCCCTTCCAGATTCCCGCTCAAATTGAAGTAGGAATGGTTGGTGACGTTCAGCAGCGTCGTCTTGTCGGATTTCCCGGAATAGGAGATGACGAGCTCGTTGCGGTCGTTCTTCAGCGTGTAGCGGACGGTCATGGATAGGTTGCCCGGGAACCCTTCTTCCCCGTCCGGGCTGAAATAGGTGAACTCCACACCCGCTTCGGTTTCGTTTTGGAAAGCTTCCGAGTGCCAGACTGCGCCGTGGAAACCTCCAGGTCCGCCGTGGAGATGGTGGCCGTTGGCGTTTTGCGTGAGGCGGTAATCCGTCCCATCAATTGTAGCTGCTCCGTCCTTGATGCGGCCGGCAAAGCGGCCGACGACGGCGCCGAAAAAATGCGGATTGCTTTCGTATTCTTCGAGCGTCTCAAAGCCCAACACCACGTTCTCGAATTTGCCGCTGCGGTCGGGCGCGATAAGTTCCGTGATGATGCAGCCGTAATCGATGCAGCTCAGCTCGAACCCGAGGTCGTTCGTGAGGGTGTAACGGGTGACGGTCTTTCCGTTCGTGTGTCCAAATACCGTTTCGGTGACATTCATCTTTTTCATCCTTTCGTATCCCAGTTTTGCTCAAGCCACTTCAAAGACGTCCACCAGTAGCAGCGTGATCGCGCCGATCAATGTGGCGTCGTCCCCCAGTTTGGAGATTTCCACGGTCGTCCGGCTTGCCGAAGGGGTCAGCGCCGATGCCTTGATCGTTTCCCGGATAGCGGGCAAGATGAACTTTCCCGCTTTCGAGACGCCGCCGCCGAGGACGATTTTTTGCGGATTGACGATGTGGATGAGATTGGTCAGCCCGACGCCCATCGCCTTCCCTGCTTCAGTGAGGAGCGCGATGCAGGCTTCATTGCCGGCCACCGCCTGTTCGTAGACCCCTTGGGCCGTCAGCGGGCTTGCCGATGCGATGCCGCTCGCGTGCCGCGCGATGGCGGGGCCGGTGACAAAGGTCTGCAGGCAGCCCCGGTTGCCGCATTCGCAAGTTTCGCCGTGCAGGTCGATTGTCATATGGCCGATTTCGCCGGCGAGATCTGACGAACCGTGGTAGAGCTTGCCGTCGATGATGAGGCCCGCGCCGACGCCGGTGCCGATATTGACTGCAAGCATGCTCTCCAAGTCGCCGTGCTGGCCGAACCAGTACTCCCCGAGCGCCATGGCGCGCGCGTCGTTCTCCACTTTCACTTCCAGACCGAACGCCGCTTCCAGCTCTTCTTTGATCGGGATATTCTCGAGGCCGAGGTTCGGCGCATACAGCGACACGCCGGTCGCCACGTCCACGACGCCGTGCATCGCGACGCCGATGCCGATGATGTCTTTCCCTTTCACTTTCTCCACGCAGTCGGCGATGCAGCTTTTCAGCGCGCCGAGAAACTGGCCGTTGTCGGTCGGCAGCTCTAGCTTCGTTTCCGATCGCTCCAGCACCCGTCCGGCAAGATTGGCCGCGATGCACTCGATCGTTTCGGGTCCAGCATCCACGCCGATGATGCAGAACGCGTCGTTGTTGATGATGAGCATCGTCGGTTTCCGGCCACCCTGCGACTGCCCGAAATCGCTTTCCTCGACGATGCCCTGGTCGATCAATTCCTTGACGTTGCTGCTGACGGTCGGAGGCGTCAGGTTGGTTTCCCGCGCAATCTGTGCCCGCGAGATCGGTCCGTCTTTCCTGATTTTATTGAGGATCATCGATTTGTTCATCGATTTCATCCATTGGAACGTGCCTTGGCGCATGTGAATTCCTCCGTTTAAAATGGTTTTCCGTTTCTTTATTGAATAGTTTAACAAATTCCACTATACTGGTGTTAATTAAATTAATTTATAAAGTATTGGAGGGACGACATGACACAGCCAGACTTGCTTCAGACGTATCACGACATCTTCGGGAAGGACTCTAACCCGCGCACCTTTTTCGCCCCAGGCCGCATCAACTTGATCGGTGAGCACACCGATTACAACGGCGGCCATGTATTTCCGGCCGCGATTTCCATGGGCACCTACGCCCTCGCTGCACGGCGCAGCGACCGCCAGCTTCGATTTTATTCGCTGAATTTCCCGGATCAGGGCATCATCGAATGCGGGCTTGATGATTTGTCCTATCAAGCGGCCCACGGCTGGGCGAATTATCCGAAAGGCATGATCCAGACCTTTATCGACAACGGCTTCCCCGTCGCTTCCGGGATGGACATCCTGTTCTACGGCGATATCCCGAACGGCGCGGGCCTTTCCTCTTCCGCGTCCATCGAGATGGCGACCGGCGTGGTCCTTGAAGGGCTGTTCGAATTAACGATCGACCGCCTGCAGATGATCCAGCTCGGCCAGCAAGTGGAAAACCGCTACATCGGCGTCAACAGCGGCATCATGGACCAGTTCGCAATCGGCAAAGGGAAAAAGGATTTCGCCCTCCTGCTCGACTGCAACACGCTCGAGTTCAAATACGCGCCGGTCGAATTGAACGGCTATGACATCGTCATCATCAACTCCAACAAGCAGCGCACACTCGCCTCTTCCAAGTACAACGAACGGCGCGCCGAATGCGAAGCGGCGCTTTCGGATTTGCAAACGGAACTGTCAATCAGCAGCCTCGGCGACTTGACCGCAGATGAATTCGAAGCGGCCAAGCACCTGATCCGGGACGACACGAACCGCAAACGGGCAAAGCACGCAGTCTATGAAAACGAGCGGACGCTGCAGGCGCTCCGTGAACTCGAACGCGGCAACATCGAAGGGTTCGGGAAATTGATGAACGCCTCGCACGTTTCGCTCCGCGACGATTATGAAGTGACGGGTGCGGAACTTGATCTGATCGCTGAAACAGCGTGGCAGCAGCCCGGCGTCATCGGCGCCCGCATGACCGGGGCCGGCTTCGGCGGCTGCGCGATCGCCATCGTCGAGCGCACGCAGATCGAACAGTTCAAAGAAAAGCTAACGGCGGTTTACACGGACGCATTCGGCTATCCCCCAGCCTTTTACGAGACGAAAATCTCGGATGGCGCAAAAGAATTGATAGAGGAGTGGCAATTATGAGCGTATTGGTTTTAGGCGGAGCCGGCTATATCGGCTCACACGCAGTCCATCAATTGATCGATCAAGGAGCACAGGTCGTCGTGATCGACAACCTCGAGACCGGGCACCGGCAAGCGGTCCATCCGCAGGCGATCTTTTACGAAGGCGATATCCGGGATGCGAATTTTCTGGATGGGGTCTTCGGAAAAGAAGCGATTGACGAAGTGCTTCATTTTGCGGCCAATTCCCTGGTCGGCGAGTCGATGGAAAACCCATTGAAGTATTTCGACAACAACGTCTACGGCACACAGGTTTTATTAAAAGCGATGGTCAAGCACGGCTTGAAAAAGATCGTCTTCTCCTCCACCGCTGCCACTTACGGCGAGCCGGAAGCCGTGCCGATCACGGAGACGATGCCGGCGAACCCGACCAATGCTTACGGCGACACGAAACTGGCCATGGAAAAATTGATGAAATGGACCGGCGTCGCGCACGGCCTGAACTATGTCTCGCTGCGCTATTTCAACGTCGCGGGCGCGAAAGAAACGGCGGAAATCGGCGAAGACCACCGGCCGGAATCGCATCTGGTGCCGCTCATCCTGCAGACGGCGCTCGGGCAGCGCAGCGAAATCACGGTGTTCGGCGATGACTACGACACGCCGGACGGCACGTGCATCCGCGACTACGTTCATGTCGAAGACCTCGTCAACGCGCATCTCTTGGCGCTGGAATACCTGCGCTCGGGCGGCGAAAGCGATGTCTTCAACCTCGGAAGCAGCCACGGGTTTTCCGTCAACGAAATGATCTCGGCCGCGCGCGCGGTCACCGGCAAAGAGATCCCGGTGAAAATCGGGCCGCGCCGCGCAGGCGATCCGGGAATCCTGGTGGCCAGTACCGACAAAGCGAAACGGGTATTGGGCTGGAATCCGGCGAACACGTCCGTTGAAAAGATCATCGAAGACGCCTGGAGATGGCATTCGACGCATCCGGCAGGCTATGAAAAGGACGAACGGTTATGATCCATTCGACGCTTGCAGGGTTAATCGAAAAAGCGCTGGAGGCGGAGTTGATCGAAGCGGCGGACACGGACTACGCCCGCAACCAGGCCATGCACCTGCTGGGCTTGGAGTCGTTTCCGGAAGCGGTCGAGCCGGCCGAAAACAGCATTCCGAACCTCTTGGAGGGGTTGATCGCCTATGCGGTCGAAGAAGGTGTCATTGCGGACGTGTTTGACGACAAGGAAATGCTGTCGGCGAACATCATGAATTGCTTTGTCGCCCGCCCTTCGGCCATCAACGCTGCCTTCAATGAAAAATACGCCGACTCGCCGGTTGCCGCAACCGATTATTTCTATGAATTGAGCCGAAACAGCAATTACATCCAGATGAACCGGATCCAAAAGAACATTTCCTATAAAACGGATACGCCGTACGGCGAGATGGACATTACGATCAACTTGTCGAAACCCGAGAAGGATCCGGAGCAGATCAAACGCGAACGCGAAATGAAACAGGCGGCCGCTTACCCGAAATGCCTGTTATGCAAGGAAAATGAAGGCTATGCCGGGCGCACGGGCTACCCGGCGCGGGCCAATCACCGCGTCGTCCGGATCCCGCTTGGCGGGGAAAACTGGTTTTTCCAGTACTCGCCGTATGTCTATTACAACGAGCACAGCATCTTGCTGTCGGAAGAACACCGCGACATGAAGATCGACCGGCATGGCTTTGAACGTTTGCTTGCCTTCACGGAAAAGTTCCCCCATTACTTTATCGGCTCAAATGCCGACTTGCCGATTGTCGGCGGGTCCATCTTGAGCCATGACCATTACCAGGCCGGGCGCTATGAGTTCGCCATGACCAAGGCGGAAGACGCGTTTGGCTTCGGCTTGGCAAGCTATCCGGACATCGCTGCGTCCGTCGTGAAATGGCCGATGTCAGTGATCCGCTTGAAAGGGAAAGAAATCGACCGGCTTGTGGACGCGGCCGATGCGGTGCTGCAGGCGTGGCGGAAGTATTCGGACCCTTCAGCGGACGTTCTGGCCTTCACCGGGGAGACGCCGCACAACACCATCACCCCGATTGCGAGAATGCGCAATGGGCTGTTTGAAATCGACCTCGTGCTGCGGAACAACCGGACAACGGCGGAATATCCGTCCGGCATCTTCCATCCGCACGGGGACGTCCACCACATTAAAAAAGAGAACATCGGCTTGATTGAAGTGATGGGGCTCGCTGTTTTGCCTCCGCGCCTGAAAGCGGAACTGGCGGAAATCGAGGACTTCCTGCTCGGCCATGCTCATCACGTCGCCCCCGCCCACCTCGAATGGGCGGAAGAATTGAAAGCCGCATACGGCATGCTGGCGAGTCGGGAAGACGCGGAAGCGCTTCTGCGGACGGAACTCGGCAAGAAATTCGTGCGCGTTCTGGAAGATGCCGGCGTCTTCAAAGAGCGGAAAGCGTTTGAACGGTTTATCGACGCGCTCAATGAAAGCCCGACACGCGAAGCGGTCGAGTCCGGAATGGCAAATGTGCACGAAGACGCCCCGTAATTTTGTGCATTCTTGCCATTTCGAAAAAATCCACGGGACGGTATGCTTTTAGCAGATAAAGAAGTCTACATACAATGGAGGGATTCAGATGGCAGGGTTGAATTTAGTGAACATCAGAAAAGAATACGAAAAAGGCGTCGTATCCGTACAGGATTTCAACTTAGAGATCCGCGACAAGGAGTTCCTCGTACTCGTCGGCCCTTCCGGCTGCGGGAAGTCCACGACGCTCCGCATGATCGCCGGGCTTGAAGACATCACCGAGGGCGACCTCTACATCGGCGAAAAACGCGTCAACGACGTGTCGCCGAAAGACCGGGACATCGCGATGGTGTTCCAGAACTACGCCCTGTATCCGCACATGAGCGTCTACGACAACATGGCGTTCAGCCTGAAGCTCCGCAAAATGAAAAAGGATGAAATCAAGAGCCGCGTAAACAACGCTTCTGATATCCTTGGCCTGGGTGATTACCTGGACCGCAAACCGAAAGCCCTGTCCGGCGGGCAGCGTCAGCGTGTGGCTCTCGGGCGCGCCATCGTCCGCGATGCTGAAGTATTCCTGATGGATGAGCCTCTGTCCAACCTGGACGCTAAACTGCGTGTGCAGATGCGTGCGGAGATCCAGAAGCTCCACCGCCGCCTCCAGACGACTACCGTCTATGTCACGCACGACCAGACGGAAGCGATGACGATGGCGACACGCCTCGTGGTCATGAAAGACGGCTTTATCCAGCAGGTCGGCTCGCCGAAAGAAGTGTACGACCTGCCGGACAATATGTTCGTCGGCGGCTTTATCGGTTCGCCATCCATGAACTTCCTGCGCGGCAAAATCGTCGGCGATTCGTTCGTGATGGAAGGCGTAAAAGTGCTCGTGCCGGAAGGAAAGCTTTCGATTCTGCGCGACCAGGGATATGTCGGCAAGGACATCATCCTCGGCATCCGCCCGGAAGATATCCACGACGAGCCCCTATTCCTGCAGCATTCGCCGCAGACGAAGATTGTCGCGTATGTAGAAGTATCGGAATTGATGGGATCCGAAATCGTCCTCTACTCGAAGGTGAACGACCAGGACTTCATCGCCCGTGTCGACGCCCGCTTCAATGTTCAAGCCGGCCAGACGATCGACATGGCGTTCGATATGAACAAAGCGCATTTCTTCGATATTGATACGGAGTTGCGGATTAAATAATCAATTAGAAAAACCGGCCGGTAACTTCGGTCGGTTTTTTCATGTAGATAAAAAGTGATTACTTCCCCAAAAATATATGGATAGAATCCATACCGGATCCTCCGTTTCAGCCGGACGCGTTCCGCGGGCTCGCGCCGAACTAACTCGGTCCTTGCGTCCCGAGTGGATTTCGACACTTCACTGTCCCGCTGGAGTCGCCGGCTTTCACTTCGGATCCTTCATGTAGATGCTACCCGGATGTGTCGCTTTTCATCTTAACTAGATGGTGGGCTTCAATCGGATTATCGTTAACTTTCAAAAGAAAGAGAGATGGCGGTACGCCGCTTCGCTGATAGAGCTTCTAGGTTTATAGAAGTCCACAAGTCTTCTCCTCTCTAAAACCAGAACCCCTCACCGAGCGAGGCGCGTCTGTGGGCTAGGCGAAGCAAGAAGACAGGCGGTTTCCCTGGCTTCTTGCGGAAGCCATGCCCCAAGCGTCCGAGCGGTCATTCCCAGATACGAAGAATAGAAAAAGGCAGTCCCAAAAGCCGTTAACACCGGCTTTCAGGACTGCCTTTATACATGTCCTTTCGTTAACAGTTTACGCCTTCGCTAAAATCAAGACGCCTTTCGCTTCCAATTGCGTGCTGCCGCTCAATTGTTGGCCAGTCAGCACTTCCTTATACTCGCTGTCCCCGAGCTCGATCGCTGCTTCTTCGTTATTGTGGTTCAGCACGAACAGGTAGGTCTGCCCGTCTTTCACACGCTCGGTTGTTTCCACGCCTTCCGGTACGGCAAGCAGCGGCTCGACGCCGGCTTCTTCGCACACGGTCTGCAGGAAGTCGACCAGGAAGTCGGCATCCGGGCTTGATGCCACGTACCACGCTTTCCCTTTTCCGAACTGGTTGACGGTCAGGACCGGCATCCCTTTATAGAAGTCGGAGCCGTATTCGGCGACGGCTTCTGCGCCTTCTGTGTGGATCAGGTCAAACAAGAGATTGCAGGAATAGCTGCCGTTCATCTTGCCGCGGGTATCCTTCAAGACGATTTGATTCGTTTCGTCCGGATGAAGCGCATCGATTTCCTCTGCCCAAACGCCGAGGACGTTGCGCAGTTCGCCCGGGTATCCGCCAAGCGTCACGATATCGGTTTCATTGACGATGCCGCTGAAGAACGTCGTCAGGAAGGTGCCGCCGTTTTCGACGAAGCTTTCGACTTTTGCTGCGTAGCCTTCTTTCACCATGTACAGAACCGGTGCAATGACGACATCGTATTGGCTCAAGTCTTCTTCGACGCCGATCATGTCGACTTGGACGTTCAATTTATAAAGCGCGTCGTAGTATTTATGGACTTCGTTGACATAGTCGAGCGACACGGACGGGCCGCTTGAAAGTTCCACTGCCCAGCGGTTTTCCCAGTCAAAGACGATGGCGACTTTGGCGTTGACGCGTGCATCAAGCAGCGTATCACCTAGTTGGTTGAACTCTTTCCCGATTTGCGCGACTTCATTGAATACCCGCGTGTTTTCATGGCCGACGTGTTCAATAACCGCGCCGTGATACTTTTCACAAGCCCCGACAGAACGTCTTAATTGGAAATACAGAATGGTGTCTGCCCCGCGGCCGATTGCCTGGTAGCTCCATAAGCGCATGACGCCTGGACGCTTCAAGGAGTTGTACGGCTGCCAGTTTTGCTGGCTCGGCGTCTGCTCCATCAGCATGAACGGCTGCCCACTCTTGAGCCCGCGCATCAAGTCATGCGTCATCGCCGTATAGCTGTAAGGCGTATCGATTGCCGGGTAGTTGTCCCATGAGACGACGTCCATTTCTTTCGCCCATTTGAAATAATCGAGCATCGGGTACGTGCCCATCAGGTTGGTGGTGATTGGTGTTTTCGCCACGTGTTTCCGGATGGCGTTGTACTCCAGTTTATAGCAGTCCAATAGGCTGTCCGACTGGAAGCGGCGGTAATCGAGCGAAATGCCCTGGAAATCGGATTCGTTATTTTCGCGTTCTTCGCTCAGCATGTTCGGCGGTACGATTTCGTCCCATTCGTAGAACGTGTGGCCCCAGAATCCGGTGTTCCACGCTTTGTTCAGCTTTTCGATTGTGCCGTATTTGTCGCTCAGCCATTTTTGGAAAGCGGTTTGGCAATTGTCGCAATAGCAGTAGCCGCCGTACTCGTTGGAAACGTGCCAGATCAGGACGGCCGGATGGTCTTTGTAGCGCTCCGCCAGTTTCCCAGCGATCTTCTCGGAGTATTCGCGGTACGTCGGGCTGTTCGGGCATGAATTGTGGCGGCTGCCGAATTTCCGTTTCCGGCCGTAGAAGTCGACGCGGAGGACATCCGGATATTTTTTCGCCATCCATGCCGGATGCGCTGCCGTACTGGTCGCAAGGCATGTATAGATGCCGTTTTCATATAGGCGGTTGATCTTGTCATCGAGCCAGTCGAAATTATAGGTTTCTTCATTCGGCTGGTTCAAAGCCCAGGAAAAGACGTTCAATGTTGCTACGTCAATCCCTGCCAGTTTGAACATGCGTACGTCTTCGTCCCAGATTTCCTGCGAATCCCATTGTTCAGGGTTGTAGTCCCCGCCGTGCCAAATTTTCGGCAATTTTTCGTTAATCATTTGATTCCATCCCTTCTATCTCAAGCCCGGTCATCCGAGCTTTGGCTGGTCCAGCAATTGGATTTGGTCTGTCGTGGTGTTTTCAAGTTCCAACACGACGATTTCATTGTTTGCTTCTTTCAATAACGGCCCCGGTAAATACAAGCGTTGCTGCGGCCCGGCCGGGTTCCAGTAGCGGCCAAGGTTAAAGCCGTTGATGAAGACATTGCCTTTGGTGAAGCCCTGCGTGTCAACATACACATCAAGCCCTTCCGCCGCATCGAATGTGCCGCGGAAAAATTTCGGAAACCGTTCTTGATTGCTTTTCCCATAATTCTCTGGCAAGCGGTCCATTTCGATTTTGAACATTTCCCAGTGGAAGAAATACTGTTCGCCGAGCCACAGGTTTTTGAGCAAGCCTTTTTGGTCGGTCAAATGCTCGCCGTAATTGGCGCGCCCCATATTCTCCACCAGGATCTCCAGCGTGTTCAGTTGTTCCGGGAAATCCAGGACGAGCGCTTTGTCTTCGTCGTTGATGTACGTCGTTGCAACGTAGCGGCCGTTGATGTAGATGAAGCCGCGGTCGCGGATATTGCCCGAATTCATTTTCAGTTCGCCTTGGCGGTTGACGGTCGTGCGGTACAGCGTATAGCCGTATGCCTGATCGATGTCTTCCATCGGCAGCGGCACAATGCGCTCGACTTTTTCGCTGATGCTTCCGAGGACATCGAACAAGCTGACGCTTTCCCCTACGTTCACCGTTCCGTATTCCGTGGCCGTCGCTGTCTCTTCAAAATCCGCCGGCACTTCGGTGTATGCGCTCAGCACTTTCTTGACCGCCTTGTATTTCTCCGTAATCGCGCCGCCTTCCGTCAGCAAGCTGTCGTAATCGTAGCTCGTGATCGTCGGGTAGTAGATGTCGTAATGGTTCGCGCCGTTCATGAAGCCGAAGTTCGTGCCGCCGTGGAACATATAGAAATTGACCGAAATGTTCTTGTCCATGATTTCCTTGAAGACGGCCGCGACATCATCGCCGCTTCGGACCGTGTGTTCGCCTGACCAATAATCAAACCAGCCGATCCAGAACTCGGCCACCATCTTCGGCGAACCCGGCTTGAACGCTTCGAGCGCGTCGAACGATTCGTCCACCCGTGAACCGAAGTTCAATGTGGTGGTGATGTCCGGAAGCGAACCTTGCGCGATAAAGTCCGGGCCGTCTGAGGTGAACAGGAATGTATCGAGTCCGTGCTTTTGGTACTGGTCTTTGTAGAAATCCAAGTATGCCAAATCATTGCCATAGGCGCCGTATTCATTCTCGATCTGCATGGCAATGACCGGCCCGCCGTTTTGGTACAAATGCCGTTTGAATTTCGGCAACAGGACGGCGAAATAATCTTCCACATGCTTCAGGAAAGACGGGTCGCTGCTTCGCATGACCAGCCCTTTGTTTTTTAGGAGCCAGGACGGCAAGCCCCCCATTTCCCACTCCGCGCAAATATAAGGGGCCGGGCGCAGGATCACGTAAAGCCCCACTCCTTGGGCAAGCTCGATAAACCGTTCGATGTCCGCCATTCCGGAAAACTGGAATTCGCCTTTTTTCGGTTCATGGAAGTTCCACGGGATATAGGTCTCCACCGTATTCAGCCCTAACGCCTTCAGCTTCTGTAAGCGGTCTTCCCAATGCTCCGGCACTGTCCGGAAGTAATGGATGCCGCCCGATAAGATTTGGAAAGGCTTTTCTTCTATATAAAACGATCCGTTGTTAACAGTCAGCACGTTGACGCCTCCTATGTATGCCGGAATGCGGGTTTGCCGCTATGGATCTTTCGCAAACCCGGTTCCGGTTATACTCGCTTCACTTTGTAGACGGCTGAAGAGAAATCAGCCGGATGTTCATTCATGCGGTAGCGGTTAAGCTGCAAGCCGGCCCCCATCAATTCGTCCCCGTAAAATGTCGAATCGATCCCGTCGATCGTGTATTCGAATTCAGGGTTCAGCCCTTTAAAGAACACGCGGGAAAGCCCCGGATTCGGCTTCGACAGGACCTGGTAATAGCCGAGCAGCGCTTCGCTTTGGTCCTCTGACACCACCAGCCAGCTGGTGCGGTTGCCGTCTTCTGCAAACGGGCTTTCGATCCGGTAAAACTGCCCTTGCTGGATCAGCGACCGGTTTTCTTTGTAGAACCGGATCTGTTCTTTCACTTGTTCTTTTTCTGCATCTGTCATCATCGTCACATCCAGTTCATAGCCGAAAGCGCCGAAATATGCAACGTTTGCGCGTGTCTCCAGACTTGTCACGCGCCCCACTTGGTGGTTCGGCACGGCCGAGACATGGGCGCCCATCGAAGAAACGGGATACACGAGCGACGTGCCGTATTGGATTTTCAAGCGCTCCACCGCATCGGTATCGTCGCTCGTCCATCCTTGCGGCGCATAATGCAGCAAGCCCGGATCAAAGCGGCTGCCGCCTCCTGCGCAGGACTCGAACAAGACATGCGGAAATTCCGCCGTCAGCCGTTCATAAAGCGAATACACGCCCAGGATATAACGGTGCGCCACTTCCCGTTGCCGGTCTGCCGGAAGGCCGAGCGACCCGACTTCCGTCATATAGCGGTTCATGTCCCATTTCACGTAGGAAATCGGTGCTTCCTCCAAAACCTTGGCCATCAAGCCGTGAATAAAATCCACGACTTCCTGCCGCGAGAAATCCAGCACAAACTGGTTTCTGCCATGCGACATCCGGCGATTCGGCACATGGATCACCCAGTCCGGATGCGCGTTGTACAAGTCGCTCGCTTTTGAAACCATCTCCGGTTCAAACCACAACCCGAATTCCATCCCGAGGCCGGTGATGGCTTTTGCCAATTGTGTGATGCCGTTCGGCAATTTGCGCTTGTCTTCGAACCAGTCGCCGAGCGAACTCGTGTCCGCGTCGCGTTTGCCGAACCAGCCGTCATCCAGGACGAACAATTCCACTCCCAGCTCTTTCGAAGACTTGGCGAGTTCAAATATTTTCTGTTCATCAAAATCGAAATACGTCGCTTCCCAGTTGTTGATCAGCACCGGACGTTCCCGGTCGCGCCATTTCCCGCGCGCCAGCCGGGTCCGGTACAACCGGTGATAGGTCTGGCTCATGCCGTTCAAGCCCTCGTCCGAATACACCAGGACCGCTTCCGGCGTCTGGAACGACTCCCCGTTTTTCAGGAGCCAGTTAAAATCGAACGGATTGATGCCGAGCATCAAACGCGCCGTGTCGTAATGGTCCACTTCCACCTGCGCCAGGAAGTTGCCGCTGTAGACCAGGCTTGCGCCGTAGACTTCGCCTTGGTGTTCCGTCGTTTCCGGCCGCTTTAAGGCCAGAAACGGATTTTGCTGGGCACTGCTCGTCCCCCTCGTGCTCGCGATGCTCTGGAGCCCCGGCACCAGCCGGCGGTTTTTGATATGCCGCTCCCTGGCCCATGCCCCCGACAACTGCACCATCTCAAAATTGGCATCCGACAAATCGATGCTGGCGCTCATCACCCTCGTCAAATTGACCTCCGCCTCGCCGTAATTGGTGAAACGGGCCGAGCGGGCTATAGCATCCAGCTCTTCAAAAACTGTGTACGAAAGCCGGACTTCCACGTCGATTTCTTTGTCGTATAACGTAATTTCCAGCGTCGTCGCTTCCCCGTCGTTTTCCGCATACGTAGCCGGCAAGCCTTCCAGTTTCTCTTTGCCTCCGAAAATCCGGTGGTCCTGATAGACGAAATCGGTGATGCGGCTGCCTCCTTCTTGCAGCACTTGATAAGCGGGTTCGCGGAAATCCGTCGTTCCGTATGCCGGATATTCCTGTTTCACAATATCCAGCGAAAAGACCAGATCCCCTTCTGTCGTGCAGGCGGTATTTGGCGTGGCTTCCACATGGAACAAGCGCTCGAACGACTCCCGATGGCGCAATTTCTTCCCGTAGTAAAGCTGGCCCAACTGGCAATTTTCCATCACGCTGAAAATATAGCTCGTTTTCTCGGTTTGCAGGTGAAACTCCCGTGTGGAGCCATTGTATAAAATCGGCACAATTTCCCTCCTCGTTGTTGATCAGATCAAGTGGACTATTTAATCCTTTTATACGTTTTCAGCCTGGTGCTGAATATTTATAGAGTGAGAACAAATACGTGTATTACTACTACTTACCTGGATATGCAGCAAAACAGCGGAGACTCCCGCGGAATAGCGAAGTGCCGAAATCCCCTTGGGCGTTTAGCCCAAGTTAGTTCGGCGCAAGCCCGCAGGAAAGCGCAGCTGTTTTGCGAAATATCAATATTCATTTTTTCATCTAACCCTTAACCGAGCCCATCATGCCGGCCACAAAATGCTTCTGCATCAGGAAGAACACCAGCGCCGTCGGCAAGGTCGCGATGACGATCGCCGACATGATGACGCCGTAATCCGGCGAGTAGCTCGAGCCGAGGTTCGAAATCAGCAGCGGAATGGTCCGCTTTTCCGGCGATTGCAGGATGACGAGCGGCCAGAGGTAGTTGTTCCAGCTGTTCATGAACGAGATGATCGCGGCTGCGGCATATGTCGTTTTCATCGTCGGCATGTAGATTCGGAAAAAGACGCCGATTTCGCTCAGGCCGTCAATCCGCCCCGCTTCCACCAGATCTTTCGGGAACATTTTCGTGTTCTGGCGGAAGAAGAAGATGAAGAACGCCGTTGTCGCGGTCGGCAGAATGACTGCGCCGAGCGAGTCGATGCCGATCAGCGGCGCCGTGTCGCTGATGCTGCCGAACATGCGGTACAACGGAACCATGATTGCCGCAAATGGAATCATCATCGACAGCAGCAGGATGTTGAAGATGATGTCCTTGCCTTTGCTGCGGTGGATTTCGAATCCGTAGCCTGCAAGCGATGCCAGGAGCAGCGTCAAAATCGTGGTGATGACCGCAATGATCGCTGAGTTGGTCAAGGCCGGTACGATGTCCACGGTTTGGAACAGCGTGGTCATGTTTTCAACCAAATGGGTGCCCGGCAGCAAGCGCCCTTGCGTCACATCCACCGATTTATTGGTGATGCTGACGAGCATCCACAGGAACGGAAAAATGGAGACGATGGCCGCGAGGCTTAGGAACGTGTAGATAAAGATTCTTTTCACATTTTTCATTTCTTCTCACCCGCCACTCTGAATTGGATAATCGAAAGAATCACGACGAGGATCACGATGACGTACGATACGGTCGATGCGTAGCCGAAGTCAGGCGTGTACTCGAACGACAGGTTGTAGATGTATTGCGAGATGGAGATCGTCGCATTTCCCGGTCCGCCGTTGGTGATGTTGACGATTTCATCGAAGATCTGCAGCGTCCCGATCGTCGAAGTGATCGATGTGAACAAAATGATCGGTTTCAGCATCGGCACCGTGATCTGGAAGAACTGCTGGATGGAATTAGCCCCATCAATTTTGGCTGCTTCGTAGATCGACTTGTCGACGTTCTGCAAAGCGGCCAAGTAGAAAATCATGTTATAGCCGGTCCATCTCCACGTTATGGCAAGGATGATGACCACCTTGGCCCAGAACGGATCGGCCAGGAAGTTGATCGATTGGGAGATAAAGCCGAAATTGAGCAAAAACAGGTTGATGATGCCATCCACACCGAACAGGTATTTGAAGATGACCGAATAGGCGACCAGTGAAGTGACACAGGGCAAGAAAATCGCGATTCTGAAAAACCCTCTGAACTTCAAATTCGGGTCATTTAACAGGACCGAGAAAAATAACGCCAATACAATCATCAATGGCACTTGAATGAGCAGGTAAATTGATGTATTGGTTAGCGCTGCGATAAATGTCGGATCGCCGAACAATCGCTGCCAGTTTTCCAAGCCCACATACTCGAGATTGCTTCCCATCCCGGATTGGAACGATAAGAGAAACGCTTGGACCATGGGATAGAAGTTGAAAATGGTAATGGCGATGACTGAAACAATGACAAACAGCCAACCGGCTTTTTTCCTGAAATAAACACCGGTTTTCTCGCGTTTGCTTTCTTTATAACGCACCGGAAGATCGAGTTCGTCTTTTTTTGTTGCTTGCTGGGTCATGTTCCTCATTCCTCCTATAAAAAAACTTGGGCTGCGCCCGGCTGGCGAGTGATAAAGCACTTCTACCAGTCCAAAAGCGGCAACCCAAGGCTTCAGTTATTTCCATTCCAATTATTTGAGCTGCGCTTCTGCTTGTCCTTGGACATTTTCAAGTACTTTCGTAAGCTCTGTCCCGTTCAAATAATCCTGCATTCCAGTGACCAAAATGTCTTCGATGGCGTATGTGTGAAGGCCATAGTTGACGCCTGGAATTTCATCTGTCCATTTCGAGAAGTCGGTGATGATCTGCTGTCCGCCGAAGAATTCGTCTTCGACTGCATACGCGTCTCCTTCAGCTGCTGCTGAATAAGTTCCAAGAGCGCCGATGTCTTTTACAAGCGTCTGGTACAGATCTGCATTCGAGCCGAATGTGTTCAGCATGAAGTCAGCCGCTTCTTCCTTGCCGTCGATGTTCAAGACGTACCATGAGCTGCCGCCTAGGTTCGAAGCGTTCACTGCGCCTTCCATATCCAATCGCGGCATTGGCACGACTGCCCATTTCCCGGATTGTGATGCTTCTTGCTTGATGCTCGGTGTGATCCAGTTGCCGGTCGGTACGCTGGCAACATCGCCGCTGTTGAAGGCGCCGACAAATTGGCTCCAGTCGGAAACGATTTTCCCGATATCCGCATCCATCATCTTCTTGTATGTTTCAAATGCTTTTGCCAGTGATTCATTGTCTGCAAGGTTCGGGGTTGAACCATCTTCTTTCACATACCATGATCCGTTCGTCTGGATCATCATGCGGATCTGCCCCAAATCGTTCGGGTCCAATGTCAGCATGTTCTTGCCTGTCGCTTCTTTCACTTTCTTGCCGATTTCAATGTATTCATCCCACGTGATGTTCGTGACGTCTTCTACGGTATAGCCTGCTTGTTCCAGATAGTCCGTGCGGACATACAATCCGGCCACCCCTGAATCGAATGGCAATCCGTATTGCTCGCCTTCATAGCTGGTTGTTGCAATTTTGTATTCTGCAAAGTCTTCGGAATTGATGACATCTGTCAATGGATGGAACGCATCCGGATAAGCCTGCAGGAAGCTTTGTGCCCGGTAATCTTCGATCAGGACGATGTTCGGCATCCCTTTGGTCGTCCCTGAGCTAAGCCCTGTGTTGAGCTTCTGGATAATATCGTCTTGCGCGTTTTCAATGATTTTCACTTCATATTCGCCGTCGCCGCTATATGCTTCTTTCGCCTTTTCAAGCGCTGCGATATTGAATGCAGGATCCCAAGCCCAAGCTGTAATCGTGTCCGTGCCTGATGAACCTCCTGAACTTTCGCTTCCGCTCGCTTCTTCATCCCCCGAAGAACAAGCTGCCATCAAAAGCATGCCGATCGCCAGCACTAACATAAGATAAACTTTCTTCATCCGAAATCCCCCTTTTTTGTAAGCGCTTCATTTTGCACCTTTCATACAGTATAGCGACATAAAAAAAAAGATTGTTAGCACAATCTTTAGGTGTTCCTTTGAAAATATTTAGATATTTCAAACTTCTGCCTCTGTTATTCGGACTATTCTTGGATGCTTGGAATATTCTTGGGTATTGCTGCAGTTTCTGCCTTGTGAAGAGGCAATTCGACCTTCACTTTTGTGCCGCTGCCCTTTTCGCTGGTGATTTCGACACCGTATTCTTCCCCGTACAGCAACTGGATGCGTTCATGGACATTGCGGATGCCGATCCCGCTGAACAGGTGGCGCTTCTCCTTGATGTCTTCTTTCGTGTGATCGCCTTTGATTTCCATGCCGTCGCCGTTATCCACAATCTCACACACCAAATTGTCGCCTTTTTGCGATACTAGGATTTGGACAAAGCCTTCTTTTTTCTCGTTGAATGCATGGAAGAACGCATTTTCGATGAACGGCTGAAGGATGAGCTTCGGCAGCTGGCAGTCCAGGCAATCCGGGGAAACGAAGAAATTCGCTTTGATTCCTTCGCCGTACCGGGATTGGTTGATCAGCACATAGTTTTTCAAATCCGCGATTTCCTGCTCCACGGTGATGGTCTGGTCCACATTGCTGAGAGCATTTTGCAGCAATGAAATCAGCGCATGGATCATGTCGGTCGCTTTTTCCTTTTTGTCTTGCTGGATCATGAACTTCACGGAAGCCAAGGTGTTGTAGATGAAATGCGGGTTGATCTGATGCTGCAGCGCCATCAATTCCGCGCCGCGCTGCTTTTGCTGGGCCAAGACGACCAGGTCGACGTATTCCTGGAGTTCGCTGAGCATCGAATTGAAGGCGTTCGCGATCTTCTTCGCTTCGTAGCCGCCGGTTTCGGCGACCGGCTTGTTGAAGTCGTGCTTCGCCATCACCGAGATCTGCTTGACCAACCGGCTGATCGAGTTGGTCATCCGGCGGGAAATGATGAACACCACGACCACGGCAAGCAGGACGATGCCAAGGCTGATCAGGAGAATTTCCTTCGTGTTGACCAGGTTATCGAGGACCGCGCTTTTATCCACCAGGTTCACCAAATACATATTATAGGTCGGCAGGAATTGCGACATCAGCATATAATCCTTGCCTAATACATGCACATCCTTGAACTCCATGCCCTCGTCATCGACTTCTTTGGCCAATGCCATGACGTCTTTCACATCGTCGCCGATCCGGTGTTCCTTGTTGCTCGAGATGATCTTCCCTCTTTCATTGACCAATAGCACTTCGTTCTCGACGCTCGTATAGCCTTCGTAGAACTCCTTCAGCTGGACTTCCCGGATGGGGAAATAAAGGACGCCGTAGATTTCACCGGTCGACCATTCCATCAACGCTTTCGTCGCGACGATCATCGGTTCGTCGTTGAACGAATTGGACGGCAGAAATTGATAGACCAGGCGGTTGGGATTGTTGATGGCGTACTTGGTGATCGGATGATACCGCAGCACATCCCACGAAACCGGCCAATTCGAATAGTTCACGTTATACAGCCGTTCGTTGAATCCGAGCACGATCATGTTCGCGTCGTAGGATTCCACTGTCGGGTAGATGCGTTCGATCTGCCGGCTGATGTCGTGGTAGGCTTTCGACATTTGGATGGCGTTGCCGTTTTCCTGGGTCAGGACCCGTTTGATGGTGCCGTTGTTCTGCACTTCGTTCGCCGTGCTGACAATGGCAAAACTGTAATCTTCGAATTCCGATTCGATCTGCTCGAGCGCTTTCGTGTTCGAAATGCTGAAGGTCTCCATGAATAGATTGGAAGACATCCGGATCGAGCTGAACGTGATCAGCAATGAAACCGCAATGATGCTGATGACCATGATCAGGAACATTTTGATGAACAGGCTATTATTTCTTAAGATTTGAAAGGCCTTTTTCTTCATTTTCATGGTGCGCATGAAGCCCCTTTCGATAACTGCCTGGCGACATTCCGGTAATGCGTTTGAAGACTTTGCAGAAATAGCTGTGGTCCGAATAGCCGACCATGCCGCTGATATTCGAAATGGACACCTTGCTGTTTTCCAGCAGCTCCATCGATTTCTTGATCCGCACGCGGTTCAGGTATTCGCTGAACCCTTCTTTATGGTGCGTGTTGAAATAAGAAGACAGATAGGACGCGTTAAAATGGAAATGGCTGGCGATTTCCGACAGGCGCAGAGGCTCCGTGTAATACTGTTCGATATAAGCCAGGATCTTATCGAGGTTATTGGCCGGGTCGTTCGCCTTTTCGCCCACCAGCAGGATGGCCCGCACTTCTTCCAGGAAGCCATTGAACTGGTCCAGCGCATCGTTGATATCAGCAGCTTCATTGATGCCTGAGAAATAGCCGTACTTCTTCTGTTCCAGTTCCTCGGTGCTGTAGGCCATGGCATCCAATAGGACAATAACGTTAAAGACGATGTTGCCCAAGAACGACTTGAACTCGAAGCTGTCGTTATTGTAGCGCCCCGCCAGATACGCGATGTGGTCTTCGAGGTACGCAAACGCTGCATTGAACAACCGGTCTTTGAACATCTCAATAAACTGGTTCAAATCGAAACTGGCTTGTTTTTCATGTTCTTCCGGCAGCCCGTCATAGAAAAACAAAGTTCTGTCCGGCAGGTAAAACAAATACTTTTTCATCTTCGCCCGGCTGTCGTCGTAGACTTGCTTGATGGCCTCGATGGCGTCAAACGGCTCACACATCATCCACTTCGCCTCCGGCATTTCGGCTGCTTGGTGACCGATGGCCTGTTTGATAAACTCCAGCTGATGCGGGTTGAAATTGAGCAGGAGCACTGTGCCGGTTTCCGTTGATCCGACGGAAAAAACCGGCAGCTCTTCAAGAGTGGACCGGGCAAAGAACGCTTTCAATTGGTGCGGATCGGGGCTTTCCCCGCAACTCCCCACCAGGACAAAGCGGTTGTTTGGAAACTCGGCTGCTAAACTGTCCTTGTCGAGCGACACATCATACCCGGCAATCATGCTCCCCACTATTTCTTCCGTTGTGCGCAGCGGCTTCGCCTTCGAATCGCAATGCTGCAAATCCGGAATCCTGGCTACGAGCTGGTTCAGGCTCCGCAATAATTCGGGCCCGTTTAATTTGGGCTTCAGAATATAATCGGCGACTCCGTTCTGGAAGGTCGACCGCACATAGTCAAAATTCTCAAAACTGCTCAAGACAATGAATTCAATCGCCGGAAACGCTTTCTTTCCTTCCCTGACCAGATCGATGCCGTCCATGATCGGCATGACGATATCCGTGATGACGATATGCGGAGAAAATTCCGCAATCATCTGCAGCGCTTCTTTTCCATTTGAAGCTTCCCCGACAATATGGAACCCCTCTTTTTCCCATTCGATATAATTGATGATCCCTTGCCGGATCAGCATTTCATCGTCGACAATAAGAACCTTGCACATTTCCCGCATGAACTTTCCCCCTTTAACATGCAACCCACAAGAAAAATTCCGTTCTCTCTTTTTCGACTGGCCGCTTGTTGAATGAAACCCGTAAAGCGGACTCATTCAACCTGCCATTGTTCCAAAGGCTTTTCACTTTATTCTACAGACATATTACCATCTTTTTATTGGAGCATGTCGATTAATCCGAACAATTCGAATGTTAGTACAGATAGAAGCGCAGTTTCCTCTCCACTTTTATGAGGACAAAATTAGCTACTCAACCTTCTCTTCAAAATAAATAAAAATGGGATAAGGACTTCATGCAGAAGTGTTCATCGCCAAGAAGCAGCGCGGATTGCAAGTTTGAGATCCAAACAAAATCCCCTCCAGACAATTTTTCCTGTCCGAAGGGGATTTTATATTGTGTTATGCATGTCCATTTGAAATTACATGCTTCTTAATCGTCGAAACAAGTTCCAGCCCTTCGATAGCGCTATACCCCGAAGACGAATGGCGCTTCTCCTTTGAACGGCAGCCTTGCCGGTTCTGTCTCAGTCCTTGAACAGCTTCTCGACGGCTTTGTAATTCTCGTAGCATTCTTTCCGGTAGCGCCCTTCCACAAAACCTAAAAGCACATCTTTTCCGACTGAAAATCGGTGCGCCAACGCTTCCAAGGAAGTGCCCTTGCTGTAGTAAAGATAAAGCATCGTATAGACGTCGTCATCACGGAAATTAGACAATGGATCAATGGTAGACATCCGAGGTCTCCCCTTTCCCAATGACATCCCACTTCTCTTTCAATTTCTTATACAGTTTGTAGCCGGCAATGTAATCTTCGTATTCGTCCATCTGCCAATTGAATGTATCGTTTGGTGCTATAGCTTCCGTAGTTTGGTGGTTTTCCATGAGGCATCTCCCTTTTTTAGCATCTGCTTCTTTTGTGAGGAATCTCGGATTTCCTGGCCATCTTGTTCACCCAGCCAGAACCTCTTCTATATGATGAAGTCGTTCTGTAAATTAATGCTTTTGGAGTGATGTTGACGAGCTTTTTTTCTCTTGTTTATACACTTTATAGCCTTGGATGAACTCACTGTATGATTGCAGGCGCCGCTTGTTCACATGCACCATCTTCGCTGGATTCTTTGCCTCTGCTTGCATTCCTTCCAACTCTCCTTTCAATCATCTGCCTCTTACACCTCGTACTATCTGGTTGATTTTTATCGCATTATCGCCACCTTTTTCAATAAAAAATATCATTAACAACGGCCAAATATAATTAAAGACTATCTTATGGCCCAATAAATGTAAAGTAGTTTTCTTAATTTTCTCTTTATTGAGATTTCTCTCATTTGTAAATGGATTTTATTTACACCATGTTTACTATATGGAGGCACTTGAACAATGAATTATGTGGTCTTGATTTATAGCAACAAGTGCCTTAAACGGAGAAATCAAAAAATAGTTGGACTACCCTCTTTAAAGCTTAGGAAAAGGGGTATAGACCTTCAGGAAGCAAACAAAACGGTTTCATTCCCAAGGAGGAATACGATGTATTATCAACTGAATCTGCATTTGTCGCGCGAGAAAAAGGATTACTTCTGGCTGTTCAGGAGCGAAGAAAATACGATGGAAGTGTTCAATGAGGTGATCAGCACGTTCCGGCAGTACGAACCGAAAAACACGGCGCTGTTCATGGCAGAGATGCAGCACGAGATCGACGAGACCGGCAGTAGCGATACGGTCCAGATCGAAGTGGTGAAGGCGGACGAGCGTGCGCTCATCCGCTCCGCGGCGTACAAGGAGATGTGGTACGACGACAAGTATTTCAAGGAGATCTACCAGACCCTGACCGACCGCCTGGGTGTGCCGGAAGAAGAGTCGATTGCGTAGGTTCTTGGAACGACAAAACCCCGTTCAAGCAGTTTTAGCTGCTTGAACGGGGTTTTCAATGTTTTGCCGGTCAGTAGACTTCTACTTGGCCCATCATCCCGTTTTCTTCATGTTCAAGGATATGGCAGTGGTACATGAAGATCCCGGTTTCTGGAAACGTGACGAGCAGCTTGACCCGTTCGCCCGGCTCTACCTGGACGCTGTCTTTCAGTCCTTGTTCATGTGGGCCCGGTTCTTTGCCGTCCCGTGAAATGATCTTGAACTGTGTACCGTGAATATGGAACGGATGGGCCATACCGCCCATCATATCGGGCTGGTTATAGACTTCCCAAACCTCGGTAACGCCTTTTCGCTGGCGCAGATCGATTCTGTCCGGATCGAATTTCTGTCCATTGATGGTCACCATTTCCATCATGCCAAACAATTCGAGCCTTTTCGAAACCGGCAGAGCCTTTTCTTCTTCCGTCAGAAACGGCTGGCCAGCAGTCCCTTGCTTTAGATCCGGCTGCTTTTCTTCCTTGTCAAAAGCCAGTTTGAAAGGCAGGAGGGCCGTGCCTTCCGCGTCAGTAAGGGCCAACTCTTCCCCTGCTTCCGTCCCGGAAAAATCAACCAGGATTTCCGCGCGTTCCGAAGCCGCGAGTGTAAGTTCCTCTCTATCGACCGGTTCACGCAGCATTCCGCCGTCTGAGGCGATCTGGGTGAAGGACGCGCCATTGCTCAAACGGAATGTGTAGGTCCGCGCGTTGGAGCCATTGAGGATCCGGAAGCGCATCTGCGGCTGTGTCACGGTCAATTCGGGATCAAGCGTCCCGTTGACGAGCGACACATCTCCCGTTGTTCCATCATTGTTCATCAGGACATCATAATTCAATTGCCGGTTTTGATCGAACATCCGGTCCTGAAAAATGAGTGGAATATCGTCCACACCATAGCGCTGCGGAAGCCCTAATTCTTTCTGCTCCGTTCCGTCCACATAGAGCAAGCCGCTGAGCCCCTTGAAAACTTGTTCCGCTGTCTGGCCATGCGGATGCGGATGGTACCAAAGCGTGGCTGCTGGCTGGTCCACATTCAACGTGACGATTTGGCTTTCTCCGGGTGAGACGGGATTATGCGGACCACCGTCTGCCGCTCCATTGACTTCCAAGCCATGCCAGTGGAACGTCGTCGGTTCATCCAGCTCGTTCCGGACCTTCACCCGGACCGTCTCCCCTTCCTTCAACCGGATGGTCGGCCCGAGCAGATCTCCGTTGTAGCCATACGTTTCGGTAAGGGTGCCCTCATAAAACTCGGTCGTCCCTTCCTTGGCCACCACTTCGTAATCAAAATCCGCGTTCTGCCCTCTCTCCAGCACTTCCGGAATCGTCAATTCTCGGCTGCCTTCTGACGCTTGGAGCGGCCAAGCATTGCCCTGGTTCATGTGTCCCCCCATGCCGCCCATTCCGCGGGTGGGCGAATCGGGCCCTTTCGGCCCCTGCCCCGGCTCCATCATCTGATTTCCTGGCCCGGGTGTGCATCCAGCTAACAACAGCAACAAGCTGACACTTGCCAGTAAACTCCTTTTCATGTCTCTTTCTCCTTTTAACGCGTATTTGTGGCTACCGAGCATGCTTCCCGTTTGCTTGCTGCAAAGGATCAAGCGCTCCCTTGGCATTCTTATTGCCTCCAGTTTACCGGGAAGGTTTCGAGTTTCTGTGCAGAACCGCTTCCGGCAATGAAAAGAATTCTTCCGTGGCGCGCATTTTCAAGTTGGAGCTGAGCTGCCTGGATTTATTTTGAGATTGTCTGCCCAAGTCTAAGTAGGATTCGTTTCCAAACCTCTTATTGTTCTGTCTTTGGATTCGAAGTGCATGAATGCAGCAGTTCCCATTTTTTTGAAACGCTTTTGATTTTATTCCGTATATCTTATAAAGGGGGTTTTTGGGATGAATGCAATGGGAGATCTTTTCTTTTTGCTGCCGATTGTATCGATTCTGTTCTACTTGATCCTGGTCGGATTCGGAATTTTCATCGTGCTGGCGTTCTTGAAGCAAGGGAAAGAGCGGAACGCGCTGTTGAAGGAAATCGCCGAGGAGCTTCGGCGGAGGTAGATTCCAGAAAGGGGTGTAGCGGCTATGGGGTTGATCCGGTTTTTGTTCATGGAGAAGAAATGCTTGGCCCACTCGGTGTTCGGTAATCAGCAATATTACGATGCCGCGTCGAAACTCAGTACGGGCGGGGTGTCGTATGACATCGTGCGGAAGTCAAATGTCAGCATTCTGGACATGGCGTTCGGGGACACTGGACGGACCGTCATGCCATTTGTGCGGAACGCCGAAATCGACACGACGCAATATGATTTTTATGTAAAAAAGGAAGACCTTCATTTGGCGCAGCATGCGCTGCACCGGTAGGGAGTTTATTCGCATAGAGAGTTGAATTAATGAGGAGGAATGGACATGCATTTGGATTACAGGAAAAGGTTATCGGCAAGGCTGCTGCTGGGCGTTCTGCTGCTCGCCAGTCTCATGATGGCGGGCTGCTCGGGGCAAGGGACAGCGGAAACGGACGAGGCGGCCGACAAAAATGCGGAAGTGGTCACGGCGGTCATCGAGAAGGAGTTCAACGGACCGGACGAAATATACCGGGAGCTGTGGGAAACCGCGATGGCGATGCAGCAGGACGACATGAGCCAGGAAGAATATGATGCGATCACCGCCGGACCAGAACATCAGGCGCTCGAGGACTATACGGAAGAGGCCTATGCTTCCTACTTCACGGAGAACGGCTTTGATGATTTCGTCCGGTCCGGTGCTTTTTACTATTCCCTGTTCGAAGGGGACTATCAGTTGAGCACGTCTGATATCGACATCGTGCAGAACGACCAGGAGCCGACGCTCTACACGTTCACTTTTGACGTGATGCATGAAGACGAGCCGTTCACGTTCGAAGGCAAGGCGATGGTTCCGGAAGACGGGAAGATCGGGAAGATTGAGTTCTTGGATGAGGACGGGCTTGCCGGGGCCATCCAGGGGATTTGAGTTTAATAGAAGAGGAGCTTGACTTATGGATGCAATCGATCCGTTTGTAATGCAGCTGCTGATTGTTCCGGCCGTTGTAATCGGGGCAGGTGCCGTTGCCGCAGTGCTAGCGAAAAGAGTTTTCGTGGGGCCGCTAGTGGCCTTGCTGCTGAACATGGCGTACGAAGCGTGGTACATGCTTTCGTATTATCCGGATTTAGGCGTCAGTTTTACCTCGTGGAATATTTTCTTCCCATTGGCCGCACTCCCCCTCTCGTGGATCGCCGTGAATGTCCGGCGGCAAGTGGATAAGGTGAACGAGTTGGATCCGATGTAACGGAAACTGATAGGTTTTATTCACAGATGGCTCTGCCTTCCACAGTGGAAAGGCGGGGTTATTTTTTTCAACGTAAAAACCCCTGTCAGACAAGCAGTGTCCAACAAGGGTTTTTCTACTAATTTATTAAACTAACTCGGTCTTTTCATTTACACCCTGCTCTTTCGACGATTCAACAGGTACTGTGAAGTGATCCGGTTTTACAGCTGCTTTCACTTTCATTGCGACGAAGTATACAATTCCCGCAGCAATCAGTGATTGAACAGCCGGAAGTCCGAACGTATAAACATATTGTGTAAAGTATCCGACGAGCACACCGAATACCATGGCAATTGTCGCCATCCAGTTCCAGCCTTGGTTATCTACCCATTGCTGTTTACGGATAAAGAAGAAATCCGCCATCATGATGCCGGCGATTGCCGGATAAATCAATGCTGTCATGTACAGGAAGTCCATGAAGTATTCCAAGATGCCAGCAAGTGCAATGATAATAGCGATGATGGTCCCGATGAACGTCAGGATTGCACGGCCTTTATTGGAATTGACGTTGAAGATGTTGGCCATTGCTAGGCCCATGCTGTAGTTGTTGACGAGCTGGCTTGTCCAAGTGGCGAACCAGAGAATCAGGAAGCCCCATACAGGGAAGCCGAGGTTCATCATGACGTTTACGATATCAGCATCGCCGACGCCGACCGACATGATCGCTCCAACATAGAATAACGGAAAGCCGACCGCTACAATGCCAAGGGGAATCAGTACATTATCCTTCACTTTGGGTTTTGCGTAACGCGTATAGTCTGAAGCGATGACCCATTGGGAAACGTTGATCCCGATGACCAAGCTTAGTGCTGCCAAGAATGTCATCGATGGTTCAGGACGCCATGCCATGATCGTATCGATTCCTGTATTTTGCAGCGCATAGAAGATTCCGCCTGCAATTAAAAGCAGTCCAGCTGGAACGGCAAAATAATCCGTCCATTTCATTGAACCATAGCCGATGATTGATGGAATTGCAAACAGTAAACCAACGACAATTGTGACTAAGGCCCATGGCCCGAACTGGTTTTCATAATCGATGCCGAGCATTGCAGAAATGGCGTTCCCCGCAACTGCGGTCTGAAGCGCCCACCAGCCAAGGGAGACGATAAAAATGGTTATCCCAACAATGAACCTGGCCTGTGCAGCCCCGAAACTTGTCCGTGCAATTACCGAAGAAGAACGTCCTGTTTTAGCACCGATATAGCCGGCCACCGCATTACCGATCCATTGGACGACAAACAATGAGATCAGCAAAATCCAGAATATCTGGGACATGCCGAAGGCACCCGCGAGTGTCGCTCCAACCATCAGGACCGGAATCGTGAATTCCAGTCCACCAAAAATCATTGCCGGCGTCACCCAGTGCTGCCGCTTATCCATTGGAATCGCTGACAACGCCTCATCTTTCCCTACTGCATGTGACTTCGCTTTCCCTTCCATTTTCAATCCCCCTTTTGGTTTCTTTCATTTGTTCTATTGGCAATTAGCCGACCATGACAAAGACCAGTTCGCAAGCTTCCTCGCCGTCATTGACGGCGATGTGTTCTTCCCCTTTCGGGATGAAAGTTGCTTGGCCGGCAGAGACTCGGTATTGCTTCCCTTCAATCTCTGTGACCAATGAGCCTTTGACGATTACGGAGTATTCGTTTTCCTCATGTTTTGAAACACCAGTCAACGGGACGGTTTCACCTGGATAGATTGTGACATGCCCGACTTTCACCGCGGAATCCGCTTGCTGTTCTTTAAAAATGGTGTGCATCGAATATGACTCATTTCCTTCTTGCGCCAAATCCTTGATGTTCAAAATATCCATGGTTATTCCCCTCTCCTTGATAGACTGACCACTTCATATGTTTCAGGGTTTACTTCGACCCCAAAAAAGTCTTTTGCTTGCTGTACGGTGATATACTCGTTTTTCACATCTTTTGCGACTTGCTCTGCTGGCCGCTTCATTGGATTACCATATCCGCCGCCTGTCGCTGTCATCAAACGGACCACATCGTCCTTATCGAGTGGATAGCGCGGATAGATTCCAAATGGCCCATCTGTTTCACCATTCGACTTTTCGATAGTGAATTCATTCGGCGATCCTTCCGAACCGCCATTTAAGCCCCACGGGAAGTATTTATTGCGTCCGAATGTCGCCGATACGAACTGGTTGTCCGTCATCGCACGATAAGCGCGCGTCACGCCGGCACCGCCAATGAATTCACCGGCGCCCGCTCCGTCTGTGCGCAAGCTGTATTCATCGATCATGACTCCATACCGTGTTTCCGCCACTTCTACAGGAACGTTATACGTTTCGCCATCACCTATGCAGAATTGACCTCGTGCTCCGTCCTGTCCCTGGGCTGCTCCCCAGCCACCGGCAGAAGGTTCAACAATCAAGAACGGTTCTTCCGTCACATGGTGTTGTCCGGACAAAGTGACAGCGCAGACAGATAGAAGCTGGCCGGCAGACAAACGTTCCGGCAGAGATGGCGCAAGTGCCTGCCAAACCAAGTCCGCTCCGCCTTGCATACTTTCCCAGTAGATCGACACTGGTGCCGGCCGTTCAGCTGCCAGAATTGATTTCGGATCGGTTATGATTTCAAGCGGGCGGAAGACACCATCGTTCACATCTTGAGACGGATTGGTTGCGGCTAGGAAAATCGTCCGGACTGCTGACACCAATCCTGTATACGTACAGTTCACAGGTCCCGGAACCTGCGGATGGCTGCCTCGGAAATCACAGATAAATTTATCATCGGTGATTGTCACTTTTACTTTAATCGGGAATGGCCCGTTGCCGAAGCCGTCATCATCAACAAAGTCTTCCGCAAAGAATTCACCTTTCGGTAGTTTTGCTAATTCCTTGCGTGCCAATTGCTCGCCGTGGTCAAGGTGATGATCGATAGATGCCTGTACAACTTCTGCTCCGTTCTTATCGCATAATTCTTTAACGCGCTTTTCGCCGGTGCGAAGTGCGGCTACCTGCGCCCACAAATCGCCAATCGACAAATCCGGGAACCGGATGTTGACCTTGATGATGTCGAGAACAGCTTGGTTCAGCTTGCCCTCTTCAAATAATTTCACACAAGGGAATTGAAGACCTTCTTGATAGATTTCAGTCGCATCATTGCTGAATGAACCAGGGTCTTTTCCTCCGACATCCGTCCAGTGGGCCTTATTGGCCGAGAACGCTATGATCTTCCCTTCATGGAAAATTGGCATTACTAGACCGACATCGGATAAGTGCGACCCGCCGCCGACATACGAGTCGTTGATAATAATAATGTCGCCTTCTTTTAGACCTTCTTCCCCGAATTTGTTCAAGGTTTCTTTGACCATGAACGTCAGCATCCCGATAAATCCAGTGACGCCATTGCCCTGCGTTAGGAGCTGTCCTTTTCCATCCGTCAGACCGCTCGCATAGTCGAGCACTTCATAAATAATTGGGCTCATCGATGTCCGTGCAAGTGCATGGAACATCTCTTCTCCAATGGCAATCAAGGAATCCTTTACAATTTCAATAGTGAATGGATCGACTTTAACAGAATTGGCTATTGGATTTGTCACAGTCATCTTATTGCACCTCCGACTCGATAATCAGATTTCCGTAAGTATCTACAGACAAAGTTTGACCAGAATAGAAGACAGTCGTTGCTGTCGGTTCTTCAACGATTGCGGGGCCGTGAATCGACATGCCAGGCACGAGCAGATCGCGGTGATAAACTTTCGTCGCCGACCAGCCATCATTTTCATAAAAGACATTCCGAGTTTCTTTCAACGCGGAGCCGATGTCTGTGTTGCCTGCTTCGAGTTTGTGCAACTCTGGCTTTTGGACCTTTCCGAAAGCCGTCAAATGCAAGTTGACGATTTCCGTTTGTGCTTCTTCCAATTTGAAAGTGAAGCTCTGTTCGTGCATCTCATGGAACAAACGGATGGTCGATTCGACTGTTTCCTGAGTAATTTCACCGTTGGCAAGCGGTACTTTTACAGTATGTTCTTGACCGGCATAGCGCATATCAACAAATCGGTTGTAAACAATATCCTCTTCTTTAATGTGCTCTTCAGCGTATTGCTGGCTCGCTTGAGCTTCCAACTTGTTCCACTCGCTGTTTAATTCGTTCAGATCGATGTCTTGGAATCGGTTGATATATGTTTGGATATAATCATGGCGCAGGTCTGTCATCAGCATGCCCCAAGCGGAAAATACGGACGATGCGACTGGGACCACAACTTTCCCGACACCCAGCTCTTTCGCCAATGCCGGTGCATGCATGGAACCGCCGCCGCCGAAAGCGACCAAGGTAAAGTCGCGTGGGTCATAACCTTTACGTACTGAGATGAGCTTCAAGGCATTCAGCATATTAGCGTTTGCGATGCGAATGATGCCGAGCGCTGCTTCTTCTGCAGATAACCCGTAAACACTCCCGACTTTTTCTTCGATGGCTTTTTTCACAGAATCCAAATCGACTTGATAATCGAAGTTTTCCGGTGATAAACGTCCGGTCAGTAAATTAGCATCCGTCGTAGTCGGTTCAGTTCCTCCTTGGCCATAAGCTACGGGACCTGGAACTGCACCTGCTGATTGTGGACCGACTTTCAAAGATCCTCCTTCATCAATCCAGGCGATCGATCCGCCGCCGTTCCCAATTTCCACAATATCAACCACGGGAGATTTGATCGGATACCCAGCATTCAATGCATCTTTTTCGATATAGTAGTCCGTTGACACTTTCACTTCGCCGTCAGCAATCAAGGAACATTTTGCAGTGGTTCCGCCGATATCGAAGGCGATGACGTTCTTCTCACCGATGATTTCTCCAAGGTATGCAGCACCATAAATCCCTGCGACCGGACCGGATTCCACCATATTGATTGGAGTCTTCTTAGCTTGTTCGAATGTCGTCGTTCCTCCATTTGATTGCATGATGTAGTTGAAGCTTTCTGCTTCGTTCTCAACCAGTTTTGTATTAAGACGGTTGATGTATTTAGATGCAATCGGTTTTACATACGAATTCAGGACCGCTGTATTGGTGCGTTCGTATTCACGCCACTCTTTCGTCACTTCATGTGAAGCCGTGACAGCTACTTCTGGCCATAAACCCTGTATCAGTTCAATAGTTTGCTGCTCGTGTTCCGGATTTTTGTAAGCATGCAGGTAAGAAACCGCCAGTGCTTCCACCCCTTCTTTTTTGAAGTAGGCGATTAATTCTTTGACTTGCTCCTTATTTAACGGAGTGACAACTTCCCCTTTTTGATTCAGACGCTCTTCCACTTCTTGGCGCAAGTAGCGTTCCACAAATGGGGTCGGTTTCTTATAGCGGACATTGAAAAGGTCCGGCCGATTTCCGCGTGCAATTTCCAGCACATCCCGGAAACCTTTAGTAGTAATCAGTCCGGTTTTGACGCCTTTCCGTTCCGTTAATGCATTGATAATAACTGTTGTGCCGTGGATAAAAGTCTCGATTGCCTGTTGGTCGATGCCGCTCTTCTCTATTACATCGACGACTCCCTGTTCAAAATTAGGAGGGGTTGTATGGCTTTTGGCCACACCCACTTTGCCGTTAGCATCCACATAAACTAAGTCTGTAAATGTTCCCCCGATATCAGTAGCAACTCTCATCAACAATCAGCCTTCTTTCTTTTGAATTAAAATATCACCGGCGTCAATACACATAAGATTTGCGTTTCTTCATTCAATGGATTTTCCCAAGCGTGCGGAACTTCCGATGGATAATGAATGGAATCGCCTTCCCGGACAAAATATTCTTTGCCATCTACTTTGAACAAAGCTGCACCTTTCAATACATAATAGAATTCTTCTCCCGGGTGGCTGGATACTTGGTTTAACTCCTGTTTCGGAGCAAGTGTTACCAGCAGCGGCTCTAAAGTCCTTCCGCCAAATTCACCGTTCAGTCTTGTGTAGACGATAGGAGAACCTTCTAGCCGGAACGGCTTGCGCTCTGACGCTTGCAACATGTAATTATGATTTGAATCAGTATCAAAGAAATACGTGATCGGCACTGCAAATGCGTCAGCAATTTTTTTCAACGATGTAATTGCAAGAGAAGAGGTCCCCCTTTCAATCTGGGACAAGAAGCTTACGGATAAATCCGTTTTTTCGCTCAAGTCCTTCAACGTAAAGCCTTGTTCTACACGCAAATTCTTGATTTTTTGATAAATTCCATCCATTTTTTGTACCTTTCCTTTCTCCGAATACAGTGTGGCAGTAATAATTATAGTTTGACTAAACTTTTTACCATATTAGCATAATCATTTTTGAATTGATAGAATATTTTTGTTTTTTTATTAATTAAGTAAAAGTAATGCTATGTTATCGCTATTAATCCATTCTTTTATCACTTGTAAATGAATCTTTTTTCTTCTTGCTTTATAAAATATCTTTTCTGGATGACTTTATACAATTGAGTTATGGTATAAGTTCTTTTTAGTAAGACTGTAAAATTTCTTTGAGCATCCAGTAGCTATAAACTGTCTTATACAGTTCATAAAAAAATGAGGATTCTCCTTATTTTTTAATTATCAATATTTATTTATTGATTATCAATAAAAAAAGTGGTATATTCTCTTTAACAACAACCGAACGGGGTGTGGGCCATGAGCCGGAAAAAAGTTTCGACGCTGTTTTTAAAAGCGGTGTTAGTGTTTATGGGGCTGGTCGTGCTGGCGATATGCATTTTCGGGCTGCCGCTTATTGCGGCTCAGGATGCGGAGATGCATCCGGAAACGGCGTATCTGCAATATCCATTTTTGATTTCCGCTTATATTTTCTTTGTGCCCTTTTTCATTGCGCTGTACCAGACTTTTAAGTTGCTGACGTACATCGACCGCAACGAGGCGTTCTCCGAGCGGTCGATCAAGGCGCTGAACGTCATCAAGCTTTGCGCGCTCGCGATTATCGCCTTTATTGTGCTTGGCGAATTGGCGACGATCCTATTGATTGATGACGACATCACGCACATCATCACGCTCGGAGCGATTGGCGCGTTCGCGTCCAGCGTCATCGCAGTGTTCGCGGCGCTGCTCCAAAAGCTGCTGAAGAACGCCATCGAAATAAAAAAAGAAAACGACTTAACCGTCTGAGGTGAAACTATGGCAATTATCATCAACATCGACGTCATGCTGGCGAAACGGAAAATGAGCGTCACCGAGCTGACCGAACGGGTCGGCATCACGATGGCGAACCTGTCCATCCTGAAAAACGGCAAAGCCAAAGCCGTGCGGTTTTCGACGCTCGAGGCGATCTGCAAGGCCCTGGACTGCCAGCCGGGAGATATTCTGGAATACCGGGCGGATGAAGAAACGGATTGAAACGGAGGTTTTGCGGCATCTCCTTTCAATCTGTTTCTTTTTTTATTGACGGTTTGTTTTTATGTGCGATTTTTGGGGTTCTACGAGTGGTTTCGGGAATTCTATGAGCATTTTTCGAAGCTCTATGAGCGGTAACAGGCGGTCTATGATCACTCAGCGGACTTCTATAATCACTCAGCCGAATCCCCTTCTCCTTTATTCCAATATATGCCATACTGGACACAGAACCCGAAGGAGGAATTGGAATGGCTAATTTGAATGGCATGATGGCGTGGACTTTTTTGCAGGAAATCGAGGTGCCAGAATCGGTGAACGATCTGCTGATTAACGGAGAAGAGGCGCACATCGCTTATAAGACTTTGCGCGACACTGCGGTGGTCACCAATAAACGCATCATCATCTCCGACAAACAGGGGCTGACCGGCAAGAAAGTCGAGGTCTACACGATTCCGTTCAAGTCGATCATTATGTACTCGTCGGAAAATGGCGGCACGTTCGACATCAACACGGAATTGGAGCTTTGGACGAAAGCCGGCAGATTCAAACTGAACCTGAATAAAAAAGTCGATATCCGAAAACTCGACAAACTGATTGCAGAAGCGATTCTATAGAACGACCCGGCAAGCAAAAGCTGCCGGGTCGTTTTTTGATTTATTATGGTCGGTAGCCGTAACCGAAATTGAACATGAAATAAAAGAAGAATAAGATGAACACAGACGGGATGGTGCTTGCTAGAACAAGCGCTTTATACCTTTTCCCCTGGGCTCCCATCACCCATCTTATGTAGATAAAAATCAGAACACCGATGAATGGGAAAAACAAAAGGTCCGAAATCAGATAAACCCAAGCCGAGTTTTCATCCCAATACACGTCCGGCAACGGCGTTGTGTATTTTTCATTAATCCGGTTGACTCCATTCATAAACACCGCAGCAACAACTATAAAATAAACACCAAGCAACACCTTCACCCAAAGCGGCAGAAACCGGTTCGCCAATACGACGATCACCATCAGCCCAATCATGATCCATAACCATAAAAACATATCCACGATCTCCCCCTCTCCTCCACCCTACCTAAATTATGGAAATTTAACAAGCGACGGTTGGAAAACGGAGTTCTGCCAGAGGCGATGAGCGTTCGCCAACGCGTTATGAGCACAAAAAGAAAAAACCGCAGTCCCTAGACTGCGGTTCTATTCAAACTAATATCATCCATAGCCTTTATTCACCCCCGCTTAATGGCAGCGGGCCGGTGTTCCCTTTTCTGCCCTCGGATGGTAGCGGGCTGCAATCATGTCTGCGCCCTCGGTCGACACGACTTCCAGCACAGCGTTAATTTCATTAATCACCGTATGGAAATCTTTCGGGTCTTTGCAGACGATGTTGAACCGGCCGAGCATCTGGCCGTAGTTGCCGGTGGCTTCGACCTGGTCGCCTGCCCCTTTCAGTCCGGTGAATGAAACCACTTGGGGCATGTCGAGAATGTGTTCGAGCCCGTTGACTTCCCGGATTTCTCCCGCATTCAGCAATACTGCCAGGTTGCAGGCCGGGAACTTCGCATAGCCGTTGTCGAATTGTTCGATTGGATACGCGTCCAAGTTTCCGCCGGCCGCAAAATCGAGCATCATTTCGAGCAAATTGACGCCGGTCTGCTTCTCGATCAGCTGGTAATGCTTTTCACCGCTAAGGCGGAAGCCCACTTCATAAAGGAAGAACTCGCCTTCTTCGAACAGCGACTGGAAGAACAGGACGCCGTTCTGGATGCCCATGCCGCGGATCATCGTTCTGATTTTCTCATCCAGCTTTTCCAGGAAAAGCTCCCGGTGCTGCGACGGAAATACGGTCGCTGTCGGCAGCGGCGGATGTTCTTCCGAAACCTTATGTACATAGCGGTCGGCCACACCGGTCAAAATCACGTTGCCCTCCTTGACCGTATAATACATTTCGACACCGTGGGAATTGTCGACGAACCGTTCGATGATTGCGTTTCCGGATCTTGAGCGCTGGTTGGCCTTGGCGTATGCCTTCTTCAGCTCTTCCGGGCTATAACAGACAGAAATCCCTTGGCTCGCGTAGCTGTCGACCGGTTTGACGATGACCGGAAATCGGATTTTGGATTCCGTGCCTTCGCTCAGCAAATCCTCGATTCCATATTCCTCAATAACCGGAACGCCGTAGGTTCTGCAGTATGCCTTGAAGCGTTCTTTGTCCGAGCAGATTGCCAGCTGTTCTTTTGTGGCGTAATACGGAAGCCCCAGCTTTTCGCATAATACCTGCGCCTGCCACGTATTGAAGTCGTCGAATGCGTTGATCACGCCGCCAACCTCTTCCGCACGGGCGATTTCAGCGAGGCGCTCTATTTCGTCGGTGCTGATATCAAACGCTTTGTCCGCGTGGGCTTTTGCCGGGGAATCCGTGTCCCTATCCACGACAATCGTATAGAAACCCATCCGCTTTGCCGTTTCCACCACATCAATCATGTGGGTATAGCCGCCAAGAACCATCATCTTCTTCATACGCCACCGCCTCTTCCTTCTCGAATAAAGTATGGGAATATGTCTGTTCGGATTGCATACAACAAACTTAGCGGAGAAATGTGAAAATTAAGTGAAAATTAAAACATGTTTAAACTTTTTTAAAAAATCAGTTGTCACCACTTCCAACAAAAAAACCGCAGCCCGGAGGTTGCGGTTCCTTTGCAAAAGCGATGAACGTTCTAATTTCCGAGAGTAGTTGGCGGGCTTCCATTCAATTTAATCGACATTTTATCGGATTTAATCGACACTATTTGAGATTCAATCGACACTTTGCAGATTTTAATCGACATTCCATGGAATTTAATCGACACTCCGTCCACCTCTTCAATCTCACTCCCGCAAAGCACACAAAAAAACCGCAGTCCCGTGACTGCGGTTCGCATCATTTCTGTTTCCCTATGAATTCGTAATAGCCGTTCTTGAAAAACTCGTACCACTCATCGATCTCCTGTTGCGGCGCGGATTCGAGGACGGTCATCACTTCGCGGCCGAACTCGAGGAATGCCGAGCCGTTCGCGGTGATGAGCTTGCCTTCCCGCACCGCCTGCTGCTCGAGGTAATCGGCTGCGCCGGTATAATTCCCCCCTGCCGTCTCCTGCAGGTCGTCCAGCCGATTGCTTGTGTGCTTCCCGGAATTCAGCACGCCGTTGATGCCGAGGAACACCGTGGCATCGCAGATCGCAGCGATGACTTTACTGCCATCGAGCGCTTTTTGCACAAGCCGCATAACCGCTTCGCTCCCGGGCTTGCGCCACGAATTGCCGCCGATCAGCACAATTCCCGCAAAATCATCGCCCACTTCATCGACCGTGTAATCCGGGACCGTCCGGAAGCCGCCGATCGACCGCACCGGTTCATGGGTGAGCGATACCGTCTTCACTCGGTACTTATGCTCGCCCTGGTCCGGCGGTTCGTTCAGCGCCGACGCCAGCGACGCCGCTTCCCAGTCCGCATACTCATCCAGCAGCACAAACAACACTTCCTTCAGCTCCATCCCATCCCTCTCCTTTTCCGTTGGAATAAACCCTGTCTTGCCTGTTACTTAGCATTATACCATCTGGAAGTTGTCTGAAAAAGGCGGTTTCTGGTATTCCTTCTTATAGAGAACGGTTTAGAGATATGGAGCACAACCGCGGAGACGCCTGCGGAACAACTAACTGCCGAGACCCCACAGGGCGTCAGCCCGAGGAGGCTTGGCAGTTAGTCCGCGGCAAGCGAAGCGGTTGTGCGGAATATCTCGGTTCTGACACATCTGTTCATATCTCTGCCACCGAAAATTGATATTCAATTTATATTCGTCCGCTATGATGGGTTGGAAATCGTTTAAAGATAGAAAGAGGAGTGACATTCATGAACAAATTCTTAAACCCGATCACCGATTGGGTATCCACGAAACGAGGCATGTGGATCACGCTCATCATCTGGTTCGTAGGGATGATTGCGCTGAGCATGGGCCCGACACTGAACGACTATAAAGTTGCGAACTTCCAATCGCTGCCCGATGACGCCCAGTCGATCATCGCAGACGAAAAGTTGAAAGAAGCCTTCCCGAACGACCAAGGCACGCCGGGCATCCTCGTGTTCCATAACCCTGAAGGCGATGTACAATTAGAAGCCGTCCAGGAAATCCTGGCAGGCATTACGGATGCGGAGATTGAAGGCATCGACTCGATCATCGACATCAGCCAGCTGCCACCGCCCGCACTTGAAGGCTTTTATTCTGAAGACAATTCGACGATGATCATCCCGATGGCGCTCGAAGCGGGCCTTGGCAGCGCCGACTTCTCGGAGATCAACGACGAAGCAACGGAGATTGGCCAAGATATTGCGGCTGATTTCGGCGCCATGGAATTTTATGTTACGGGACCAGCCGGAATCGCCGGCGACACCGTGAAATTGTTTGAAGAAGCGGATTTCGTCTTATTGATCGCAACCGTTTTGATTATCCTCGTGCTGTTGATCGTCATCTACCGCTCGCCGCTGCTTGCGATCATTCCGCTGCTCGCGACGGGCATCGTCTACCAGGTCGTGAACCAGACGCTCGCGTTCATGGGCAAAGCCGGGCTTGAACTGACGAGCCAGACGACGTCGATCATGAGCATTCTCCTGTTCGCCGCCGTCATCGATTATTCGCTGTTCGTGTTCTCACGCTACCGTGAGGAACTGAACCATTACGAAAGCAAATACGAAGCGATGAAGTACGCGATGCGCGCGACCGGCGAACCGGTCTTCTTCGCAGGCGGCACGGTGCTTGCGGCGATGCTCGTGCTATTCTTCGCGGTTTTCCGCGATTACGCGAACTTCGCGCCGATCTTCGGCACCGCGGTGTTCGTCATCATGATTGCTTCGATCACGCTGATTCCGGCGCTGTTCACGCTGTTCGGCCGCAAGGCGTTCTGGCCGAAAGTGCCGAAATACGGCGATGCGAAGAGAATGAAGCATGGCATCTGGGGGCCGGTGGCGAAATTCGTCGTCAACAAGCCCTTGTTCTCCGGCGGGCTCGTTGCCGTACTGCTTCTGCTCTCGGCACTCAACATCATCAACTTGGAATTCGAATTCGATACGGTGAAGTCGTTCCCGGACGATATGCCGTCCCGCGTCGGCTATGAAATCGTCGAAGAGAAATTCGACAAAGGCGAAATCGCTCCGTCTACTTTGCTTGTGAAAAGCGACGAACCGATCACCGAAGAAGCGGCAGCCAAGCTTGCAGAAGAGCTAACCGCATACGATGAAATCGCTTCGGCCCGCCCTTCCGGCCAGACCGAAAACGGCGAAGCGGTGAAGTACAGCATCGCGCTGTCGCTCAATCCGTATTCGACCCAAGCGCTC
This sequence comes from Planococcus chinensis, assembly GCF_042681545.1. Classification (NCBI taxonomy): domain Bacteria; kingdom Bacillati; phylum Bacillota; class Bacilli; order Caryophanales; family Caryophanaceae; genus Planococcus; species Planococcus chinensis. Next base: position 332,257 of record NZ_JBHUFW010000005.1, read on the forward strand.
GATTTTATTGAAGACTTGCGGAATGAAAGCGGCGACGTGCTCGAAGCTGCCGGCATTGACGGCGAAGCGCATTTCGGCGGCATCACGCCGAAGCTCGTCGATGAACGCGCCGTCAACAACAGCGACATCTACAAAATCGTCGCTCTCGAGACCTTATTGATCCTCGTGCTCTTGTTCGTGCTGACGCGTTCATGGAAAATGCCGTTCTATATGATGGCGACGATCCTATTCTCCTACCTGTCAGCTCTTGGGCTCGGCATCTTCCTGGTCGATGTGCTGTTCGGCTTTGAAGCAATCAGTACGCGCGTGCCGGTGTACGCGTTCATCTTCCTGGTCGCACTCGGTATCGACTACAACATCATCCTGGTGTCGCGCTTTATCGAAGAGCGCAAGACGCGCCGTGTCAAAGAAGCGCTCGAGATCGCGATCCGCAACACGGGCGGCGTAATCTCAAGCGCCGGCATCATTCTGGCCGCGACGTTTGCGGCGCTCACCACGATGCCGATCGCCGATTTGTTCGTCTTCGGCTTCATGGTAGCAATCGGAATCCTGATCGATACGTTCCTTGTGCGCGGCATGCTGCTGCCCGCTTTGATCCTGTTTTTTGAAAAAGACAAGTAAACCCTGCATACTAAAGATAACGGAGAGCCGCATTCAATGGCTCTCTTTTGATGGGGAGTGAAAGGTATGAAAATACTCGTTGTGGATGACGATCTTTATATCCAGCAATTGGTGGCGATCCATCTCGGCAAAGAAGGCTATACGGTGTTCAAGGCGAGCGACGCGGAGCACGCGCTGCTGCTGCTTGAAGACCAGCTTGTCGACCTTGCCATCGTCGACGTCATGATGCCGGGCATGGACGGCTTTGAGCTGACCCGCATCCTGACGCAGGACCTCGGCATCCCGGTGATCCTGTTGACCGCCAAAGGCCAGCTTGAGGACAAGGAACGGGGCTTCCTGTCCGGCACCGAGGATTACGTGGTCAAGCCGTTCGAGCCGAAAGAGCTCCTGTTCCGGGTCGCGGTGGTGCTGCGACGCTCGGAACGGTCGGTTTCGGAAAATCTGCAGGCAGGCAACCTGACGATCAACCGCCGGAACTTTGAAGTGGCAATCGGCAATGAAACCGTCATCCTGCCGCTGAAGGAGTTCGAGATCCTGTCGTTGCTGGTGTCGCGTGCAAACTTGGCGACACCGCGCGGTTTGGTGATGGAATACGTCTGGGGCGAAGAGCACGAAGGCAGTGAAATGACGCTGAACACGCACATCAATAGGATCCGCGACCGCCTGAAGCGCTACGGCGCGGATGTCGAGATCCATACGCTGCGCGGCATCGGCTATAAGCTCGAGGCGCCGAAATGAAGACCTTGTACCGGCAATTCACCGTCGCTACGCTGTTCCTCTTGGTCATCAGCATCCTGATCGGCTTTATTATCGCGAACGCCTTTTACCTGGCGGTCACAAAAGAAGAGACGATCGAGCAGAACGTCGCCATCGCCGAAGAGATCGTCGGCACGCTCGAAGTCGTGCCGTATTCCGCGGACGGCTTCGAGAGCTACCTGGAGGCGGTCGCGAAGCTCGGCTACCAGATTGCGCTTGTCGACAGCGCCGGCAACAAGACGTTCTTCGGCGAACCGTTCGACGACACGGCGTTCCCGGAAGAAGCGGAGCGCGTACTGACCGAAGGGGCCGTCTACACCGGACTCGACAATTTCACCGGCCGCATCTTCATGATCGGCCATTTTACAAATGAATTGCACAACACGGTCGGCGTGCCGTTCGAGCAGGGCGGCGAGCGCTATGGCCTCTTCATCCGGCCCGACACGAAGCTCGTAGCCACCGATATCCACTCGGTGCTGATTGGCTTTGTCGCCGCAATCGCACTCGTCATCATCATCGGCATGCTGTGGATGGCACGCCAATTGACGCGGCCGATCGTCCAGCTGACCGAAGCGACGAAGCACATCGCGCGCGAAAATTTCAGCTACCCGCTCGACATCCGGCGCAACGATGAAATCGGCCAGCTGTCGGAAAGCTTCAATCTGATGCAGAATCAGTTGAAACATAACGACCTCGCGCGCAAATCGTTCATCAGCAACGTCTCGCACGATTTCCAGTCGCCGCTCATGAACATCCAGGGCTATGCGGATCTATTGAAGGCGGATGACTTGCCGGACGCCGACCGCCTCGCCTATACGGCAATCATTGACCAGGAAGCGAAGCGGCTGTCGAGTTTGACGCGGCAATTGCTGCTGCTGACCTCGCTCGACCAAGGCGCGTATCCGATGAAAGCGGAGGAATTCGCACTCGATGAACAATTGAAAGGTGCAGTCCGGAAATACCGCTGGCGGCTCGAGGAGGAAGACATCAACCTGTCATACCACCTCGCCCCCACCCGGTTCCGCGGCGACGCCGAACTGCTTGAGAACGTCTGGGAAAATCTATTGACCAACGCCATCAAGTACAATAAACCCGGCGGCAGCATCGAGATCGGGTTGCACTCAGATGAAGAAAGTGTTCAGGTGTCGTTCAAGGATACCGGCGTCGGCATTTCGGAAGAAGCGCTCGGGCAGCTGTTTGACCGTTTCTACCGGGGCGACGCCGCCCGCAACACGGACGGCACTGGGCTCGGCTTGTCGATTGTGCATCAGGTTGTCACCTTGCATCATGGAAAGATTGACGTAAAAAGTAAACCGGGAGACGGGAGCGAATTCATCATTACGCTTCCGCTCACGGATAGAATACGAAATTAAGTTGGAGGTTTTATTCATGGAAAAAGTTTGGAGTTTGCGGTTGATCCGCTTTTCGGCAATCTTCGGATTGCTCGGCACGTACCTCGGTTCGCACATGGCGGGCCAGATGGATTACGCCCTGCGCCCGATCCACGCGCACATTTTGCTGGTCGGCTGGCTGTCGGTGTTCGCCTGGGGGATTTTCTACCGGATGTACACGATCAAGTACAAGAAACTGGTCGCGGTCCACGGCGTGCTCGCGATGGTAGGCGCCGTCGGCCTCACCGCCGGCATGTGGCTGTATAATTTGAACCCGTTCAATTGGAACGACACGCTTGTGATGGTCTTGTTCATCGTCGGCGGCACGCTCTTGCTGCTCGCGTTCCTGCTGTTTGCGGTGATTACGTTTTTGACAGAGAAAGAATAGAAAGTGGGAAGTCCTTCCGGGTGGTCCGGGAGGGCTTTTCTTTTAGATTTCGCGGTGTTGTTGGTGGCGGCGGGAATACGCTCAGCGAAGGTTAAAATACGCTCAGCTATGGTTAAAATACGCTCAGCGATCGGCGAAATACGCTCAGCAAAGGTTAAAATACGATTCTGAGCGGTTCTGCTCTCTTGGCGCAGGAAGGTTTTGCAGTTTCTTACATTGTTTAAGAACCGAATGGAAGAGGCCGCCGCATCCGCGGCGACCTCCTCAAACCTTAAGGGACGCTTTTCGCCGCAGCGAAAAGCACTAAGAACTGAGATTCGTATTCGTCGGCAGCTTTTGTCTTTTTCTATCGGCGGTATGCACGCTTCCTATCGATGTTTCTAGCGTTTCTATCGATGGGTAAAAACTGTATGGAAAAGGCCCCCGCATCTGCGGCGGCCTCCTTAACCCCTAAGGGACGCTTTTCGCCGCGGCGAAAAGCACTAAGTGCAACTTTATAAAAGTGTCTTTACATGAATTAATCAGCTTCTTACATGAACTCTTTTGGTTTCTACATGAACTCCTCGTATTTCTTCATGAACTCTTTTGGTTTCTACATGAACTCTTCTTCTCCACTAAAAAAACATAGGCATCCGCTGCTGCGGATGCCTCTTAATTCCCATCATTTATTAAACGCCGCAAGTACTGCAGCTTCAAGCGTTTTCTTGTCGGTACCTTCAACGATCAAGGCGATGACGTATGCGGGATTCCCGGTGTCATAACCGACGAAGACGCCGTTTTCCTTGCCGCTCGCTTTGACGGTCGAGAGGGTGCCGGCGATGCCCGCCTGTCCCAGTTTCGTTTTGGCGAGCGCGGTTTTCAGTGCCGCTTGCATGGATTCGGCCCCTTCTTTGGTTACGAGCCCTTTTTTCCAGACTTTCGGTTCTTGGCCGAACAGGAGCGCGGGCTCGTAGATAGTGCCTTCGTTCAGGAAGGCGGTGTAGGCTGATGCCAAATGAAGGATATTCGCCTGCACTTGCCCCGCGGAACCCGGCACGCCATCAACGGACAGCTGGGACGGGGTGAGCTCGATTGCGAACGGCAGCGGTTCGCCGAAGCCGAACGCTGCGAGATTTGCCTTGAAGGCATCGATCCCCTGCGCTTTGATCGCAGCGGCATAGGCGTTGTGCGGCGTCGCGTTCAAGGTTTTATTGATGGCATCCGCTTTGATGGTTTCCGCTTTCAATCCGGCTGCTGCAACGACCGGGTTGAGTGCGGCGCCCGGTGTGTAGGCTGCGGCGAAGCGGTTGAAGAACACGAGCCGCGGGTCAGATGCGAGCTTTTGGTAGCGGCTCGCCGTGATGTTCGGGATAAAATCGTTCGGGTTGTAGCCGGGCGAAGAGACGAGCGCGAACACTTCCCCGGTTTTCGGATCAACGGCTGCGGCAGCACCAGGCTTGCCGCTCATTGCGGTGTAGAGCCGCTTCTGCAGGCCGGCGTCGATGCTGAGATGGACGGCTTCGCCTTGTGCGGGCTCGCGTTCGGCTGCGGTGACGTTGCCGCCTCCGTTCGCTTTCTGGATAATGATGCGCCCGCCCGCGGTACCGCGGAGCCGTTCTTCATAGAGCTCCTCGAGTCCGCGGCGGCCGATGACGTCGTCCCGCTGATAGCCCGGGAGCGCCGCTAATTGCTCGGCGGTAATCGGCCCGATAAACCCGGTGATGTGCGACAGCGGCCCGCCAAACGGATAGCTGCGCATGGTCTTTTCCTCACGCACCGTGCCGGTCATCGCAAACAGTTTGTCGAGCACGACCTGGTCTTCCTTGATATGGGCGAGCGGCACGTAATGGTGCGGCTGCACCCAGCTCTGGTCCAGTTTCTCATTGATCGCTTCCGGCGTCATGCCAAGGAGGATCGCGAGGTCATTGGTTCGGGCCTTGCGGTCGAATTTTTCCGGAATGACGCCGACTTCGTAGCCCGCGGCATTGAATACGAGCGGCTTTTTCTGCCGGTCGATGATCTCGCCGCGCGGCGGCAGCGCCTTCGAACTCGAGACTTTGTCGCCTTCTTCAAGCCCCGGCACAATAAACGACGGATCCCATTCGACAAACCAGTCTTCGTTTTCGTAAAGCAGGCTCATCGTTTTGTTGAATTCAACCGGGCCGCCGCCGGTTTCCATGGCAATCGCCAAGTTGAAATCGGCTGGCTGGTCTTTATTCCAGTCGGTGTTTTCGGCCGGCGTATGTGCCACTTTCACGTTTTGGATGTTCAGCTCTTCTTGGAGCTGCCGCTGCCAGTCGATGAACACCGCTTCGCCGAACGCGCCTTTCGTTCCTTCGTTCAAATAATTGGCGTACATGTTCTGAAAGTCGCCTTTCGTCCAAAGCGCGATGTATTCAACGAGGCGCGCTTCGGCCGCCGTCTGGTCTTCCGATACTTGTACGGGCTGCGGCTTCGGTTCTTCCGTCGCTTCCGGCTGCGGCGGGTCGTCCTGGCACGCTGCCAGCAATAGGACAAATAGGAGCAGAATGAGGGCAATCGCATTTTTCTTCATGGCACGGCCTCCTTTTTACCATTTTAACCTTTTTCTGAATAGTTAGATAGTTGGTTTTAGGTTATTATAGAGATACAGCACGGATCTTTTTCCTGCCCCCTTGCCACGGATTTCAGCGAAAGGCGGTGCAGCGGATGTTCCATGAAATCAAGTTCTTCCACTTGTTCGGCTGGATGCTCGCCGCGTTGATCATGGCGGCGTTCATCCTGCTCCAGACCACTGGCAATCCCCTTCTCATCGATATCGCGATGCAGCTCGTGTTTTACGTCGTCGTCCCGGTTGCGTTTTTCGGCTATCACTTCAAAAAGCAGGGCATCCGTTTGAACCAGGTCGTGTTCCTCCGCGGTTCAGCGCGCTGGATCTTGCCGCTTCTCGGGCTGACTGTGGTGCTGATGGCCTTTTCGCTGAGCGTTTTTTGGCTCATGCTGCGGGCGCTTCATATCGTGACGCCGTCTGCAGTCGGCTTCTTTTTCCAGACTGCGCCGCTCCCGGAAGAAGTCTGGTACCTCGTCTCGCTTTCCCTCATCATCGGCATCATCGGCCCGATCGCCGAGGAATTCGTGTTCCGCGGATTGATCCTGACCCAGCTTGTAGCCCGCTTCGGCATGTGGAGCGGCGTCGGCCTGTCAAGCTTCCTGTTCGGCATCTTCCATATCGGATTTTTTGGTTCGTTCATGTTTGCGGTGCTGGCATCGTTCCTGTACTTAAAGACCCGAAATTTGCTCATCCCGATCCTTCTCCATATCTTCAACAATATGATTGTGGTCGCGCTGCTGTTCACCAATCCTGATTTTCCGGAATGGCTGACAGTGACAAGCGTCAACGACCTTTACACCAAAGGATGGCCGAACCTTATCGTCCTCATCGCCACGCTGACGCTGCTGCTTGCCATCATCCTGCGGCTCGCCAAGGACCTCGAAGAACCGCCGAACGACCTGTTCGATGTGTTCAAAGACAGCGACAATCAAAAGATCGACGAACGCCCGCACGAGCCGCCGGAAAGCCGGCCGGGGTCTCTTGAATAAAGGCGCAGTGAGTGGAATGAAGAAATGATAGGTGTGTAGGTGGATCATGGGACAGGTTGATCTTCTAATTTAAGAAACAAAATTTTTCATACCGCTTCGGCGCTTTGGCCGTGGACGCGTCGGCGCTGGGTGAGCTCAATGAAAATTGTTAACTCCACTTGTTATTAATGTAGATTCAATTGAATTCCTCTGGAGGTGCCGAACATGAATGTCCATCTGTTTCCCGCAACGAAACGCGGCCGGACAGGTACAGCGCTCGCCGCATTGGCGTTGCTCATTTTCATCGCCCTTTACCTTTTGGCTGAAGTGAACGATGTGATCCGCTCGGAAGGGTTGATCACAGTCTTCGGCCTGATCGGCATGGCGGCGGCAATCGTCGGTGCTGTCCTCGCGTTCCTTTCGGTGCGCAAAGAACACGAGCGCTCGCTGCTTGCATTTTTGGCGATCGCTTTGGGCCTGCTTGCCGCAGGCTTCATACTCGGCAACCTCCTCGGCGTTCCGGGAATTTAAACAGCGAATAAATTATAGCTCTTCCATAGAAAAATCCGGCAGTGCTGATTTGCACTGCCGGATTTTTGTGTTTATTCAACTCGCCACAGTCTTCGAGAACTGGCTGTTGTACAGGTCGGCGTAGAAGCCGTTTTTGTCGAGCAGTTCGGTGTGCGTGCCCTGTTCGATGACCCGGCCGTTGTCCATGACGAGGATGAGGTCCGCGCCGCGGATTGTCGACAGCCGGTGGGCGATGACGAAGCTTGTGCGTTCTTTCATGAGCCGCTCCATCGCCTTTTGGATCAGCACTTCGGTGCGCGTGTCGACGCTCGAGGTCGCTTCATCCAAAATCATGATCGGCGGATCGGACAGGATGGCGCGCGCAATCGTCAGGAGCTGTTTCTGCCCTTGCGAAATGTTCGACGCTTCTTCGTTCAGCACGGTGTCGTAGCCTTCCGGCAAGGTGCGGATGAAATGGTCGGCGTGCGCGGCGTCTGCAGCTGCGACGATTTCCTCTTCCGTCGCCCCCATTTTGCCGTAGGCGATGTTGTCGCGAATCGTACCATTGAAGAGCCACGTGTCCTGCAGCACCATGCCGAAGCTTTGGCGCAGTTCGTCGCGCGACAGGTCGCGCGTGTCGAGCCCGTCGATGCGGATGGTGCCGGCATTGAGTTCGTAGAAGCGCATCAATAGATTGATGAGCGTCGTCTTGCCCGCGCCGGTCTTACCGACGATGGCCACGGTCTGGCCAGGCTTGACGGAAATGTTCATGTCTTCGATCAGCAGCTTGTCGCCGTAGCCGAAGTCCACGTGCTCGAATGACACGGCGCCTCGTGCGCGCTCAAGATGGGCAACGCCTGTTTCTTTGATTTCCTCGCCTTCATCGAGCAGTTCGAAGACCCGCTCCGCAGCGGCGATCGTCGACTGGATGATGTTCGCGATGTTCGCCGTCTGCATGACAGGCTGGGTGAACTGGCGCGTATAAGTAATGAACGCCTGGATGTCGCCGATCGAGATGCGCCCTTGTGTCACCAGGATGCCGCCGACCACGCTGACGAGCACGTAGCTGAAGTTGCCGATGAATTGCATGAGCGGCATGATGATGCCGGACATGAACTGGGCGCGCTGGCCCGCTTCGTATAATTGTTCGTTGGTTTCATTGAAGCGCTGGATTGCTTTTTCTTCATGTCCGAACGCTTTGACGACCGGGTGCCCGGTGTACATCTCTTCGATATGGCCGTTCAGTTCGCCGAGCGTGCGCTGCTGGTCGGCGAACTGCTTCTGCGAGCGCTTGAGGATCGGCCGGATGACAAACACCGACAGGAGTAGGCTCGCAATCGCAATGACCGTGAGGAGCGGCGAGATGACGAGCATCATCGCGGTGATCCCGATGATCGTCACGAACGATGTGATGAAGAGCGTCAAACTTTGCTGCAGCGTTGTGCCGATCGTGTCGATGTCGTTCGTCACGCGGCTCAGCGTTTCGCCTTTCGCCGTTTGGTCGTAATATTTCAGCGGCAGCCGCTCGAGCTTTGCGCTGACGTTCTCACGCAGGTCGTACACTGTGTCCTGTGCAACGGTCGACATCAAATATTGCTGGAGGTACATGAACGCGCTGCTGAATAAATAAAGTCCCGCGAGCAGGAGCAGCAATTCGCCGATTGTGCCAAAGTCGATCGACGCACCCGGCTCTCCGCGGATTTCCCCATACGCGCCTTCGAACAATTCCGTGATCGCCATCCCCATGATCATCGGACCGACAATCGTGAACACGGTGCTGAGGATGGCCGCAAGGAAGACGATGGTGAGCCGCGTGCGGCGCGGCTTCAAATAAGCCAGGAGGCGTTTGAGTGTGCCCTTGAAGTTTTTCGGCTTTTCGCCGGTCATCATCATATTTGCGCCGGGCGGCCCGAAGCCGTGCCCGCCCCGCTGCGGCCGTTTCTTGATGTCGCTCATGCGATCTCCTCCTCGGACAGCTGGGATTCGGCAATTTCCCGGTAGACTTTATTATTCTTTAGAAGCTCTTCGTGCGTGCCCATGCCGGCGATCCGCCCTTTTTCCAGGACAATGATGCGGTCGGCGGTCTTCATCGTGCTGACCCGCTGGCCGACCAGTAAAACCGTTGCGCGCTCGGTTTCCGCTTCAAGCGCGGCCCGCAGGCGAGAGTCGGTCTTGAAATCGAGCGCAGAGAAGCTATCGTCAAAAATATAAATGTCGGGCTTCCGAATCAGCGCCCGTGCTATCGCGAGGCGCTGCTTCTGGCCGCCGGACAGGTTCGCGCCGCCTTGTTCGACGTAGGTCGCGTAGCCGTCGTCGAGGCGCTGGATGAATTCATCGGCCTGCGCGACCCGTGCAGCATGCTCGACATCCGCTTCGTTGGCACCGGGTTTGCCGAATCGGATATTTTCCGCGACCGTGCCGGAGAACAGCACGGATTTCTGCGGCACGATGCCGATTTTCGAACGGACTTCGTTTTGCGGCGCTTCCCGGATGTCGACGCCGTTGACGCGGATGGTGCCTTCGGATACTTCATAGAAACGCGGGATGAGGTTGATCAGCGTTGACTTGCCGGATCCTGTCCCGCCGATGATTGCGGTCGTCTCGCCGGCGTTCGCACGGAACGAAATGTCCGACAGCACCGGCTCTTCCGCTCCCGGATAACTGAACGACACCCCTTCGAACTCGAGCGTGCCGGGTTCGCGGTCGGCGGTTCCGGTGCCGAGATCCTCAAATGCCGGGCGCATTGCGAGCACTTCGTTGATGCGCTTTGCCGAAACGGCGGCGCGCGGCACCATGATGAACATCATCGACGCCATGACGAGCGCGAACATGATGAGCATGACGTACTGGATGAACGCCATCAAGTCGCCGATCTGCATCGCGCCGTTGTTGATGCGGATGCCCCCGAACCAGATGATCGCGACGACGGTCAGGTTCATGACAAGCATCATGACCGGCATGAGGAACGCCATGATTTTATTGACCCGGATCGAGACGTCCGTCAGCTCGCGGTTGGCGCGTTCGAGCCGCGCCTTTTCCGCTTCTTCGCGGGTGAATGCCCGGATGACGCGGATGCCCGTCAGGTTTTCCCGGAACACGAGGTTTAGCCGGTCGAGCCGCTTCTGCACTTCGGTGAACAATGGGATCCCTTTTTTCAGGATCAGCAGGATCGAAAAGAACAGCACCGGCATCGCGCCGATGATGACGAGCGACAGTTTCGCATCCTGCGAAATCGCCATGATAAGCCCGCCGACGAGCATGATTGGGGCGCTCGCGACCATGCGCAAGAGCACCAGCACGACTTGCTGGACTTGGGTGATGTCGTTCGTTGTCCGCGTGATGAGCGACGCGGTCCCGAACTGGTCGAATTCCTGCAGCGAAAACTGCTCGACGTGCGTGAAGACTTGCCGGCGCACGTCACGGCCCATGCCCATTGCGGCGCGGGACGAATAAAAGCTCGTGGCTATTGCGGCAATTGCGCCGACTGCAGACACCAATAGCATCCAGCCGCCGATGCGCCAGATGTACGCTACGTCGCCCGTGACAACGCCGTTGTCGATAATGTCCGCCATTAGCGTCGGCAGGAACAGGTCCGCCATCGACTGGATGAACACCAGCCCGAACACGGCTGCGACCAGCCATTTATAGGCCCGCAGGTTTTTCAGGATTTTCAGCATAATGACGCTCCCCTTTGATGATGCTTTTATAATTGTACTTATAAGCTACTGCTTTTCGCGGAGGCTGTCAAAGCCGGCGCCCGCATTTGGAAACGGATGAAACCATCCCCCATTCCCGTGCGTATTAACGATATAGAGAAAGGGGTATGGGAATGTTTGAAGAAATGAAATTCCGCCATCTCGCCGGCTTTATGCTGCTTGCGCTATTTGTGGCCGGCGTCGGGAGCGCCATCGTCGGTCTGGGGGCCGAAGCGGTGGATGTGCTGATCATGAAAGTGATGTATCTCATTGTGCCGCTCGGCTTTTTCATGTACCACTTCCGGAAGCAAGGCGTCCCGCTTTCTGCGGTGATCCAGACCGCTGGCGTCAAGCGCTGGCTCGGGTCGCTCGCCGGCATCATGGCCGTGTCGATCGCCTTTTCGCTCAGCGTCTTCTGGCTCCAGCTGTATGCACTGATGCCGCTGTCGCCGAGCCTCGTCGGCTTTATGCTTGAACCGATTCCGATGCCGGAAAATGGGCTCTACTTGGTGTTGACGGTGATCATGATTTCAGTCATCGGGCCGATTGCCGAAGAATTCATTTTCCGCGGCGTGCTCTTGAAGCGGATGGCGTTGAAGACGTCGATGTGGGGCGGCATCATCATCTCGAGCCTCCTCTTCGGCGTGCTCCATGCCGACATCATCGGGGCGTTCGCGTTCGGCGTCATCACGTCGCTCCTGTATTTGAAGACCAGGAATCTGCTCGTGCCGATTTTGCTCCACATCTTCAACAACAGCTTCGCGATGCTCATGACGTTCGTCGCGCCGAAGTGGCCCGAATCGGTCGGGGTGCTTGAGACCGCCGACATCTACGCCAACGCCGTTCCGAACGCCATCCTGCTTGCCATCAGCACCGTTTTGACCGCCTGGATCATCTTCCGCCTGGCAAAAGGGGTGCGCCGTACCGCGGCCGTATCCGAATAAAACCCGAAGCCCGCATAAATGCGGGCTCAGACTGTAGACAAAGTCTATTTATAGTGAATTGAAATGCATAAGCCCGACCGGGCTGGCCACTTCGCTTTCCGTGGGCTCGGCTTCAGACGCTTCCCTTGCTCCTGCGATTACTCGTCGCAAATTGAAAAAACATTCGCTACGCTCAGTCCAGGGTCTTCAGCTCGAGTCGCTTCGCTGCTCCCACAGGAGTCTCGTGGCCAACCCGGTCGGGAGACTCCTGTATCTAATAGATAAGATAAGGTCGCTGATTCTGCTTTAATCTATAGAGAGCAAGCCGCTGGCTTCAGGATTCGGAACGAAAGGCGGCGACTCCTGCGGGATAGCGAAGTGCCGAAATCCGCTCGGACGCCAGTCCGAGTTAGTTCGGCGCGAGCCCGCGGAAAGCGTCCGCCTGAAGTGGAGGATCCAACAAAGCCTCTATTAGTTTTAATCATCGAATTGAAAAATTATTCTTTTGTCTACAAGCTCAACCCGTATAAATGCGGGCTTTTTTGATTTCTTCTATATAAAGTAGCAGGGTTTATTGATAAGCTTATGGAAATACTTACCGGGGTGAAGAAAATGAAATTCCATGTATTAGGCAACCGGACCAAACTAGAAATCGATGTGCGGCAGCGCAATTACCCGGACAGCCGGGATTATTGGGACGCGAACTGGGTGGCGTCCGTCATCCACCTGGAGATTCCAGGCTATATGGTGCATTTTGAAGCCGATCTGCGGACCGAGGAATTGCGGGACTTTGTCGAGGAGCTGCGGACGATGAACGAGAACCTCGGCGGCACCGCCATCCTGAAAAACCTGGACAGCTATATCTACCTCGAAGGCACGATGGACCGGCTCGGCAAGATCGCCTGGACCATCGAAACCTGCTACCCGGCCGGCATCGGTACCCAGCTCACGAGCGAGTTCGAATCGGACCAATCGTATTTGCGGATCTTGATCGATGAACTCGACCGGGTGCTGGAGGCGTTCCCGGTGATTGGGAAGGCTTAGCGATGCGAAAGTCTACACTTGTGGGGTTGATCCTTGCCATGTGCTTTTTCAGTTTTTATTTTCTCGTGCTCGATCCGCTGGTTGGGGACAACCGCGAAGTCGCTTTTGTTGCATACGCCGGGATCTGGTTTTCGTCCAGCTTCATCAGCCGCAAGCTCGAGGGGCGGTATGCATTTTTGGACAAGCGGATGGACGCGCAATCGAGTGTCTGGCTATCGATTGGCGTCTTCGCTTTTTTCTTTTTGCTTATCGGGGTGTTAACGTAGTTTAAGATATGGAGGCGCTGGATGAAACGGTTACGGATCACGGGATTGGCGATATTGGTTTTAGTACTGGCGGGCTGTGCGGATCCGATGCCGGAAGAAATGCCGGCGGACTTCGATTTCCGCTTGAGTTACGGCGTGCACGGCAACAAAGGGATGGATACGTTCCGTGATGTGGCGGTTAAAGACCTCGTCGAAGACGGCTCGGCTGAGGCGAATGTGGTCTTGAGCGAGGAAGAGATGGAGACGGTCTACCGGCAATTGGCGGAGATCAACGTGATCGGCGACCTCGACCTGGTGGAGAAGCCGCGCTGCCAGGCGAGCCCTTCCACCCTTTCCACTTGGCAAATTGTTGCAAATGGCGAAACGGCCGAGTTCGCATACGGAAATGATTGCGGCTTTGAACCGCGGGATGTCCGGAAGCTGCGGGCGCTTGAACTCGAGATCCATGACATGGTGACCTCGAAGGAAGCTTACCAGGCGCTGCCGGAAGCAAGAGGCGCATATGAATAAATGCACCCGCCGCGGCGGGTGTTTTTTTGTGTCGCGGGTGGGAATACGCTCAGCAAAAGTTAAAATACGCTCGGCGATTGAAGAAATACGCACAGCAAAAGTTAAAATACGCTCGGCGATTGAAGAAATACGCACAGCAATCCGAAAAATACGATTCTGGCCGCCTTGCATGCTCCCGCGGAAAAGATTCCGGACGATTTCCTTTTTCTATCGGCGGTAGCAGTGTCCCCTTTCATCGCTTTGAAGACGCTTTATCATCTTTAGCGGCGCTTCTTTCATCGTTCCCCGTGTTTCTTTCATCATTTCGCAGCTTTCTTTCATCGTTTAAGGACGATATGGAAAAGGCCGCCGCATGCGCGCCGCCCCCCTTAAACCATAAAAGATGCTTTTCGCCGGGGTGAAAATCACTAAGAGCTACAAACATGTACTTTCTACAATTTCTCCAAGGCGCTCTACCAGCGTTCATACAGCTTCTTATCTACGTTTCTCAAGATTCTATCTACGTTTCCCGAATTTCTATCGGTGTTTCTCGCTTCTCTATCTACGTTTCGCGGTTTTCTATCGATGTTAAAGAAATGAATGGAAAAGGCCGGCGCATGCGCCGCCCTCCAAAAACCGTAAGGCACGCTTTTCGCCTAGCGAAAAGCACTTAGGGCTACAAACCTTCTCCATCTGCACTTTCTATACAAAAGCCGACCGGGTTTATTCCGATCGGCGTCTTTCATCCTCATTTGGGTGATAAAAAATTCGTTCCGTTAACAGATACCATCCGGCCCGCAAGACATGCCTTCGGACAAAACGATTGGCTTTTGCTTTTTCAGCTCTTCGTCGATGACTTGCTCGATCGCTTCTTTTGAATAAAGGCCGGCGAGCACCGTGTCGCCGATGATAAACGTCGGGACGGCTGTGATGTTTGCTTCCTCGTAAGCGTGTGCCAACGCTTTTTGATGCGCTTCTTCATACTTACCGGATTCGATGGCTTCCCGGTATCCATTTTCATCCAAGCCGATCTCTCCTGCCAATTTTGTCAGGACATCGATGTTCCCGATATCTTGTTCTTCTTGGAAAAAGGCTCTCATCATCCGTTCATGATACGCTGTGCCTTTCCCTTTTTCTTTCGCGTATTGATAGCCTTCAAAGGCTAGATGGGTATGCGGCTGCGGCGAAACGCCGGGCAGCACAATCTCGACTCCCATCTTTTCAGCCATCGGGTAAACAGATTGCGCCCAGGTCGTCTGGAGGTAATCTTCTTCTGGCCGCAGCGTCGCATTCGGATATGGGCGCAGTTCAAAAGGCATCCACTCAATATCGACGTCTCTTCCTTGGACTGCTTCCTCTAACGGTTTTTCTGCTAAAAAACAAAACGGACATACGTAATCCGAGTAGACTTTCACTTTTATCGTCATGTTTCGTATCTTCCTTTCCTCGTTGATGAAATGCGAGCCTTCAGGATACGATATAGACTTTCTCATCGCAACAAACTGGCTTCGCCAATCAACCCTTTCCCCTTTTACCCGGATGATTGCTTTTTATGCATGGAAAAAATGATCGTTTTGCAATAGCCCCCGAAAAAAGCTCAGCCACCTTCGGCTGTGCTTTTTCCTTCTATACCAATTAGTTTTTGATGGAAGGAGTATTCATGCTGCTTTCTCATGCTTTTTCCATCTCATATATTCATAAGAAGCTTGCGCGATAAAGACGATTGCGAAAAAAACCGCCATGGCAGTGAATTCAAGGGGCGCTAATACACCACTCTGATGGATCCACAGGAGCAGAACTACCGTCACCGGCAGCAGCCAAAGCGTGCGGATCAATCTTCTCCGGTGGGTCAAGCGGTGATAGCCGAACGCGAAGCCTTGGTCCTTCTTTTCTTTCCCTTTGGCCATCGATGATAAGATTGCGTTGGCAATCAAGGAAACGGCCACGACGATCATGAGCATCAGCAAAATATCCATAATGTCCTCCTTAGCGAAAAAGGGAAAACACCTCCAGCAGATGCTTCCCTTTTCCCTCCTTTATTTGAATGCCTGTGCAGCCATGCCGGCGACGTAATCACTGCCGCCATTGTCTTCGACGTTCTCGATCATCATGGCCATTAGGACCTCCGGATTCGATGCGTCGTAAGTGACGAAGAAGCCGTTTTCTTTGCCGCGGTCTTCGCCGGCGGCTTTTAGTTCAGCGGTACCGGTCTTGCCGGCAAGGTCGGCTTCTGCAATGTTCGCAGACTGTGCGTAGCCGTCGACGACGACGTTGCGCATCGCTGTGCGGAGCGTCGCCGCTGTTTCAGCACTGACGAGGCCTTCTTTCCAAACCTGGCTGTCTTCTTCGTCGAGCAGCAGCGTCGGTTTGTACATGACGCCGTCAGTCAGGAACGGTTCGTACATCGATGCAAGATGGACGATGTTCGTCAGCATCTGGCCTTGGCCGAACGAGGTATCCGCCAATTGGCCGGCTGAACCGATCGTGCCTTCATTTGAAATCTGCGACGCTTTCAGGCCAAGCGGGAATTCGATCTCTTCGCCGAAGCCGAATTCCTTCAAGCCCGCGACGAAGGTTTCATTGCCCATATTCAGTGCTTGCTGGGCGAAATAAATGTTGTCCGAATAGACGAGCGCGATGTTGAGGTCGACCGGGTTCGGTGCTTCGGGATGGAGGCGCGATACTTTGTAGTCGCCCCACGAAGCGTCTTTCTGCCAGGTCTTGCCGTTGATCGTGATGCCTTCGGCCGGCTTCAGCGTGCCCGCTTCCATGCCGATCGCTGCGGTCACCGGCTTTAAGGTAGAGCCCGGTGCATAGGCCGCCCGGAAGCGGTTGAACAGCGGATTTTTTGGATCTTCTTCCAGTTCCTTGTAGCGTGTGCCGCTGATGCCAAGCATGAATTCGTTCGGATCGAAGCCGGGCGAAGACACGAGTGCCAGCGTCTCGCCGGTTTTCGGGTTGAGGGCAGCGCTTGTTCCGGGTTCGCCTTTCATGGCGTCATAGGTTTTTTTCTGCAATTCGGCGTCGATCGTCAGTTGGACCGTTTCGCCATTTTCCACCGGCTTTTCGGCTACGGTGATCGGTTCGATGCCTTCAGCCGGCTTGTCGATCCAGATTTTCAGGCCGTCGGTCCCGCGCAGGCGCTCCTCGAGCACCCCTTCCATGCCGCCGCGCCCGATCTGGTCGTTCGCTGTATAGCCTTGGTCTTTCCGTTCCTCGAGCTGTTCCGCGGTGATGCTTCCGATATAGCCGGTGACGTGTGACAAGGCCGCCCCGTACGGATACTCGCGCATCGGCGTATTTTGTGCCGCGACGCCCGGAATCTTGATGGCGGCGTCGATCGTTTCCGTATCGGTTCGCGCGAGTTTCGCAATCGGCACGAACAGCTCCGGTTTCACCCAGCTTTGGCCAAGCTTCTGGTCGATCGACTCGACCGTGATGCCAAGCAGCTTCGCAAGCTCCGCTTTTTTCGATTCATCGGTGAACTTCTCCGGCACGATGCCGACATTGAAGCCGCCACCGTTGATGGCGAGCGCCAGCCCGTTGCGGTCGAGGATTTCGCCGCGCGCCGCCTGGATGCGATCAATCTGTATTTTGTCTTCCGCTTCCAGCTGCGGGAAAATGAACGACGGGTTCCATTCGACAAACCAGTTCTCTTCTTCGCCGTGCGTTTCATGGAGCAGCGTCATGTTCTGTTCGAACTCGACCGGCCCCGCGACCGTATCCATCTTCACCTGGACCGGGAAGTCCGCCGGTTCTTCTTCATTCCATTCCGCGTCTTCCGGCGGTTCCGTATACGTCACTTCCAAGTTCTCGATATTCAGGTCTTCCTGGATCTTCTTCTGGCGGTCGACAAATTGGGCTTTGTCGTATGCCCCTTTTGTGCCGTCGTTCAAGTAATTCTCGTACATTTCAGCGAATTCGCCTTTGTTCCAGTGGCTTATGTATTCTTTGATCCGGTCTTCCGGCGTCGCCTGCTGCTGGCATCCTGCAAGCAAAACGAGCACCAGGACCGCCGCAATCGCAATCCAGCTCTTCTTCATGTTATGCCCCCTGTTCTTTCCTTTATTTTACCAATAGTTTTCGAAGAAAGAAAACTTCAGCCCGGTTGATTTTGTCCGGCCCGGAATGAGACAATGGAAATAGATGGAAAGGAGTGGGCATCTTGAAAAAGTGGAAAATCGCCTTCGGCATAGCGGCTTTCGTTGCAATCGGGCTGGCTGCTGCCCTTGTTTGGCAAAACCATCAGATCAAAGAAGATCTGCTTAGAGCATATATCCTGGAACACGCGTCGCTCGAACAGGCGCTGGCCATCGCGCTTGATGAATACGACAGCGCCGGCGATGCCCGCCAGCTATCAGCCGACTTGGTCATTGCATACGGCCAATCCCAAGTGGTCATGCAGCCGGCGGACGTCCGCAAGCTCACCGGTGGGTACTTCCGGGATGACATCCCCTACCTCATGGAACTCCAAGGAACCTGGGATTACAATATGATGCTCGCGATCCAAGAAACCATGATCCCGGCGAGAAGCGGCGAAGTGGCCGAGGAGCAGGTCGAAGAGTTGAAGGCACATTATGACTCGTTATTGGCTTTCAATAAAATCCTGCTGTCGAACCGGTTCGAGAAAAAGGGACTCGCGGAGCTTGAGAGCGATATTGAGAAGTTCTATATGAAATATGTGCTCGACGGGCCGAGCGGTTTTTAAGGCGCGCCGGGTTTTGAGGAGTGTCGATTAAATCCTGAGAACTGTCGATTAATTTCCAAGGAGTGTCGATTAAATCGCCAGAACTGTCGATTAAACTCCAAAGACTGTCGATGAACCCGAATTCATTCCATAAAAAAACGGCTGCCCCTCTATAGGGCAGCCGTTTAGCCATTCATTGAATCTTTCGGAACTTTATAAACGCGTGCTTCGTACGGGAAGATCTGCTCGGGATCGATCTCTTTGTAGTTCGCGAGCAGCAAGGTCGCGCCTTCCGGGGCAGGCCCGCATAAGCACGGGTGCTGGCCGAGGTTGGCGACGATCAGGACCTTTTCGTCCTCGTCTTCGCGGGTATAGGCGAAGATCGATTCGTGGCCCATGTCCTGCAGCTTGTATTCACCGTAGACGAAGACGTCCATGTTTTTCCGCAGCCAGATCATCTGCTTGTAGAACGCCAGGATCGAATGCGGATCGTCTTGCTGGGCTTCGACGTTCAGCCATTCGTAGTTCGGGTTGAGGCCGATCCATGGCCGCCCTGCCGAGAAGCCGGCGTGCTCTTCTGCGTTCCATTGCATCGGTGTCCGCGAGTGGTCGCGGCTGGTGGCGCGGAGCAAAGTCATGATTGCTTCGTGCTCCATGCCGGTCTCTTTTTTATGGAAGTACATATTATGCGTGTGCACGTCGTCGAAATGGTCCAGTTCTTCGAACGGCGCGTTGGTCATGCCGATTTCCTGGCCCTGGTAGATGAACGGCGTGCC
Source organism: Planococcus chinensis (assembly GCF_042681545.1). Classification (NCBI taxonomy): domain Bacteria; kingdom Bacillati; phylum Bacillota; class Bacilli; order Caryophanales; family Caryophanaceae; genus Planococcus; species Planococcus chinensis. The sequence continues at coordinate 351,340 of NZ_JBHUFW010000005.1, forward strand.
TTGCATGAAGAAGTACATGCAGGCGAGCGCTGTCGCACTCTCCCGCCAGTAGAGCGTATCGTTCCCCCACGTCGAGACCACGCGCGGTTTGTCGTGGTTCTCGATGAACAATGCATTCCAGCCGACGCCGTTCACTTTTTCCTGCCATTTGCTGAGGACTTTCTTCAGTTCGGGCACGTTGACGCCGTTGCGCCTTTCAACGCTCCAAAGCCCCAAGTCCTCGAATTGGAAAATCATATTGAACTTGCCGTTTTCTTCGCTGACCCAGTCGTGGACTTCGTCCGCCGTGACGCCATTCGCTTCCCCCACTGTGACGATGTCGTGCTTGCCGAACGTATTGTCGTACAGGTCCTGAAGCAAGGGCTGGATGCCGTCGACGTTCATCATATGGTCCCACGCCGGGGCGAACGGCAGGCCGTCCGGATTCGGCGCATCGGTGTAGTCTTTCTTGATGTGGCTGATGGCGTCGACGCGGAATCCGTCGATGCCTTTGCCGATCCACCAATTGATCATGTCGTACAGCGCCTGGCGCATCTCCGCGTTTTCCCAATTCAGGTCCGGCTGTTTTTTGGAGAATAAATGCAGGTAGTACTGATTGGTGTGAGAATCGTATTCCCATGCCGGACCGCCGAAGATGCTTTCCCAGTTCAGCGGCTCATCGCGCCAGACGTACCAGTCGCGCTTCGGGTTGTCTTTCGATGACCGCGATTCGACAAACCACGGATGCTCGTCGCTGGTGTGGTTCAGGACCAGGTCGATGATCAGCTTCATGCCGCGTGCATGGACTTCTTTCATCAGCGTCTCGAAATCTTCCATCGTCCCGAAATCTTCGTGGATGTCCCGGAAGTCGCTGATGTCGTAGCCGTTGTCGTCGTTCGGCGACTTGTACATCGGGCAGACCCAGATGATGTCGATGCCGAGGTCTTTCAGGTAGTCCAGTTTGCTGGTGATGCCATTGATGTCTCCGAGGCCGTTGCCATCGGAATCCATGAAGCTTCGCGGATAAACTTGATAAACGACTGTTTCTTTCCACCATTTTTTATTCATAATCGATCCCTCTCACAGACGCCGGCAGGAGCCCCGTTCAATCAGCCGGGAAGGAACCACGACTCTTTTCGCAGGTACCGTTTCGTCCAATATTTTCTCTAATACAAGTTCTGCAGCATGCAGCCCGAGATCGTAAATGGAAATGTCCACTGTGCTGAGCGGCGGTTTCAGGTGGCCGGACAAGGTGTGGTTGTTAAATCCGACGATCGATACGTCGTCCGGCACCTTGATCTCCAATTCTTCCAGGTAGCTGATCACTTCGTAGGCCACCAGATCATCATGCGTGATGATGGCGGTCGGCGGAACGTCGAGTTCCATGAGCTTCCGGATCGAATCCCGCTCAGCCCCTTGTATTGCTTCTTCGTTGACCGTATAGGCCGGCTCGAACGGAATGCCGTGTTCGGCCAGCGCTTCTTTATAGCCCTGCATCCGGTCGATCGACACGACGAAATCGCGCGCGCCTCCGACAAAAGCGATGCGGCGGTGCCCCAGGCCCACCAGGTAATCAACCACTTCTTTGGCGTTCGAGACGTTGTCGTTGTCGACATACGTGACGGTTCCTGAATCTTTATACGGCCTTCCGACGACCGCGAACGGCAAGCCGGAACCCCGCAGGTACTCCATGACCGGATCGGCCACTTTTGAGTACAGGAGGACGATGCCGTCGACCCGTTTGCCTTGCGCCATCGCGACCACTTCGTCGTAGATCTCTTCAGCCGTCGCCCCGGTCGACAAGTACAATCCGTACTTGCTGCCGTGGGCGCGGGTGGAAATGCCGCGCAGCACTTCCGGGAAGAACGGGTTCTGGAACGCAAGAACAGCCGAGTTCTCCATGACGATGCCGAGCGTCTGGCTTTTCTGCGCTACCAGGTTGCGGGCCTGGAAGTTCGGGTAGTAGCCCATGAACTCCATCGCTTCCCGCACTTTCTCTTTTGTGCCCTTGCTGATCCGGGGATTGTCGGCGATGACGCGGGACACGGTCGCCGGCGATACTCCGGCACGTTTCGCAACGTCCTTGATTGTAACTGCCATTGGTCCGCCTCCCTTATTTTACTGCCCCGTCGGATACCCCTTTGATGATCTCGCGCTGGGCAATGAAATAGAAGATGATGACCGGGATGATGGCGAGCGTCAGCCCAGCAAGCGCCAAATGCCATTGTTTCGTGTATTCCCCGAAGAAGAAGAACATCTTCAGCGGAATCGTTTCGCTTCCTGCCGTGTTGATGACGAGCGATGGAAGCAGGTAATCGTTCCAGATCCAGATGATGTTGAGGATCGCCACGGTGACGGTGATCGGCTTCAGGATCGGGAAGATGATGAACCAAAACACTTGCCAGCGGTTCGCGCCGTCGATGGTTGCCGCTTCGTCAAGTGATTTCGGGATGTTGTTGAGCGCTCCGTGGTACAGGAAGATCGACAGGCTCGCCCCGAATCCGAGGTACATGAAGATCAAACCGCCGCGGTTGAGCATTTCGAACTTGCCGAAAACCGTGACGAGCGGGATCATGACCGATTGGAACGGGATCAGCATCGCTGCGACAAATGTGAAGAACAGGATTGTGCTGAGCCTGCTTTTCGCACGCGACAAGGCGTAAGCGGCCATGGCCGAAAAGATGATGATCAGCACCACGCTGACGACGGTGATCAACAGCGAGTTGAACAGCGTCTGGAGGAAATCGAGTTCCTCGAAAGCGGTGATGTAGTTCTCAAAGCTCCACTTTTCGGGCAGGCTGACCGTGTCCATGAAGATTTCCTTTTTCGATTTGAACGAGTTGACGAACATCAGGTAAAACGGCGCAAGCCACAGGAGGGCCAGGAGCAAGCCCAGGACTTCCAGTTTTATATTCCATTTTTTCCGCATTACATTTCGACCTCCCTGCGTTTATTCAAATAAACCTGCACGAGGGCGATGATGGCGACGATCACGAAGAAAATCACGGCTTTCGCCTGCGCGTACGCGAAGGTGTTCTGCACGAACGCGGTCTTGAAGATTTCCATCGCGACCATCTCGGTCGAATTGTAAGGGCCGCCGCCTGTCAGCGACAGGTTTTGGTCATACAGCTTGAACGTGTTCGACAGCGTCAGGAACATGCTGACCGTGAACGCTGGAGCCACGAGCGGAAAAACGACATAACGGAAGCGCTGGAACGTGGATGCTCCGTCGATTTCGGAAGCTTCCAAAAGCTCTTTCGGCATCCCTTCCAAATACGCGATGTAGATGACCATTATGTATCCAGCCATTTGCCAGCTCATCAGGATCGTCAAACCCCAGAAGCCGGTTTCGGTTGTCGACAGCCAGCCCTGCAGGCTTTCCATTCCTAGGATTTCGCCGACGCTGGCAAATACTTTGATGAAGATGAACTGCCAGATAAAGCCGAGGATCAAGCCCCCGATCAAGTTCGGCATGAAGAACGTCGTCCGCAATAATTTGGTCGATTTCACGCGGCCAGTGACCAGCAGCGCGAGCGACAGCCCGATGAAGTTGATCAGGATGACCGACACGACCGAGAACTTCGTCGTGAACCAGAGCGAATCAAGGAAGCGCTCGTCTTTCAACAAGTCGATGTAGTTCTGGAAGCCGACGAATTCGCCGGTGGTGATGCCGTTCCAGGAAGTGAAAGAATAATAGACGCCAAGCAGCATCGGGACAATGACCACTAGTGTAAGGGCCAATAAAACCGGGGCAAGAAACAACCAATAAGAGAGATCTTTTGTGCGCATACGGGCATCTTTCCTTTCTTAAATTATACCGTGAAAGGCCTGGTAACAAAACAAAGTAGCACGGCGGCTACTTTGTTTTCAGGCTATTTTTATGAAAATTGACGCAATTCCGTCTTATTTAGCCCGGTCTGTTTCCCAAGCTTTCTTAGCTGTGTCGATAACTTCTTCCCAGCTGGCTTCCTCGCTCAGGTATTTCTGGATATTAGCTCCAAGAACGTCCTGTCCCCATCCAGTCGGATAGCCCATGAACACCCATCCGATTGTGTTGCCTGACTCGGATGCATCATAGATGGCTTTCGACATTGGATCAGAGATTTTCGAAGTGTCATAGCCTTCGTAAGCCGGGATGAATTTGAAGTCTTCCAATACAGCAGTTTTCCCTGCATCAGATGTGTAGAGCCAGTCCAAGAATTCTTTCGATTCTTTGACGACGTTTTCGTCAGCTTTCTTGTTTACGCCCCAGTACATCGGAACGCCAACCGGCAAGCCTGCATTTTCAATGCCTTCTACAGGGATCGGCATAAGGCCGACGCCGCTGTCCGCAAGTTCCTGGTCAATGCCGGCGATCGAGCCGTATGCCCAGTTCCCTTGCTGGATGATTGCCACGCGCTCAAGCGAGAACAATTCTTCCACCTGCTGCGAGTAATCAAGGCTCACAGTCGGCTGTTTCGAGTATTCGTTCTGCAGATCGACGATTTTCTTGAAGCCGTCTGCGTATTTGAATTCTACCGTCTTCGCATCGAATGCCGTCAAGACGTTGTTGTCGAATTCAGGCGCAAGGAATGTGTTCGACAAGTGAAGGCCTGTCACCCAAGTTTCTTTCCCTGGGAAAGCGAATACCGACTCAAGCCCAAGTTCCTCTTTTTTCGAATCCAATGTTTTCACCGCTTCTTCAAGTGATGCGAAATCCGTGATGGACGCAGGATCGATTCCCGCTTCTTCGAATAAACGCGTGTTGTAGATGAAGCCGTATCCTTCCTGGTTGTACGGAAGGCCAAGCACTTCAGATTCAACGGTTACACCGTCAAGCGTGCCTTCAAGCGCAGCACCAGCAGCTTCTGTGTCCGAAAGGTCCGAAAGGTTGTCTTTCCAATCCGCTACGTCCTGAGGTCCGCCGATGTTGAAGATCGCCGGTTCGTTGCCGGATGCAAAGCGTGAACGGAGCGCCGCGCCGTAATCTTCGCCGCCGCCGACCGTCGTGATTTCAATGTTGACGTTCGGGTTCTCTTTTTCGTACTGCTCAACTACGTCTTCGAACTGGTCCTTGAATTCCACTTTGAACTGGAAGATATCAACCGTCACTTCTTCTTCGCCGCCGTTTTCCGTTCCCGATGCCGCTTCTTCCCCGCCGCTGCACCCAGCCAAAACTGCTGCAGACAGCATCAATGAAGCCACTAACCCTTTTTTGAACTTCAATTCCTTCATTTCAAAATCCCCCTTTGTGGTTCGTGCAATCGTTTGCACAAAATGTGAAATAAAAAACGGAAACGGAAATCGGACACGCTTCCTGTCGTTAATTACCTGTATCATATCACCATGTAAACGTTTGCACAAGACAAAATTATTAATTTATTTTAAGTATTTTTCAGTTGCTGGATCGGGAATCGGACAACGCTAGGTTGTGGTGTAAGAAAAGTATGTTCATGTCGGATCATTCTTAAAGAACAGGCTGCATTGCAGACGGCGGCACGGCAAAAACGATGAATGTCCCTTCTTCGACTTCCGGCTTGAGGCGGTGACGGCAGTCTCGTGATTGTCGTACATTTGGTGAATTGGACCGTCCGCAATTTTGCCCTCGTTCATTCCCCTTCCAAAACCAATAATGCGGCGCCGAGGATGCCAGCATCGTTTTCAAACTGGGCCACTTCGATCTGCAGCGGATTCAGCAGTACCGGCTCGAGCTGGCGCTGGAGCGAGTCCATCCACAAATCTGCTGCTTCCGACACGCCGCCGCCGATGATAACGATGTCCATGTCGAATGCCGCCTGGAGGCTGCTGATGACGACAGCGAGGTCAGCGGTGAATCCTTCCACCACTTCGCGCGCCGCCGAGTCCGTCTTCGCCTTTTCGAACAGTTCCGGCGGTGAATATGGCAGCCCCGCTTCCTTGATGCGGCGGCGAAGTGCCGTCCCCGATACGTACATTTCGTTGCAGCCGTGGCGGCCGCATGCGCATTGGACGCCGTTCGGGTGAAGGATCATATGTCCGAGTTCCGCTGCGCCGCCGTGCGGCCCGCCGCTCAGGAGCTTGCCGTCCCAGATGATGCCGCCGCCGAGTCCCGTGCCGAGCGTCAGGACGACGACGCGGCCGTACCCTTTCGCTGCGCCGAACTTCGCTTCGGCAAGCGCTGCCGCATTCGCATCGTTCTCCACTTCGACGCGCCGGCCGGTCGCGAGCTCCAGCCATTCCTTGACCGGCGTGCCGGTCCACCCTGGCAGTGTTTCCGCCGCGTAGATGATCTTCCCTTCTTTCGGGTCGACAAAGCCGTGCGTCCCGATGCCGATTGACGCAATTTCCGGCTCTTTAATGAGCATGCGGATGACGTGCTGCTCCAGATACGGATACAGCGGAATCACCGTCGGCACTTGTTCTTCGTGCAGGATCGTCCCGTCTGCGGCAATGATCCCCATGCGGATCTTCGTGCCGCCGATGTCGACGCCTAATACCTTCTCCATGAAACCCCTCCTATTTTCAGCCGAATTCCTTTTATCATACATGATTTCATTTCCGTGTCTAGATGCCGCGCGCGGGAAACGGTGCTTCGCGGCATGTGGAATCGCCGTTGCGCCGGATATCGGCAATTTTCAAGATTTATCGGCGATTCGGGTTTTATTCGCCTCGAAGGAGCGGCGGCGCTGTTTACTTGCAGTATATGCGATTTACTTGCGGAAACTGGACATTTACTTGCGGAAAACGCCACTTTACTTGCAGTATCCGTACTTTACTTGCAGTATCTGCACTTTTACTTGCAGCACCCCTCAAAAGCACTCCCCGCACTCGCTCAATTCTTGTAAAAAACAATCGCTTCGTACGGTCGCAACAACACATCGCCTTCGCTCAGGTTCACGGCGTAATTGCAGATCAGCACTTCGCCTTCCGGGCGCTGCACCGCTTTCGTGTTCTCCGTGAAATTGCAGAAGACGGTCAGGGTTTCATTCTCCCAAGTGCGCGTGTAAGCGAAGATATCGCTGTCGTCGCGCAGCAGCAATTCGAAATCGCCATGCGTGATGATGTCGAGCTCTTTTCGGAAGCCGATGAGCTCCTTGTAGTACTGGTAGACCGAATCCGGGTCGTGCCGCTGTTCGGCATTGATTTCCGGGTAGTTCGGGTTGGCTTTGATCCACGGCGTCCCAGTCGTGAATCCGCCATTCGCCTCGTCCGACCATTGCATCGGCGTGCGCGCGTTGTCGCGCCCTTTGGCGTGGATCGCCGTCATGATGTCGTCATGCGGCACGCCGGCTGCCCGCTTTTCCTTGTACATGTTCAAGGTCTCGATGTCTTTGTAGTCCTCGATCGATTCGAAGCGAACGTTGGTCATGCCGAGCTCTTCGCCTTGGTAGATATACGGCGTGCCTTGCATGAAATGCAGGCATGTCGCGAGCATCTTCGCCGACTCGATGCGCCAGTCGGTGTCTTCGCCGAAACGCGAAACGATGCGCGGCTGATCGTGGTTGTTCCAATACAGGCTGTTCCACCCTTTTTCGTGAAGGCCGTGCTGCCATTTTTCCATATTCTCTTTCAGGTCAGTGAGGCGCAGCGGCTTCAAATCCCATTTCTCACCGGACGCCTGGTCAAGGCCCATGTGCTCGAACGTGAAGATCATGTTCAGCTCCCGGTTTTCGGCAGCCGTGTAATCGCGCGCTTCTTTCGGCGTCGTGCCCGGTGTTTCGCCGACGGTCACGATGTCGTATTTCGACAGGACTTCCCGGTTCATCTCCTGCAGATAAGTGTGCACGTTCGGCCCGTTCATGAATTGATGGCTGCCGTCGCTGCCAGGCGCATCGTGCATGTCGGCCACCTTGGAAATCATGTTGATAACGTCCATGCGGAAGCCGTCGACGCCTTTGTCTAGCCACCAGCGCATCATTTCATAGACCGCCTCGCGCAGTTCCGGATTGTCCCAATTCAGATCCGGCTGCTTTTTGGAGAATAAATGCAAGTAATACTGGCCGCGTTCCTTATTGAATTCCCAAGTCGATCCGCTGAAGAACGAGCGCCAATTGGTCGGCTTGTCGCGCCAGATATAGAAGTCCGGACGGGTCTTGAACCATTCGTGCTCATCGGACGTATGGTTAACAACAAGGTCCATGACGAGCTTCATGCCCCGCGCGTGGACTTCCTGCAGCAGCTCATCAAAGTCCTCCATCGTCCCAAATTCTTTCATAATCCGGTAATAATCCCGGATATCGTAGCCGTTGTCGTCATTCGGCGAATCATACACTGGCGACAGCCAGAGGATGTCGACGCCGAGTTCCTGCAGGTAATCGAGCTTTTCAATAATGCCGCGCAAATCCCCGATGCCGTCCCCATCGGAGTCCATGAAACTCCGCGGATAAATTTGATAAACCGTCGATTTTTTCCACCATTCGGTCATGCCAATCCCTCTTTTCGGTTTCTGCAAATATTATTCTAATATCATACAGGAATATTCTGATTTTACAAAAGAGTTCATGGAATTATTTTGTGTTAACTAAAATCAAATTTAAGTTGACTCAAATTTATAGGTTGATTATACTAAAGCTATCTTGAGCATTTGGAGGGACACCATGACTACAACGACTACCCGCACGGCCAATCATTCTAAGACGTTGAACTTAGTACATATCGCGATGTTTGCCGCTTTGATGGCAATCGGCGCGAACATCTCTTCTTTCCTGGTGATCGGCGGCGTGCCGATTACGCTTCAGACCTTCTTCGCCATCCTTGCCGGACTTTTGCTCGGCAGCCGCATGGGCGCCCTGTCGATGATCGTCTATGCATTGATCGGCCTTGCCGGAGTTCCGGTGTTTGCCGCTTTTTCCGGCGGCATGGACACGCTGATCAGCCCGACGTTCGGCTTTATCGTGTCGTTCGTTTTCATCGCTTTGGCGAGCGGCTGGATTTCGAATAAATTCCCGACCCGCACCGGCTTTGTTTTGGCGGCGCTCGCCGGGCTTGTCGTGAACTACGTCATCGGCACAAACTGGATGTACGCGGCCTATAAATTATGGTTTGCGGCTCCGGAAGGCTTCACGTACAAGATGGCATGGGCATGGATGATGGTGCCGCTGCCGAAAGACATCATTCTTTCGGTGCTGGCAGGCTTCTTCGGATTCCGGCTAAAGCCGATCATCCAGCGATTCAAGTGAAATGAAAACGGCTGGTCCCAATGGGGCCAGCCGTTTTTCTATGGGGCGGTTTCGGAGTTATTTGCGTTCGTGGAGTTTTATTTGCGCTTGTGGAATTTTACTTGCGTTCGCGAAGTTTTATTTGCGCTCAGAGAACTTTATTTGCGTTCGCGCACCAGTTATTTGCGTTCAACAAAATTCGACACCGAAAACGGATCCCCACTCCTTTGGTTTCTTGCTTTTCGCACCGCGAAAAGCGCCCTTTCTTTTGGCATCCGTCTTTTACGCTCGCTTGGAGAAATTTACACGCGCTCGTGGCCGGTAATGCTCGTTCGCGAGGCCGTTACGCGCGCTCAACAAAAGCCGGCACAAAAACCCGAAACCTAAACCCCATATCGGATGCTTCCCGCTGCGCGGAAAGCGACACCCCCCAACCAAAAAAAGCTCCCGGATTCCCGGGAGCTTTCATTATTCAGGTGCCGCAAAATGTGACGTACGGGTTGTCCGGATCAGCAGGCGGCTGCGTATAAGGATTTTGTTCCGCACTATAGCTGTACGGCGCGGAGAGGGCGGCGAGCAGCCGCTCCATGACGGTGAAATCGTTGTGCTCGACCGCGGCTGTGAGCGCTTCTTCCACGCGATGGTTGAGCGGAATGACGTTCGGGTTGCTCGCTTTCATTAATTCGACGGCGGCGTCCCGGCCTTCTTCCTGGCGGTCCAGTCGCGCCTGCCACTTTTCATGCCATTCGTTGAACGCTTTCCGGCCGGCAAGCGCGGTCTCTTCCGGACGGCCGAGCGTCAGTGCGCGGAACATATTCGTGAAATCGGCGCCGTGTTCGTGCATCAGCTCAAGCAGGCCACCGATCAGGCTTTCGTCTTCCGCTTCGACGTTGAAGAGGCCGAGTTTTGAACGCATGCCGGCAAGCCAATTGGCGTAATACGATTCGATGTACTCCTTCAAGACGCTTTGGGCGATTTTTACCGCCTTGTCCTGCTCATCTGCCAACAGCGGCAGCAAGGTTTCAGCGAACCGCGCCAGGTTCCAGCCGGCGATTTGCGGCTGGTTGCCGAATGCGTAGCGGCCTTGCTGGTCGATCGAGCTGAAGACGGTCGCTGGGTCGTACGTGTCGATGAACGCGCACGGGCCGTAGTCGATCGTCTCGCCGCTAATCGTCATGTTGTCGGTGTTCATGACGCCGTGGACAAAGCCGACGAGCTGCCACTTCGCGACAAGCGACGCGTGGCGCTGCGCCACCGCTTCGAGCAGTGCGATATAGGGATTGTCCACTGATTCAAGTTCCGGGTAATGGCGGCGGATGGCGTAGTCGGCGAGCGCTTTTCGTTCTTCGGTTCCGCCTTTATAGGCCGCGAACTGGAACGTTCCAAAGCGCAGGTGGCTCGCTGCCACACGCGTCAGGACTGCACCCGGCAAATAGGTTTCGCGCGCCACTTCCTCGCCGGTGGCTACGACCGCGAGGCTGCGGGTCGTCGGAATGCCGAGCGCGTGCATCGCCTCGCTGATGATGAATTCGCGGAGCATAGGGCCAAGCGCCGCGCGGCCATCGCCTCCCCGTGAATACGGCGTGCGGCCCGAACCTTTCAATTGGATATCCAAGCGGCTGCCGCCTGGCGTGATCTGCTCGCCCAGGAGTACGGCGCGCCCGTCCCCGAGCATCGTGAATCCGCCGAACTGGTGGCCGGCATACGCTTGCGCAAGCGGTTCTGCCCCTTCCGGAACCCGGTTGCCCGCGAGCATCGCCGTCCCTTCTTCCGTCTTCAGCTCTTCGCTATTCAAACCGAGCTCCGCCGCAAGCCCGTCGTTGAAGATGACGAGCTTCGGCGAACGCACAGGCCATGGGTTCAATTTGGTGTAGAAGATGTCCGGAAGCTCTGCGTAGCTGCTTTCCAGCTTCCAGCCGTAAGCGGTTTTCTGTTCGTTGCTGGCCATAAGATCATCCTTCCTTTACAGTCCATTTGTTCCTTCTACTATACCTTTTCCGCTCTTCATTCGCCCGTCTGCCGGCCTGAGCCGTCGGCACGAAAGGCAGGTAGGCAATAAAAAAACGCCGGGGATCCCGGCGTGAACAATCAAGAGTTAAGCTTCCGCCGGTTCGTACTGTTCCGAAACAACGATTTCGTCTTCAACCAATAAATATGGATGCGTTTCGAGCAGCATCGTTTTTACGCTTTCCGGCATCGCTTTTTTGGCGTACGCGCAGATCAGCGGAAACTGCAGTTCCTTTACCGCGACGTCGATGATTTTTTCAAAATCCTCGACCAGGTGGATCGGGTCTTGCATCGTCGCCCACTCCACATGCGCCCAGGAACGGAAAGACGCTCCAGTCTGCACATACGGCTCGACGGTCTTTTCAAAATAGGCCTGGATGGCGGGCGGATGGTAGCTGCCGCTTGAATAATAGAAATCGAAGCTTTTGACAAAATGGATCTTTTCCATTTGCGCCCCAGAAAGCTTATTCTTTAATTCCGCTTGGATTTTCGGAGACAGCCGCGGGTTTTCAATCAGCAGGACGTAATCCCCTGCCTCCACGCCATGCTTGGCGTAAGCCACAGCTTGTTCGATATATTTTTCAGTTTCATCATAGGCATAAAGCACATGGGCATCGCGCTGTTCTTCAAACAAGCTGAGCATATTTTTGTTCAATCCATCATCCCTTTAATAAAGTATGGCGTCACTTTCAGTAGATTCATTATACATAAAACAGGAACATCTGTCCTCTTTCCCGTATACAGAAGCCCCATCCCCCTCAAAAGAATTCCTTACAGAATCGGCGCGAACAGCCGCGCCAGCCGCTGCTTGCCGCGCTCGAACGGCGTGCGTGCGTCGAACATTTCCTTTGTTACGCGTTGCGACAACTTCACGTCTTGTGCAAAAATGTGGTCCATTTCCAAAGCGGTGGCCTCATCGTAGATGAACGTATTCGCTTCGTAGTTCAAGGAAAAGCTGCGCGTGTCCAGATTGGCGGATCCGACCGACAGCGCCTTGCCGTCGACCGTCATCGTTTTCGCATGCAAAAAACCATTCTTGTAGCGGTAGGCCCGCACGCCCGCATCTATCAATTCCTCGAGGAACGACAGACTGGCATCGTGGACGAAAAGATGGTCGGACTTCCCTGGGATCATGACAGCCACATCAATGCCGCTGAGCGCGGCGACGCGGATGGCGTCCAATATGGACTCGTCCGGGATAAAGTACGGCGTCTGGATGCGGATCGTCGATTGTGCACTTGCAATGAGCTTCAATAAGCCGTATTTGATCTGGTCGTCGGGCTCGTCCGGGCCGCTCGCCACCAGCTGGACTGCCGCCCCGTGCTCCCCACCGGTTTCCGGGAAATACGCCTGGCTATAGCGGACGGGATGGCTTACGGATGCTTCGTTCCAGTCCTTCAGGAAAATATGCTGCATCGAATGGACGGCGCTACCCGCAATCCGCAGATGGGTATCCCGCCAATAGCCCATCTCCACTTGTTCGCCAAGGTATTCATCCCCGACGTTAAAGCCGCCGATATACCCGACCGCTCCGTCGATGACGGCGATTTTCCGGTGGTTCCGGTAATTGATCCGCGGATTGAACCACGGCAGCCGCGAAGGGAGCGACGCTGATGCCCTGCCGCCCGCTTCGGTGAAAGCTTCAAAAAAGTCCCGCGGCAAAGCATTCGAGCCGATATCGTCGTAAAGGAACAGGACCTTCACGCCTTCTTTCGCTTTCTCGGCAAGGAGCTCCATCAGCCGGTTGCCGATGCCGTCGTTCTTCAAAATATAATATTCCAGGTGGACGTGGTCTTCTGCCCGTTTGATGTCTTCGAACAGCGCGTCGAACTTCCGCTCCCCGTCGTTGAAGATCTGCAGGCGGTTGTCCGTCGAAAGCGGCGCCGTATTCGTTTTCAACTGCATCTTGATAAGCCCCTGCAAATCCTTAGGGAGCCGGCCCTGTCCGGTAAACGTCCCGCTCTCCAGCGCTTCGAGCTGCCCTTCGGCGCGCGCTTCGAGTTCCGGATTGGCGTATGCATTCGCGTTTCGGCCTTTTGTTTTATTATGCGGCTGGCCGAACAGCAGATACAAAAGGAAGCCGACCACCGGCAGGAAAATCAGGAGCAGTATCCAGGCCCACAGCGAAGAAGCCCGCTTCCGCTCTTTGAATAAAATAAAAAAAGCCAGCACGATATTCAACATGAATATAAAGTTGCTGATTGTATTCCACCATTGAAAGGATATCCCTCCGTCGTCAAAGATAGTATCCCCTCCTCTCGAATCCCTTGCCCCTTTCTTTACCCGGTTTGCTCCTTGCCTATTCGTTTCTTTTCACACGCCGCCCTTCCTGCAGGCAGCAAATTTACCGGGTTTCCGGAAAGTTTTCCGTTTTGTTTAATCCAGCGGGGAAAGAGGTATGGGGGAAGAAAAGGCGGATGCCTGAAGCAAAAGTAAAATGTGCTTGAAGGCGCCTTGCCGGAACCATCTTTTCTTAATAGGGAGAGGTTCAGCAAGTGTACAAGGAGGCGATGGGACATTGGAAAACCGGTCATTTTACGGGGGTAAATGGAAGTGGATCATTCTGGATGAAATCGAAGAGCGGAATTCCCTTTCCCTCTACAGCAAGCTGGAGAGCGAAACCTATTGGCATGAATCGTTGAAAGCGAATCGCACGAGCAGCCTCTATATGGACACTGCAGTGGAAGGCGATGAATCGATGTGGGGGTCGATCATTTACCACCAAGACATCGAAGAGCATAAAAACCAAAGCATCCTGCATTATTATTTGGAGGGCGAGACCCTCATCACCAATAAAATCGAGTACTCGCTTCTGTACAATATAAACGAGCGGCAATTGATCGATAAAATGGAAAGCGCTGAGAATGCCATCGAAGGGTTCATGATCCTGCTCGGCGAAGTTGTCGCTTCGTTCCTGCAGGACATCGACGAGTTTGAGGACCGCATGCATGAATTATTGTGGCGCATCAAAATCAAAAACGATAAGCAGGTGCTCGACAATATCATGGGCCAGCGCCACGAAGTGCTGGTATGGAAAAACCTCATGATTCCGATCATCGAAATCCGGGATGCCGTCCCGGAAGTGTTCGGAGAGATTTTCACCGAAGGGAAGCATCACCAGCGCACTTCCAGACGGATCACGCGGTGCCGCGACATCATCCAGGAATACGATACGGAAATCCGGGAAATCGTCGATCTCGAAACCGTAATTGTCTCCTACCGCGGAAATGAAATCGTCAAGACTTTGACGATCATTACCGTAATGTTTACGCCAATCGCAGCGTGGGGCGCGCTTTGGGGGATGAACTTCGAGAACATGCCCGAACTCAAATGGAAGTACGGCTATGCGGCCGCGCTCACCGTCATCGCCTTTTCGACGCTTCTCCTGTATTTCTACCTGAAGAAGAAAAAATGGATGGGCAGCGTGCTGCAAAGCTTGACCAAAGAGAACGGGAAGTCCTAGACAAGAGGAATCCGGCGAAGGAGCGCAACACCCTTCGCCGGGTTCCTCTTTTCAGGTTATTTTCTGTCCGCCCTTTCCGTTTCTTCATCGTCCCAGTCGTCCTTATCCCGCTTATCGCTATAATTCCCTTGCCCTTCTTTTTCACCTCTGCCGCGGTCGGATGCGGCATTGCCTGGCCGCTCATGAAGAACGTGGACAAAAAAAGCGGTTGGCAGCAGCAACCCAATTCCGGCCTGCAGAATAGCGAAGAACCGGGCTGGACCGACCGGAACCAAGTCGCCATAACCGACCGAAAGCATCGTGACCCCGCTGAAGTACAAGTACTCCCAAAAGCTGCCCTCACTTTCTCTGCCATCTTCGTCATTCAACCGAAGCACTGGCGCATCCAGCCCTAATGCATAATACAGCACAGCAAAGCCGATCGTAATGCCTGTCATGGCAAAAAAAGCTTTTGGAACAATGACGATTGAAAGTAACTTCTTTCATACCGATGCCCAGCAAAAAAATGAACCAGATTCGCCGCCATGAAAACCAACGCCAACCCTATTAAAACGGTTGAGAACATTGTCAAAATCCTCTCTTAATAAGTGATTGGTTAACGTTATCGTAAAGCAGTTCGAACCATATCTCCACTTATCTGGCTGCCCAATCATGCACCTGCCAAAGAAATTCTTGAAAAAAACGCATTTCCCCCATTTCTGCACAGAAACTGCAAACCCATTGGGAAGGGTAGAGTATGGACGAAAAAAATCGATACGAGGAGTTGAAACCGATGAAGAATTACATCCGATTCGGCATCATGATCGGAACCTCCACATTCATCATGTATTGGCTGATGTTTTTGAACGTTTTCCAATTCGACCATGTCACGTTCAGCGAGACGCGGATATACATGGCACTGATTATGGGGTCCGTCATGGCCATCGTCATGCTGCTGTTCATGTGGAAAATGTATGAGAATAAAAAGGTGAACGCCGCGATACTTGCCGCGAGTACCCTGGTATTCGCATTGTCATTGTACCTTGTGCGCAGCCAGGTGCTGATCGAAGACAAAGGCTGGATGTCAGCCATGATCCCCCATCATTCGATTGCCATCCTGACGAGCGAACGGGCGGATATCAGCGACCCGCGTGTGCGTGAATTGGCGGACAGCATCATCGAAGCGCAGAAAAAGGAAATCGCCGAGATGAAGCGGCTGATTGAAGAACTTGAAAATGAAGAATAAGGCGAACCACAAAACGAGAGCAGCCGGTTTTCCGGAACTGCTCTCGTTTTATGTTTGGCCTTTTACAGGCGGATGTCCCCCCGTCCGGCAATCAGCCGCGCGCCAGCCCCTTCCACATTTGCCAGCGGGTCGTGCGGCTGCAGCGCGCTCCAATCGATGCCGGCGAGTTCGTCGAGCAGCGCCAACGGCACCTGGAACGTCTGAAACGGTCCGTAGGCGAATTCCAAATCGCCGATCAAATCGCGCTGCGTCAGCAAGTACGCCGTCGCCGACAGCGCGCCGCCTTCTTTGGCCATGACCGCCACTTTCCAGAATTCCGCCGGGATCCGGAATTCGCCCCGGTACACGACATCGTCGTCCCGGAAAACCGGACCGGTGAAGACATTTACTTTGAAGCCGTTTGCTCCGGCGTTTTCCAGGATGTAATCCTCGAGGCTCAGCCACGTCTTCTGGTTAAGTCCTTTGTGCTGCGGAGCGCTATTCGTGAAATGGAACGTATGGGCATTCGCCTGGACAGCGTCCCTCCCCCAGTTCGGATCCTGCCTTCTGGTCAGATGGCCGCGGTCCAGGTCATTCCTGGCATACAGCTCCGGTCCGCTCTGGAATTCCCGGGCCATGCGCGGGTCGAAATACCATTTGTCGTTCGAACGCTTCACTTCGACCAATTGGCTGCCGTCGATGTTCACGGCTGAATAATACGCGAGGCGCCGCGACCGGCTCATGACGATGGAAAAATGTGTATAGTCGAGCTCCTTTCCACCGTCGAGCGTTTCGGCGACGTCCGCCGCATCTTTCACCGGCGGGAGCGGCACGTTCAGCCCTTCGCCCAGAAATGCCGGGTCGTAACCTCCGGCGTCATTGTACCAGTCGGCTGCCAGTTCCCCGACCTCGATCGGCGCCGCAGGACTGTCGGGAATCGGCGCTTCGGGCAGCACGCCGTCAAGTAGCGACGCGCCAGCTGCGTCAAGCTTGCCGCGTTCGCCATGCAAATGGTGGAGGATCGAACTGATCCGGATGCCTTCATTGGCAATCCATTTTGTCGGGTCGGCCGGATCCGGAACGCCCGCGTGGTGAAGCGCCGAGACGATCCACTGGTCGTTGAAGACCGGCGAGCCGGAGGAGCCCGGCTCGGTGTCGCTCGCGTAATGGACAAAATGGTCCGACAGGAATTTCACTTCGTTTTCCCGGACCGTCACGGCTTTCGGTCCGCCTTTCGGATGCTGGATGATGGAGACGTATTCGCCTTCAAGAATCTTGCCCGGCATCGGAAGCAGCGGCAAGTAACCGAAATCCGAAACACGCGCGCCGCTCAGCCCTTTCTCCTGCACCGCAATGACTGAGAAATCCAGTGCTTCATCAGTGATGAACAACCGCTCCGGTTCGAGACGGAACGGCACGATGGTGCGCGGCATGAAGTTCACGTCGTCTTCGTAATTGAATTCCGCTACTGCATTCAGCGCAGTGTCGTACGAATCGACGACATGGTTGTTCGTCAAAATCAGCGACGGGGAAATCAAAAATCCGGTGCCGTAGCCTTTGATCTGGCCCTGGTGGTTCCGCAGCGAAATGCGGCACACCGATTTGGCGGCAATCAAGCCGGCTTCAAGATACGCAATCGGGAACAAGTCGCTCCGGTGGATGATGCGCTCTGCCGCCAGGCTGTCGTGGGGATTGATCACGCTTCTGCGGACATCCATCGTTTCCGGGCCCGCTGCCGCTGCGGCTTCCCTTTTCCGGTCCTGCTGAAGTTTCTGGTAGCGCGCCAAAGCCGCCCTTTCGATCCGGTCCATTTTTTCGTCCGCCATGTTGAATCCGCTCCTTTGCTGCTCGATTAGTCTCTTCTTGGGCTCATGCAATGGAAAAAGAGCAGCCGGTGTAGCGCAGCTGCTCTCTATAGGTGTTTATTTTGTGAAGATCGCGTTGGATACGAGGCGGAACAAGTAATCCGTATGGTCGCGGAATCCTGGCTCCATGCCAATCAACGTAACGTCCTTATCATTTTCACGGACGATGACCGGCTGTCCTGATGCGGCTTCGCTGCCTTTCCAATGGCCCGCCATGAAGAAGTCGCTGTCATCGAATGACGCTTCTACTTCCTCAGCGTCAACGCCCGTGTACCAAGCCGGGCGGTAGACGAAGCCGATGTCGTCCTGGCCGTAGCCTGCCGTGATGCCCGTGCCGTCGTAATCAACCGACACGATGCCGTTGCTGTTGCTGCCGCCCGTGTTGATTGTCGCTGTCGTCAAGCCGAGTGTTTTCGTTGCACGCGATGCGCCCGCGCCGGCTGCGATGTATTTGCCGCCGTCTGCGATGAATGCATTGATATTCGCTTTGAACTTCGCGAGCTGCTCAGCGTTTTGGAAGCCGAACTCTTTGTTCGCAGCGCTCAAGTTGGTGGAGATCAAGCCTTCCGAGCCGTTGTAAATGAACGCATCAAAACCGGCGAGCCCTGCTTCCGCCACTTCGACCGGCGAAAGTTCGGTTACGTCAAAGCCGAGGCGTTCAAGCGCCAAATTCATGCCGGCATGCGATTGGACTTTGCCCATGCCGCCGTCTTCAAGAATGGCGACTTTCACTGCAGAAATCGCTTCTGCATCTGCAGGGACCGTTCCGCTCTTTACCTGGAGGCCGGATGCTTTGACCGCTGCCGCAATTTTATTGGCCGGCGCTTCCACATAGAAGTCGCCCGTTTCGCTGCGTTTTACCGCAACGCCTTGCGCAAGAAGCGTGTTCACCAATTCCACCGCTTTGACAGATGAATTCGGGATGACGAATGGCCCTTTTCCAGTAACGGAACCTTGGCCTTTCACTTCGCTGACTTTTGCTGCCGTTGCGTCAAATGCCTTGTTGATCGGGTCGGCCTGGAAGCCCCAAAGTTCCGGCAGGCTCCATGCGGAAATATCGTACATCGATGGCGTATCATCCGTGATGTCTTCGCCGTCCCACAGCATCGTGTTCGCAAGGCCCGCTTTCGCCTGGTCCATCTTCACGATATACGAACCCTTGGCATAAGTCTTCCCGTCCGCTGTGAAGTCTTTGGACGCTTTCACCACTTCGATGTCATTCTGGATCAGGTGATTGACCGCTTTTTCCGTCACCGTCGGATCTTCCTCATCGACCGGCAGCACGTAAGCTTCCGGGAAGAAGCCGTCTGCATGGAACGGATGGTCGAAGTTGATGCCGCGCTTGAAGATCTCGATCTGATCGGCGATCATCTCTTCTTTATTGTCCGTCGCGTACTGCAATGCGCCCATGACGGCGTCGTACATCCACTTCACGCCGTCTTCGTCATTGGTCGGCGCTTCAAGTGTGTGGCCGTAAGCCCCGTGGTACATGGCGTACATCGGTGTGAAGATCGGCGGATAATCGTCCCAGCCGGCTGCGTCGTCGCGCTGCGGCACGTAGGTGCCCGTCATGTTCTGGTAGAGCGACCCTTCGTACTCGCCTTTATTGCTCATAATTTCCGCTTCCATCGCTTCCGCTTGTCCGTATGCCCATTTATTGTACAGGTCGTACTCGTAGTTCGGGTTATGCGGCGGCGTACACGGCTCGATCAAGCCCTGCTTGTTCGGCGCGTAGTTTTTCACGTAGCCATGCGTGTCCAAAAAGACCATCGGATTCCATTCGGTGATCAGATCGACCGTGTGCTCGGTTTCCGGCTGCGACTGGGTGATAAAGTCCCGGTTCAAGTCGATGCCTTCGCCGTTGAAACGGGTCGCATCGACGCGGCCGTCCGGATTCGCCACGACGTTGAAGACCAGGATGTTGTTCTCGAGGATTTCTTTGGTCTGCACGTCGTTGTCTGTTGCGAAACGTTCGATCAATTGCATGACCGCGTCGCTGCCGACAAATTCCGTGCCGTGGATCGAGCCGTTGATCATGATCGGCACTTTGAAATCAGGATTCTGGGCGATCCATTCCTGGGCTTTTCCAGGATTTTTGAACATCTGCTTGCGAAGTGCCTTGTTGTGGCCGAATTTGCCGCCGGTTTTCGGGTCGGCAATGGTTACGACATACAACGGATGGCCGTCTGCCGATTCGCCTTGGATCTCCACTTTGATGCGGTTGGATGCTTTATTGATGCGCTCGAGTTCTGCTCCGACTTTCGAGAATTTCAGGAAGTCGTAGTTCTCGGAGTTGAATTTGCTGCCGTCTTGTTCTTCCAATGCGTTGACATAGGTGGTTTTCGGGGACTCTGCGAGGACCGAAGACCACGGGGCTGTCGCCAGCATGCTGACCGCCAATAAACCGCTTACTGCTTTTTTCATTCGTTCTCCTCCATTTATAGTAGTATTTGTATAAATATGGACTAATACTAATAATAATTGAAGAATAGGAGGACTTCCATAATACAAATAGACTAATAATTTAGGTTTTTCAGAGAACATTCCAGGCTATTTTGGCGGATGTTTTTATTAAGATTGTTTCGTGTGCCATAATTTTTTGTCATGAATAAAAGCTTGGAGATTTTCTCCAAGCTTTTGGCGGTTTTCTTCTTTTTGGAGTTTGGCGGCGAGTTCCTACTTGGAATGCCCGAGTTCCCACTTGGGACCTTTGAGTTCCCACTTAAACCTCCTGAATTCCCACTTGGCCCTTTATCACCCTTCCAAGAATTCCTGTACGGTTTCCATGAAGCGCTCCGGTTCTTCCGCGTTCGGGGCATGCCCCGAGTTCTCGAATTCGGTGAAGCGGGCGTTCGGAATCAAGGAGGCCAGCTCCTTTCCGCGCTCGGGCGGATTCAGCCCGTCGTACGTGCCGCTGATCACCAATGTTTCTGCTGCGACGGTCGGCAATGCTGCCCGGAAATCAAATCCGGCAAGCGCTTTGTTGGCTGCCGCCATTTCCGCGAGCGACAATTCCTGTTCGGTCTGCCAAAGCTCTTCCTGCCATTCCTTGACGGCTTCCTGGTCATGGAACATGTACTTGAAAAGGATGTCGGGATATTGCTGTTCGTCGACGCCTTTCAATTCTTCCGCGTGCTGCTCGATCATTTCCTGGGTGGAAGATGTTTTGCCGTGCGCTTTGGAGACGACGAGCACCAATTTTTCCACGCGGTCGGGGTGGGCGAGCGCGATGCCTTGTGCGATATAGCTGCCCATCGAAACACCCAATACATGGGCTTTTTGGATGCCCAGATGATCGAGCAGCGCGACGGTGTCCTCGATGTGGTCGTTCAGCGTGAATTCCGCCGGCTTGTCCGAACGGCCGTGCCCGCGCGAATCCAGCCCGATGACCCGGTAGGATGCGCCCCAATGATCCATTTCCCGCTTGAACATGGCGCGGTTCGCGCCGAGCCCGTGCAGCAGGATCAGCGGCGCGCCTTCCCCTTGTTCTTCGTAATACAGTTCGATACCGTTTGCATTGAATGTCGGCATTCCTTCTCCTCCTTCTTGATTCGAGTTCTAAGCTTCTATACCCGTTTTTCTGGAATCTCCCCTAGTTAAAAGCAACTTCCGGAATGCACACAGCGTCCAATTTCAAAAGCAAGATCTTGGGAGGCGGTGCGTAATGAAATCTTTTTTGCTTTTCGGATACCGGCAAGCCCTATCGTGTATTTTCCCTGTCATCATTTTCGCTGCGCTGGCCGTATCAAAGTTTATCGACATCCCGTATTTGCCCCGCTATGATTTTATTCTGCTGGTGTGCATCCTGGCACAGGTGTTCATGCTGACATCAAAATTCGAGACCCGGGATGAGTTCAAAGTCATTTGTGTGTTCCACGCGATCGGGCTCGGGCTAGAATTGTTCAAAGTCCATATGGGGTCATGGGCATATCCGGAAGAAGCCTACAGCAAGTTTTTCGGGGTGCCGCTCTACAGCGGTTTCATGTACGCCAGTGTCGCGAGCTATATCTGCCAGGCATGGCGGCGTTTCGACCTGCAAATGTATGACTGGCCGAAGCCGTTCTACAGCATTGCCATCAGCATCCTGATCTACGCAAACTTTTTCACGCACCATTTCACGTACGACGTCCGCTGGGGATTGAAGGTTTTGCTGGTGCTGATCTTCTTCCGCACGATCGTCACGTTCCGCATTGACAATAAAACCTTCAAGATGCCGATGATGGTTTCTTTCCTTTTGATCGGCTTCTTCATCTGGATTGCGGAGAACATTACAACTTTTCTTGGCGCCTGGCAGTACCCGAACCAGGAAGCGGCGTGGTCGCTTGTCCATATCGGCAAAATCAGTTCATGGTTCCTGCTCGTCATCATATCAGTCATCATTGTTGCCCAGCTGAAGCGGGTGAAAAGCTCGTTGAAATATGAAAACCAGCCCATACGTATAACACATAAGGAAATCTTATAGAGTCTCTTCTTTTATTTCGAATTAACTTATGGGCTTCCTTTCGCTATGATGGATTCATCAGGGAGGTGGCAAAATGGAAATCACATTCAGAGAAGCTGAAGCCGGAGATGTCGGGCGGATCGTAGAGATGCTTGCAGACGATGTGCTCGGCAGCCAGCGCGAACGCTTTGAAGATCCGCTGCCGGAAAGTTACATGGAAGCTTTCCGGGCGATCGATGCCGATCCTAACAACGAATTGACCGTCGCTTGCCGGGACGGCCGCATCATCGGCGTCGCTCAGCTGACATTCACCCCGTATTTGACGCATCAAGGTTCATGGCGCATGACCATCGAAGGCGTCCGGACATGTTCGTCGGTGCGTGGCCAAGGAGTCGGCAGCGAATTGATCCGCTACGGCATCGAACGCGCAAAAGCGCGCGGCTGCCAGCTGGTCCAGCTGACAACTGACAAGCAGCGCCCCGATGCCTTGCGGTTTTATGAAGGCCTGGGGTTCAAGGCGACGCATGAAGGGATGAAAATGAAGTTAGGGGAATAGCACAACCCCCCTAGCATTAAAAAGGAGGCCATGTATGGATCCTGAAGAACGCGATTTCTTTGCAGCTGTGCCCGTTGTTCTTCCAATATACGCACGTATAAAAGACCGCATTTCAGCCCTCGCGCCGCAAACCCGGGTGGAAGTCCGGAAAAGCCAGATTTCGTTCATCGATGCCCGGGTATTTTCCGCCGCCTGGCTTCCGCCCCGAAAAATCAAAGGGCGCCCGGAACATTATCTGGTTCTGACATTGTGGCTCGGCTATCCGCTCGAAGGCGCCAGAATAGCTGAGGCTACCCAGATCCGGCCAGGGCGTTGGACGAATCACGTCATCATTTCAAAGATCGATGAAGTGGACGAAGAGCTGTCGGGATGGATTGCCGAAGCCTTGGACTTCTCCCGCCATTGAAAAAGGGGCTATCCTAGTAGGGCTGCTGTTCATTGCGGCGGACGCTTTTTGCGGGCTCGCGCCGAACTAACTAAGAACCTGTGCTCCTGCGCAAGCTCGTCGCAAATACTTGCCCTCGCAAGCTTCGGTCAAGCATTGACTGGTGTCCGAGTGGATTTCGGCACTTCGCTGGCCCGCTGGCAAAACCGGTGCTCCTGTCTCTGCATTGCACCTGCATCGCTACGCTAGCTTCGGTGCATGAAAAACCGTCGCTGCGCTAGCTTCGAGACATGAAAGGGCGTTGCATCGCTTCGCTGCTTCGTCGCAAACAAGTCGGCCGAACTCCCTTCGGCCAACTTGCTCGCCGCCTCCATTCCCATCAGCCGTTTATAGAATAAGTAAAAGACAAAAGGAGAAAAAGTGAGACTTTTTCTCCTTTTGTCTTCAGTTTTAGACTTTTTGGACAAGCTCTATTTTGTGTTCATTTCTGCAAGATTTCCGCCAGTGCGTCATCAAGCGTTTCATAAGTGAACTTGAATCCTGCACGCTCGATCCGTTCCGGCAGCACCCAGCGGCTTTTCAGGATCAGTTCGGTCTCGGTGCCAAGCGCAACGGCGCCCGCCTTGAGCATCCACTTTGCTGCCGGCAGCCCGAGTTTACGGTTCATCGCTTTTCGCATCGCCTGCATGAGTTCGTCATTGGTCACCGGATTCGGGGCCGACGCATTGAAGACGCCGCTCAATTCGTCATGGTCCTTGATGAACAGCACCATGCGGTACAGGTCCTCGATGTGGATCCAGCTGAACATCTGCTTGCCGTTTCCTTGCTTGCCGCCCAGGCCGAACCGGACCATGTTCTTGTATGGCTCCATGACGCCGCCGTCCCCGAGGACGATGGCGATGCGGAGGGCCGCTTGGCGCGTCTTCGGCAGCTTGAAGCTGAAGAACGCAGCTTCCCATGCCTGGCCGACTTCGACAGAGAAGCCTTCACCCATGTCGCCGCCTTCTTCGGTCATCGGCTGGTCTTCCGCATGGCGGTAAATGGTTGCCGTACTCGCGTTGATCCAGAGCGGCGGCGGCTGATCGCAGGCGAGCAGCGCCTTGCCGAGCGCTTTGGTCGTATCGGTGCGCGACGTCAGGATCTCTTTTTTATTCGCCTCGTTATAGCGGCAGTTGACCGATTTTCCTGCCAGGTTGACGAGCATATCCGCGCCTTCGAGCGCAGCAACGATGCCGTGGTGGTCTTTCCACATGATCTCGGTGTTCTGCCGTGAAATGATGTGGACGTCATACCCTGCATCCGTCAGACGCTCCTTGAAATACTGGCCGATAAATCCGGTACCGCCTGCTAGAACTGCTTTCTTTGCCATCGAATCTCCCCGTTTCTTTCTTTGTCTATTCATTTTGACGCCCTTTCAGCCGAAAGGTTCAGGATGTGTGCATTTATTCGTTCAAATAGGCATCCCAATCGTAATCCTCGATTTTAATAAACGCCCCTTCTTCGTTCCGTTCATAGGCGCAAAGCGGTTCATCCTGAATAAATGCCAGGATCGAGGCATCGATGTTCAGGACTTTGCCGATAGAGATGTACTGGTATTCTTCCGGATTGTTCAGCGCTTCGTCGTCTTCGAAGCCGCTCATGACCGTCCAACCGGAATCCTCCGGTTCATCCGCATGATCCCTAAGCATGAAGTTGAATTCTTCCCGTTCGAGGACATCGTTGCTGACAAGGATTTTCGTGTCGAAATAGGCGTCGAGGTCCTCGGCATCCGGATCTTCATATTCGGTATCGCAGACGTGTTCCACCGCGAATGTGATTTCATCCCCCACTTCTAAGCTTTCAACAATAAAAGGTTCATTTGCCAGCACGCCTTTGAAGTCATCTCCTGTTCGTTCCGTGATTTCCACCCACATGCGTTCGCCCGCAAAGCCGTCTTTTCCTTCGGGCGCCGAGAAAATCAGCTTGACGATGTCGCCCCTTTTCAGCCGGCCGATCACTTCTTTGCTCGGAACATAGAACGTATACGGCGCCTGCGCTTTTATCTCATAGACATTCTCCAAATACCACTCCATCGGCGCGCCTCCCCAATTGTTTCCTTATTCTGCTATTATACCCAGTATCCTTGCATTTGTTCCAATTCCAAATAAAAAATGCACCGCCGCTTGGGCAGTGCATTTTCCGCTTTTTATAAATAGACGATAGCTGCTAGAATAGCCGCCAAGATGATACGGTAAATCGCAAACGGCGTCAGTTTCACTTTCGCAATCAGCTTCAGGAAGAAGCGGATCGAGATGAGCGCGAAGATGAATGCGCTGATGAATCCGACCGCGTAGAATGACAGGTAATCCATCGACAGCGTGTCCAGGTTTTTCAGGACCGACACAAGGCTCGCACCGATCATGATCGGGACTGCCATAATGAATGTGAAGTCCGCTGCGGTGCGGTGGCTCATGCCGAACAGCACACCGCCTGAAATTGTGGCGCCTGAACGCGAGAAGCCCGGCCATAGCGACAAGCACTGGACGAGGCCGACTTTGAACGCCTGCACATAGGTGATTTCATCCAAGCTGTTGACTTTCGGGTGCTGCGGTCCGAATTTATCGGCAGCGATCATCAGGATCGCTCCTGCGACAAGCGCATAAATGACGGTCTCGACGCCGAACAAATGGTCATCAATCAGATCCTTGAACGCGAATCCAAGGACGACCGCCGGCAGCATGCCGACGATGACGTGCAGCAAGTTGAAGTTTTTATTTGTTTCCTGGCCTTCGATTTTGTATAAACCGACAAGGCTGAACAGGCGTTTCCAGAACACGACAACGACCGCTAAAATCGATCCGAGCTGGATGACGATCTTGAACGTGTTCGCCGGGTATTTCCCGAGAAACTCCTGCGATTTCAGCCACATATCATCGACGATGATCAAGTGGCCGGTTGATGACACGGGCGCAAACTCGGTCATCCCTTCGACAAACCCCAAAATGAGGGCTTTCAATAAATCCATCCATTCCATTCGTTTTCATCCTACTTTCCACAGTGAGAGCTCTGGCCGAAAAAATGCCGCTATAATAAATACGTTTTTTTGGATAGGAAGTTGCACTTTTATGTAGATTGCTTCTTTCAGGCTCCCAAAAATCATTCCGCTCCATTATAACAGAAAGGGGAGACGCGCCGAAACGCCCGCAGGGTTTTATTCCCAAACTTTTTATGGCGAAAAAAAGAGGCGCCGCAGCACCCGCTCATCCGTATTTCTTCTGATGCTCTTTCTTGCGCCGCAGATAATCATCGTCTTCCCGGATTTCGTCCCAGCGCTTTTTGAAGATGGCGGCCGATTCCGCCTTCACCGGATCAATCTGGCGCTCCTTGATCGTGCCGTCTTCGTTGTACTTGCGGCCGCCTTTGTAATTGGTGTAGCGGCGTGCCCGCGTATAGCCCATCTGGATAAATTTGCGCGCCATGTCCATGCCGACAAAATCATCCTGCTTGCGGTATTCCTCGAACATCTCCGAAATTTTATCGCACGATTGCTGTGCGATTTCCGGCGTCTTGAAGCGCCAATGCGGCAGGATTTCGCTTTTATACGGTTCAACCAGGAGCACGCCCTGTTCGCCCTTGCCGACGCGGTAAAGTTCAGGCTGTTTCCGCAGGTCCAGGTTTTCATAATCCAAATCGTAATCGAATGCCATTGGTGTCCCCTCCTTGTGTTGTTCTTACCCTTTTTCTATAAAGATGATGCATGGGATTTCAGCAGGCTTCCCTGCAGAATGAGGAAGGAGTGGCCATTATTGAAGAAAAGGCCTTGCCTACCATTGAAAGAAGCTTAAGGATGGTTGAAAAAGCCCTTTTGGAACGACGAAAGGATCGTTGCCCTGCTAATAAAACACTTTTCACACCTTTACAAAATAATGGTATTTTTTCCAATAGCCTTGATATATAATCTTAATATATTGAAAACTTCGCACAATGTCCGTTGCGGCCTTAGGAGGAAATGTTTTATGGAAAGAGTGGCCCCTGCCGAGCACCAAATTCCGGCGATTGCCGACAAGGTTGCCGTGATGGATGAACGGATCGAGGCATTGAAGGACCGGCTGGAAGGCAAAGCGATCTGCCAGGCCGTGCTTGATGTTTACGGCATCGACTATTGCGTCGTGCCGGTTCTGCATAAGGAAGTCGCACCGTTGGTAAAAGGCATTCCCGATCCTTCGATTGCCGCTATTGATCTGTATTTGCAGCAATGTACTGAACCCTTGGACGGGCCGGTGATCCGGAAGATGATGAACCAGCTGTTCGGTACGAATCTTGAAGGCATCGCGGCCCTCTCCCGGACGCGCATCAGCCTGTTCACCAAAGGGCAATGGATCGCCAAAAAAGACAAGGACCTTTTTGCGATCCATACCGGCCGGGAAGACATCGACGTCAAAGTCATCCCGACAGCCTACTTTGCCGAGCAAACAGGAAGCGATAGCCTGCCGGAACCATTGGCGTCCCGCTTGTCTGCACTAGGCTATCGCTTTAATGAGGCGATTGGCGCCTATTATTACAGCAATCCGGAAGGCGTCTCGGTTCCGGACGCTTTCAAAGGCAAGACGATCGGTTCGATCAACGAAGTCACCGACCGCTATTTTTCGCATATCTGACCTCTGCCAAACAGCTTCTTGGCGCATCATCAAAAAAACTCCCTTTTCCGGATCACCCGGAAAAGGGAGTTTTCATTTTATTTATTGTCCAGACTCCAGCGCCCAGACTCTAGGGTCATAAGCCACTCTGGCTGTGCGGCAAAGTACGCCGCTTCGCCAGTACGTCTTATGCCCGTCGAATCTATACGGGCGCTTGCGCTTTTCTTATTGTCCAGACTTCAGCGCCCAGACTCTGGGTCATAAGCCACTCTGGCTGTGCGGCAAAGTACGCCGCTTCGCCAGTGCGTCTTATGCCCGTCGAATCTACACGGGCGCTTGCGCTTTTCTTATTGTCCAGACTCCAGCGCCCAGATTCTAGGGTCATAAGCCACTCTGGCTGTGCGGCAAAGTACGCCGCTTCGCCAGTGCGTCTTATGCCCGTCGAATCTACACGGGCGCTTGCGCTTTTCTTATTGTCCAGACTCCAGCGCCCAGATTCTAGGGTCATAAGCCACTCTGGCTGTGCGGCAAAGTACGCCGCTTCGCCAGTGCGTCTTATGCCCGTCGAATCTACACGGGCGCTTGCGCTTTTCTTATTTGCCGAACGATGACAGGAATTTCACCCGGTCGCCCATCGGCGGCACGTTGTTGTCGACCAGCGCGATTTCGAGGACAGCGGGGCCGTTCATGTTTGTCAGGCGCTCAAGGACGCTGCCGTTCAACTCATCCATCGATTCGACACGGAAGCTTGGGATGTTCATCGCCGCCGCCATGGCTGCAATGTTGATTGGCTCCTGTTCGAACGACGCATGGACGCGTTTGTATTGCAGCGAGTGGCCATGGTAGACCATTCCAAGGCGTGCGTTGTTCATGACGACGAACAGCACCGGCAAGTTATATTCTTTCGCCGTCAGTACTTCCATGCCGTGCATGAAGAAGCAGCCGTCGCCTGTCACGGCGACAACCGGACGGTCCGGCTCCGCGAACTTCGAGCCGATCGCGGCACTCAATCCGCTGCCCATCGCCCCGAAGTGGACGTTGATGTCGAACGTGTCTTCCTCGAGCACATCCATATGGTGGATGACATAAGCCATAAATTCGCCGATGTCGATTGTGTAGCGCGTCTTGGCTGGAAGGAGTTCCTGCATTTTCAGGAGCACGTTTTTCGTACTGAATTCTGTAAGATCCGCTTGTGGTTCATTCGCTTCAGCAGGCCCTTCCGCTTTTTTCGTGAATCCGAGCGCTTTCAGCTCTTCGATCAGGAATGCCAGGCTCAGATGGAGGTCGCCCAAAATCGGCACATCGACTTCGTATTTGCGGTTGAACACCGATGCGTCAAAATCCATCTGCACAAGGAACCGGTCTTTTGCCATATTGGCGTTGTAATTGTTCGTTGCGGTTTCGCCGAGGCTCGATCCGATGACGAGCAGCGTTTTGCCTTCGCCTTCGTTGATGAGCTTCGATGCGGAATCGTTTCCGGCAAATCCGAAGATACCCGCAAACAGCGGGTGGTCTGATTTCATCATGCCTTTGCCCTGCGGCGATACCATGATCGGCCAGTCCAGGAGTTCTGCCAGTTCGATCAATTGCCCGACCGAATTGCGCGCCCCTTGCCCGGCGAAGATATAGCCGCTTTCGCGTGCGGCCATTTCTTTCGCTGCCCGTTTGATCGCGTCAAGGTCAGGCATCATATCGTCCCGTTTTTTCGGCGCCGGGATTTTCACGTCGCCGACTTGGCCTTGCTGCACGTCGATCGGCATCGCGATATGGACCGGGCCGGGAACGCCCGACAACGCGATTTCAGTCGCTTTGACAAATTCGTTCAAAAGCTCATTGGCATCGGTGACCGTGACGGAATATTTCGTGACGGATTTGAAGACCGGATCCGCATCGAGTTCCTGGGATGCGTTCAGGCCCATCGTGCTCACTGGCACGGCGCCCGTGATGAATAGGACCGGCAAATGCTCGCGCATGGCGTTGGCTGCACCTGTCACCAGGTTGGTGCCGCCGGGGCCGCTGCTGCCGATGCAGACGCTGAGGCCTCGCGAATACCTCGCATAGGACGCCGCCATATAGCCGGCTGCCCCTTCATGTTTTGTCACGACCGGCGTGATTTCCGGCATGTCATACAATTCATCGAAAAATGCATTGACCGACCCTGCTGGAATCCCGAACACGTGGGTGACACCCACCCCTTTTAAATACTCTAATGCGGAACGAACGGCTTTCATAATTTTCCTCCTGTTTTTTAAAGATAGATTAGCCTAAATTATAAATCGTCATCTAATATACCGCTTCGGCCGCTTTGGGCATGGCTTCCGCAATAAGCCGAGAAGAACACTCGTCTTATCGCTTCGCTTAGCCCGTGGACGCGCCGGCGCTAAGATATTTCTTGATATGAAGCAAGACAGCGGAGACTGCCGCGGGAAAGCGAAGTGCTGAGATCCACTCGGGCATCTAGCCCGAGTTAGCTCGGCGCAAGCCCGCAGCAAAGCGGAGCTGTTTTGCGGAATATCAATAGTTTAAAATTTAATTTACCCTAAACAGCTCAGTTCAGGTATTTCTTGGCAAGTTCTTCAGCGACAACCGGTCTGCTGAAATAATAGCCCTGCATGATAAAGCAGTCCTTCGACTTCAGAAACTCCAGCTGCTCCAGCGTTTCAACGCCTTCGGCAATGACCTGGAGATTCAAGTTCTTGGCAAGCGTGATGATCGTATTGGTGATTGCCGCGTTGTCCTCGTCTGTGATGATGTCCTGGATGAACGACCGGTCGATTTTCAGGAAATCGATCGGGAAGTTCTTCAAGTAGCCAAGCGAAGAATAGCCCGTGCCGAAATCATCGATGGAAATGTGGACGCCCAGCTTTTTCAATTGCTTCATCTTTTTGATCGTCACTTTGCTGTTTTTGATGATCTGGTTCTCGGTCAGCTCGATGTGCAGGAATTCCGGCGCAAGCTCCTGCTCTTCGAGAATTCCCTTGATCATCGACACGAGGTCGTCTTCTTCAAACTGGCGGCCGGACAGATTGACGGACACGCTCATCTCCGGATTGTTCTGCTGCCATCCCTTCAATTGCTTGCAGGCATTCTCAAGCACCCATTTGCCGATCGGCACAATCAGGCCGGTCTCTTCTGCAATCGGGATAAAATTCACCGGCGACACCATGCCTTCGGTCGGATGGTTCCAGCGGAGCAGCGCTTCCGCTCCGATGATCGTATCGGTTTTGCTGTCGATCTGCGGCTGATAATAGATTTCCAGCTCATCCTGGTCAAGCGCTTTGTAGAGCGCGTTTTCCAGTTTGATGCTCTCCATATTGCGGTGGTTCATTTCGCTTTCGAAAAAGTGGTAATACGTCCCCGACTTTTCTTTCGATTTGTACATCGCCGCATCGGCATGCTTGATGAGCATTTCTGCTGTATCGCCGTCTTTCGGGAACATGCTGATGCCGATGCTCGTTTTGATGAACACTTCGTTCTCCTTCAATAAGAACGGTGCCGCAAACGCACCCATGACATGCTCAAGCACGTTCAGGACATCCTTTTTGCTTTTGACGCCGGTCAGGATGATTGTAAACTCATCGCCGCCTTGACGGGAGATGACCGCGTTCGGCGGTATGCTCACTTTCAGGCGCTCCGCCGCTTCACGCAGCAGCATGTCGCCGTAGCTATGGCCAAGGCTGTCGTTGATCAGCTTGAAGCGGTCCAGATCTAGATAGAGGACTGCAACTTGCTGCTTTTTGCCCCGCGCTTCACTCAGCGCTTGGTTCAGCCGGTCGTTCAGGAGCACGCGGTTCGGCAAATCGGTCAAGCTGTCGTAATACGCCAAGTACTTGATCTCGCTCTCCAGCTGGTTCCGTTCGGTGATGTCCTTGAACGTCACCACTTCTCCAAGAAACTCGTCGCCTTCCTTGATCGCCGAAATCACGCATTCGACCGGGAAGCTTTCACCGTTTTTCTTGATGAAGTGCTGGTTCGGTTCGCAATGCGGTGCCTCATCCCGCTGGGCCTCTTTGATGTCAAAGATTACCCGGTAGGATTTACCGATCAACTCGCCGGTCTCATAGCCGAGCATCGATTCGCAGGCTGGGTTGCAGAACGTGATGCTGCCCGCCAGATCCAGTCCGAAAATCCCTTCGCCGGCGGAGTTCAGGATGAGCGCATTTTCCCGGCTCAGGCTGCCGAGCTCGGCCACCACTTTTTCAAGTTCCTGGTTTTTGATGCGGATTTCGGAAGTCCGTTCTTCAATCAGCATTTCCTGCTTTTCCATATACAATAAATTCGACAAAGTCGAAGCGGCAGCATCTGCAATCGATTGGGCCAGCTGCATGTCCGCTTCCTTGAAGTGGAGCTCCTCTTTCTCCAATTCGACGATGGCGAGTGCGCCAAGCACTTCCCCCATTGCGACGAGCGGAATCATGAACATCCCCTTGATGCCGAAATTGGTGCAGACTTCATGGTTTGGGCGTGAATCCGCGAAAACATCCGGAATCAGGATCATCTTCTTCGTCCGGACCACTTCCTGGAGCACCAAATCATTCGTCTGGTCAAAGTCCGTCTTCTTATGCGTTTCCAGCCATTGCTCTTCGGTCCAGTCGCTGTCGCGGCTTAAGCTCGCCGGCTTGATCAGCTTGTCGAGCAAAGGATCGAGCAAATGCACGCCGACGTTCGGGTTGTTGAGCACTTTCCCGACATACGAGAAGCAAATATCGAGCGCTTCCTGCATCGTGGCGCACATCGACAGATCACGCGTCAAATCCAGCAGCAGCTGCTTCTCGGCAATCAGGTTTTCCTTGCGCGTCAAATTCGTCGCGTTGCGGATTGCCACACCTGCCATATTGACATACGCTTCGACCGTCTGGATTTCTTCCTCCTTCAAATCCATCGGAATGCCGTAGTCGAAAAGGAACACAAGGCCGAACAGCTCATCTTCGTACATAATTGGCAATGCGAATAAAGATTTGATCTTGAAACCGGCAACGGCTCTCGGATCAGGGCGGCTGTCTTTAGATGTATCAGGGATATAGATAGACTTTTTCGTGTCCACCACTTCTTTTGCCAGAAGATCGTATTCCATGTCGATGACGTGCATATCGAGCGTCATCCCGTTGATGATTTCCGGTTTGCCGACATAGCCGCGGAAATCACCGTTTTCTTCCGGCAAGTAGATGCCGACGGAGTCGCAATGCACAATCTCTTCTGAAATTGCCGCCGTTACGTGCTCCAGCACTTCCCTGAGTTCCAATTTCGTGTTGATCAATTTTGTTATATGCGCAAGACGCGAATATCTTGTTTGTTCTTTTTGCATGCACATGCTCCCCATTCCTACTGCTGTACCAGTGTGATTTCCAGCCCTTCCAGCCCAACAACAATTGCCTAATATTTACAATAGCATTTATTATATTTTACCATAGAGCCTAAATACTTTCGACCTAAATTTATTTACATATTATTACAATAAAAGTAAAAAGAGCAGCCCGCTTGGACAGGCTGCCCTACTACATTTCCACTTCTATTCCAGTCCCGTCTGCCCGCACTTTTGCATACACGCCTTGGGCGACAGCCAAATCGAAAAATGCTGCGCCGACAGATTTGAAAAACGTAATTTCATTGTCCTCTTCGCGCCCTGGCTTTTGCCCTTCTACAACCTCGGCAAGCTCCGCGTGGACATCGCCGAACGACCAGACGCCGCTTTGCGCTCCGTGGATCAATTCCCCCGCTTCGTTCTTGACGCCTTCCAGATCGTCGACAATAATTTTGTCCGCTTTGGCCAGTGTCGCTTCATCCACTTCGCGCATGCTTGGCAAATACGATCCGACGCCGTTGATGTGGGTGCCCGGCTGCAGATCGGCTCCGGCAAATACGGGTTCGTTCGAACGGGTTGCACAGCAGATGATGTCCGCTGCACGGACTGCCTTGGAGACATCTGTTTCCACTTCCCACGGCACTGCAACACCGAACGCCGTCAGTTTCCTGCCGAACGCCTCCGCTTTTTCGGGTGTGCGGTTGACCAGGATGATCCGTTCGATGCTGCGCACTTCGAGCACGCCGAGCACCTGCTCGAACGCCATCGCGCCCGTGCCGATCACAGTCAACGTCCGGCTGTCGGCGCGCGCCAACCGGTCTGTCGCAATTGCGCTGAGTGCCCCGGTGCGCAGGCGGGTCAAATACGATGCCGTCATCAAGGCGGCATGTTCGCCGTTGTCCGCATCCGTCAGCAATATCATGCCCTGCGTCGTCGGTTTGCCTTGCGCCGGATTTTCCGGGAAAATCGTCACCACTTTCACGCCGGCAATGCGGCCGGCCCGGTCAGCGCTTGGCATATAGAGGGCGGAAGCCTGCCGTTCGGGGAAGTCGAGTACGGTACGGTGGGGATTGTCGATCTTGCCTTGCAGGTTCGCCGCAAGGATGGCTTTTAGGTCCTGGATGGCATCCGCCATTTTATACGTTTTTTGAATCTGCTGTTCATTGATGATGAGCATGAATTCCCTCCTAAAATAAATAAAAGCGGAAACAGCGGTTTCCGCTTGAGACTGTAAATAAAATCTAAGTTGAATGAGAAGAGATATTTAAGCCCGAGCGGGCTGGCCACTTCGCTTTCCGTGGGCTCGGCTTCAGTCTCCTCGTCACTGCGTTCCTGCGGGGCCTTCAGCTCGAGCTGTCCCCACAGGAGTCTCGTGGCCAGCCCGCTCGGGAGCGTCACCTGTACCTAATAGATAAGATTAGGACGCTGATCCTGCTTTAATCTACAAGGCACAAGCCGCTGGCTTCAGGGTCCGCAACGGAAGGCGGCGAGCAAGTTGGCCGAAAGCAGTTCGGCCGACTTGTTTGCGACGAAGCAGCGCAGCGATGCAGGAGCACCGGGTTTACCTGCGGGATAGCGAAGTGCCGAAATCCACTCGGACGCTAGTCAATGCTTGACCGAAGCTTGCGAGGGCAAGTATTTGCGACGAGCTTGCGCAGGAGCACAAGTTCTTTGTTAGTTCGGCGCGAGCCCGCGGAAAGCGTCCGCCTGAAGTGGAGGATCTATTGATTACTTCCTTCTTGTCGAAGCGTCCAAATAAGAAATCCTAAATGATCAAGCGCGGCTTTCCTGCGCCCGGACTTTTGTTGTGGCATTCTTCGCGCTGACGTCTTTGACCGCCCAGATGGCAAGCAAGGATACAAGCGCCGTGAAGATGATGTAGAGCGCGACCGGCACGTAGGAATTATTGAACTGGGCAAGCAGCGCGGTTGCAACCAGCGGTGCTGTCCCTCCTGCGACTGCCGCCCCGATCTGGTAGCCAAGCGATACGCCGGTGTAGCGGACTTTCGCATCGAAGATCTCCGAGAACATCGTGCCGAGCACAGCCGTGATCGGCGCCCAGATGACGCCAAGTGCGATGACGGTTGCGAGGATCAGCAATGCGACAGACCCTTGCTGCAGCATCCAGAAATACGGGAATGCGAACAGCGCCATCGCCACGGTGCCGGCGATGTACAATTTCTTGCGGCCGACCTTGTCCGACAGGTGGCCCATGATCGGAATGAGGATGGTCGTGACTACGGTCGCAATCATTACTGCCGACAGCGTCGCCGTACGCGTGAAGCCGAGATTCGCTGTCGCGTAGGACACGACGAACGTACTGAAAATGTAAAACGGCGCCGTTTCCACGACTTTCGCGCCGATGGTGATCAATACAGCGCGCCAGTGGTATTTCAACGTTTCCACGATTGGCAATTTCGGAATCTCGCCCGCTTCTTGTACGCGCTTGAATTCCGGCGTCTCGTCGATGCCTTTGCGGATCCACAAGCCGAACACGACGAGCAATGCGCTCAGGACGAACGGCACGCGCCATCCCCAAGTCATGAACGAAGCTTCCGGTAGAAGCGTCATGATCCACAGCGCCAAGGTCCCCATGACCATTCCGATGGTAACGCCCATCTGCGGAATGCTGCCGAACAGGCCGCGGCGTTCCGGCGGTGCATATTCAGTGGCAAGCAGGAGCGCGCCGCCCCATTCTCCGCCGATCCCCAACCCCTGGATAAGGCGAAGTGTGATCAATAGGATTGGTGCTGCAACGCCGATTGCCTGGTAAGTCGGCAATAGCCCCATGGCGAACGTTGCAAATCCCATCAAGCTGAGTGTCAATACGAGCGTCTTTTTACGGCCGATGCGGTCGCCGATATGGCTGAATACGATTCCGCCGAATGGACGGATGAAAAATGATAAGGCAAATGATGCATAAGCTAATAAAAGGCCGACCGTCGGATCCTCGTTGACGAAGAACAGCTGGTTGAAGACGAGTGCCGCCATCGTGCCGTACAGGAAGTAATCGAACCATTCGATCGAGCTTCCCACCAGGCTCGCGATAAGAATGCGGCGCATTTGTTTGTTGGACATCCCAAATCCCCCTTGTCGAATAAAATTGAAGTGTGGCTTTAATTTTCACTCCTGTTTTCGATATTAGACATTTATCAATTTTCTGTCAATACGGGAAATGTGCCTATTTTTTCATTTGCATGGATTTTATTTAACGTTAAGATAAGGGTATACCGCAAAGAAAAGCGAGGAACCGGTTATGGCAGAAAGCCCTATCTCCAGCACATTGAAAAAACTTCGGAAAGAGCGCAAGCTGACGCTGAAAGAACTGGCCGAACGGACCGATGTCTCCATCAGCTTCCTGTCGCAGGTCGAGCGCGGAAAGTCGGGCGTCACGCTCGAATCGCTCCGGAAAATTGCGGATGCGCTGAATGTCGCACCAAGCGCGTTTTTCTCCGGCAGCACAGAACACGACGATTGGGCGGGGCGCCTCGAGCTTTTCCATTACAAGGATTTATCCGAAGGCATCCAGGAAGCGGATTTTTCGCCGATTCTGGTGACGCTGCAGCCCGGCGAGAACAAAGGCAGCGCCTTTTCGCATAACGGCTATGAGTTTCTATTCGTCACAGAAGGCGTCCTGACGGTCGAAGTCGACGGCAAGCAGTCTGAACTGGCGCCGCAGCAATCGACGATGTTCGATGCACGGAAAAAGCATTATTGGTTCAACTTGACGGACCAACCCGTCCGGTTTTTAGTCGTGTCATCCAAAATGAAGTAAAGGGGCGATTTGATGAAACAGCTGCACAATCCATTGGCCGATCCGTTTTTCGACGGACTGGACGGCCCGGTACAGGAAACGGCGCGGAAATTGCGCGAATTGATCTTCGAAGCGTCCGAGAACATGGTGGAAGAAATCAAATGGTCGAAGCCGAGCTATTCACATGACGGGCTCGTCTGCTATCTGCAGCCGGCGAAAACCCACATCAACTTCGGCTTCTACCAGGGCGCACAGCTCGAAGACCGGGGCGGCCTCCTCGAAGGCGATGGCACGAAAATGCGCCACATCCGCATCAAGCGTACTGCCGACATCCAACCCGAACCGTTCAAGAATCTGATCTGGGAAGCGATCGAATTCAATAAAAAATAAAAACACCTTTGCGGGTGTTTTTTTTATTGTTCTGGGGGGCGGATTTCGGAATACGCTCAACGATTCAATAAATACGCTCAGCAAAGGTTAAAATACGATTCTGCAGAAAATCTCCCGAGCAATGAAAAAGAAGCCCGATCCGCAATGGACTGGACTTCTTTTTTAGTATCTATACTTTTATTAAAATCCGTTCAGTCCTCATCTTCCTGATGAATCAGCTTTTCACCGGCATGTTCCGCGCCGCTTTTATTCGCCACGGCTTCAAATGTGACTGTCTGCCCTGGGCGCGACGGAGTTTTGCCGTATTCGTAGTCGGCTGAAATGGTGATATCGGTGAAGCCGACCTTCTCGAGCAAATCCTTGAATTCGTCGATGCCGTACCAGCGGATCGGGATGCGTTCAAGTTCGGTATCGACGAGGCTGCCGGCGTGCCATTTCTCGTAGCGGTTCTGGCCGACGGAATACTGCTTGACCCAATCGACTTCGACTTTTTTCGATTCCACTGTAATGACCTCGCCTTTTGGGGTCGTCCAGGTCCGGATGTTTTCCCGGTAGAGCTCGATGTTGCCCGGCAGCATCACGTCGACGATCAGCTTGCCGCCGTCCAGCAGGTGCTTAAAGAAGTTATGAAGTGCCTGAATCGCCGCTTCGCGTTCATGCAGGAGCAGGAACGTGCCGGTCGGGATGATGATGGCGCCGTAATCGCGTTCGCTTTCGAACGTTTCCATCGACGCTTCGAAGACGAGCGGATCGAGCCCCCGCTCGCTGCAATTGGTCCAGCAGATTTCGAGCATTTCGGTCGACATATCAAAGCCGTCGACGTCGAAGCCCTGTTCGAGCAGCGGGATGAGCATGCGCCCGGTGCCGACTGCGGGCTCAAGGACGGGACCGTCACATTCGAGAAGCCGCTCTGCATAATATTCCACATCGCCGAACGAACTGCCGACCGGCTTGTCCAAATCATATACTTCGGAAGATAATTTACTGTAATAGCCTAACAATGGGATTCCTCCTTTTTTTCCGTCACGCCCGGTGGCGCTTCAGCGCAAAGATGTTCAATGTGATAAAAACGGCGGCAAATACCGCTAATGCCAATAAATCCCCTGCGATTGCATCGAAGCCGAGCCCTTTGTACATGACCGCCTTCAGAGCGTCCGCTGCGTAATAGATCGGCATGACTTTGCCGATGGCCTGCAGCCAGTCCGCTAAACCTTCGACCGGGAAGATGCCGGCGAAGAAAATCTGCGGCACGACTACAAGCGGGATGAACTGGACCATCTGGAATTCCGACGCAGCGAACGTCGACAGCAAGATCCCAAGCGACAAGGCGACGAGCGCCAGCAGCAGGTTGATGAGCAGCACATGCCAGACCGAGCCGGCGAGGACGACATCCAGGACGAAAATCGAAAACGCCACGACGATGACGGTCTGGATGACAGCGAACAAGCCAAATCCCGCCAAATAGGCGGTGATGAGCTCGCTTTTGCGGATCGGCGTCGCCATGAGCCGCTCAAGGGTCCCCGACACCCGTTCTTTCAAAAGCCCGATGCCTGAAATCAAGAACACGAAAAAGAATACGAAAAAGCCGATGAGCACCGGGCTCAACACATCAAAAAACACCGTGTCTTCGCTGCCGTAAATATAGTCCGCTTCGGCCAATCCGGCCGGCGGCATCCCCTGGCTGAAACTCTGCATCGCGGCTGTCTGGCTGACCTTGGCGAGCAAGGCTTTCGCTGTGCCCGGTTCATCGTTTTGCAGCGTCAGCCTCAGCCCGCCGCCTTCCGAGACGAGCAACCCGTCCAGGTCGTTGTCGATAACGTCCTGCCGGTCCGCTTCGTCTAAAGCGATCACGTTGATGTCCTGTTCTTCGAGCGCTTCGGCCAGCCGCTCATCGATGTCCACGGCACCAAGGTCCGGCACCACCGTTTCCCCGCCGAAAAAGAAGTACATCAGCGTCAGGATGAAAAGCGGCGCCACAAACAGCAGCGCGAGCGTCCGCTTGTCCCGCAGCAATTGCTTGATGATGCGCTTGATGACTGCAAGAATCCTCATGGATGCTCCCTCCCTGCCTTCAGGAACACATCTTCCAGGTTTCCAGCACCGTATGCCGCTTTCAGCTCCACGGGAGAGCCGGTGGCAAGAATATGTCCGTCCCTCACCAACGACACTACATCGCACCGCTCCGCTTCGTCCATGACGTGGGTCGTGATGACGATGGTTTTCTGAAATTCCCTTTTCAATTCGAAAAATTCATCCCACACCGTCAGCCGGAGTTCGGGATCCATGCCGACCGTCGGTTCATCCAGGATCAGCAGGGCCGGGTCGTGGACGAGCGCAATGGCGAGCGACAGGCGCCGCTTCATGCCGCCCGAGTAGGCCTCGACTTTTTTGTCGAGTTCACCGGTCAGGTTGACGATATCGGCGACATATGCCTGCCGATTGCGGCTCTCCGCTTTTTTCAGCGGGTACAGCGAGGCAAAAAACGCCAGATTCTCCCGCCCGGTCAGTTCAAGGTACAATGCATCGGATTGCGCCATATAGCCGATCCGCTCGAGCATCTTCAAATTCGGCATCTCGGCATCGAGCACGCGGATAGAGCCTTTGTCGGCAAGTATGAGGCCGATGATCATTTTAACCAGCGTCGTCTTTCCCGAACCCGAGGGTCCGATCAGCCCGTAGATCGCCCCTTCCCCAATGTCCATATCGACATTTTCAAGGACCTGCTTTTTGCCGTAATGCTTGCTGACTCCCTGCAGGTTGACCGCATCCTTCATGGCAATTCCCCTTTTCCCGGAAATGAATGCCTTGCACTTTGGTAAATCGGCAATACTCAGCCGCTGAAATCCGTTTTTCTTTTCACCTTGCTTAGCTTTCATTTTACACATTTTGTCCTGAAAGAGGAGCCCATTCCCGAAAATTATCAGAATTGTTTTATTAGTTATCATTATTGCGTTATACTGAGATCAAGAGCTCACGACGAAGAGGAGGAGCCCAATGTGAAGATTGCGGTGTTGTCGGATATTCATGAAGGGTTGAACCGGAAGAAGACGGAATGCGATATTTTGGGGCTGCTGGCCGATTGGATCCTTGAACATTCGCCGGATATCTTCATCATCAGCGGCGATATCGCAGCCGATCCGGACAAGGCATTGGCCGCTTTGAACCGGCTTCAGAAGGAGGTCCCCGGGACGCGGCTATTGTTTGTCAACGGCAATCACGACATCTATGCGCCGGACTCCGAAGCGGCCTATGAAAAGCTGCTGCGCTTCCCCGGAAATCTTGGGAACGGGCCGGTGGAACTCGCGAACGACTGGGTCATCATCGGCGACGGCGGCTGGTACGATTATTCATTCGGCGTCGACGGCTTTTCTGAAGAGGAATTTGCGGCCGGCACCTATAAGGATTACCACTGGCCGGACATGAAATACGCCCATTGGCCGGGTTCCGATGCGGAAGAAACCCGCCGGTCGCTCGAACGGCTGGAAGCCTGGCTCCAGCAATACGAGGGCAGGAATATCATCCTCGTGACGCATGTCATCCCGTTCCGGCATTATTTGCGCGTCAAAAACATCGGCAGCTGGGATTTCTTCAATGCCATGATGGGCAGCGAACGCTACGGCGAACTCGCCCTGAAATACGGTGTAAAAAAATACATCTTCGGGCATATCCACCTGCGCTACCACGAAACGTACGAAGGAATCGAAGTGATCTGCAACCCCCTCGGCTATTACCCTTCCGAATGGCTGACCGATTCCGCCGAAGAGGAAATCGCCTCCACGATCAAAATGATCGAGATCGATTAGCGCCGTGAATAAAAAACAGCCGCCGGCATCGTGCCGGCGGCTGTTTCGTTACATTTTCGCTGCGCAGTACTGGTAGATTTCCGCTGTGACAAGGCAGTCACCGAGCGCATCATGCGCGTTGTGCTCCAATTCAAGGAATTGCGAAAGCGTCCCGAGTTTATGGTTCGGCGTTTCGGTGATCACTTTTCGCGCCAGGCGCACAGTATCAATGACCGTGTATTCGGGGATCGGCGTGATTTCTTCAAGGGCATACAAAAAGCCCATGTCGAACGGCGCGTTGTGCGCAACAATCGGCAGCCCTTCGATGAACTGAATCAATTCATGCGCGATTTCCTCGATGACCGGTGCGTCCTTGACGTCTGCATTCGTAATTCCGGTGATGCGCGTAATCGTATTGGAGATATGGCATTCCGGATTGATAAGCAGGTACATCGTGTCTTCGCGGTTGTGGCCGATGTACTTGACCGCACCGATCTGGATGATCTTATCGCTGCCCGCTTTCAGGCCGGTCGTCTCGAAATCGAGGACGACATAATTCTCTTCGATTTTCATGCTTGATTTATATTTTTTCGGCTGTGCCGGCGCTTGTCTTCTGCGCCACGGCGGCCGCGTTTCTCTCAGTTTCTGGTCGATGATTTGATTGGGATCTCGTTTATCCATGCTGTCCCTCCTTTTTTCGGTTCCCTCTATTGTACCGAAAAACGTTTAACTTTTCCTTTTTGAGGCTATATAAAGAGTAGTATAATTATAAAGGAGGAACTCATCATGGCAGAAGACAAAGGATTTGGCGATAAACTTAAAGGCGCAGTCAGCAAAGGCAAAGGCGAATTGAAAGACCAAGTCGGCAATGCTAAAGGTGATTCAAATCTCCAAGCTGAAGGCAAAAAAGACAAAGCCAAAGGCAATATCCAAGACACAATCGGCGACATTAAAAAAGGGTTCAATAAATAATGGTAAACTGAAACCCCCTTGCAGCATCAGCTGCAAGGGGGTTTTTTCAGGTCTACTTATTCCATTCGTCCGCCAACACACCGTAGACGACATGGTCGACGTAGTGGTCGTACAGCCATTCCGCCTGCCGGATCGTGCCTTCCTGCACAAACCCGAGGCGTTCGGGGATGCTGCGGCTTTTCAGATTGCCGGAAGCGCAGCGGATTTCGACTTTATTGAGCTTCAGCTCGTGCAGCGCATAGTCGGTGAGCGCCCGGGCGACGCGCGTCATGATGCCGTTGCCCTGGTAGCTCTCGCCGAGCCAATAGCCGATCTTCGCGATCTTGTTCGAGCCATCGATGTCGTTGAAGCCGCCCATGCCGACGATTTCCCCTTTGAAGACGATCGCTACGCCAAGTGACTTGCCTTCTGCATAATTGCCGCGCCCAGACTGGATGAAACTCTGTGTGTCTTTTAGTTCCGTGGTGAAATCGAGCCACGGCAGCCATTCTTTCAAGTAAGCGCGTGAACTGTCGGTCAGTTCGAATATCCGCTCCGCATCCCGCAGTTCCGGCAATTTCAATGCTAATTCCTCGTCAATCCGGTGTACAAACATATGGCAATTACCTCCTATATTCTATTTCTATCGTAGCATAATTATTTTCTGCCGAAACTATTTTTTAAAAATTCCGCCTCTAGATAACTAGAGATATTCCTCTATTTGGGTGTACACTGAAGGTAATAAAAGCGGCTCTTCCCTTGCGGAATTTACGAATTTGGCAGAAAGGAGACGGACGCTATGCCCGTTGCTGGTTTTATTCCCCTTATGCGGGAAGACCCTCGCTACGGCTGGTTTTTGCTGATCCATATCGCTTTGCTCGTCCTGGCTTTCCTATTGGTTTTCTACACCCGGCGCATCGGCTCGACAGTGGAAAAAGTCAATTACGCAAATTTCCTGGCGCGGCTTCTCAAAGAGCAATTCAATAGCGGCGAAATCACGGAAGAGGAATACCGGCGCAGCATGTGTGAGCTCGAAGACACCGCCCGCCGGCACTTATTGCACAGGAACCACCGAAAAGAATGACGGAGGTGAGAGGCATGTGGAATTATGGACCGAATTCCGGTGGAAGCGCCATGATGTGGTTTGGCATGATTTTCGGGATTATCGTCCTGCTGATTTTCCTGGCTTTGATTGTTTGGCTGATTGCGTATGTAAGCCGGAAAAGCGCCAATGGCAGCCGGGCGCCCGAATCGAGCCGGGCCGTCGACCTGTTGAAGGAGCGCTATGCCCGAGGGTAAATCGGCACAGAAGAATACCGGGAGCGGCTGCTTGAACTCGAGGGCGATAAACGCGGGTAGCCGGTAAACCCGGATGCGCAGGCTGTTTTGAAATGTGCAGTTTCTGTGGAGTTCACCATTTTCCGTTTAGCTTCCTTTTCACCGGGAATGAGAAGAAGGAAGCTTAAAATCTGAAAATGGAGGTTTTATTGATGGCACATGAACAACATGCACAATTGATCCAGACTTTGCACGATTGCGTAACGGCCTGCAACCATTGTTTTGACGCTTGCCTGAAGGAAGACGACGTGAAGATGATGGCTGAATGCATTCGGCTGGACCGTGAATGCGCAGACATCTGCGGGTACCTGGAACATGCGATATCGCGCAACTCCCCGTTCGTTTCCGAACTGGCGGCAGTATGTGCGACGATTTGTGAAGCATGCGGAACTGAATGCCAGAAACACGACCACGACCATTGCCAGCGCTGTGCAGAAGCCTGCTTCAAATGCGCAGAAGCTTGCAGAAGCGTTGCGTAATACGTCCATCCATGCGAAAACCCCTCCATCGCGGAGGGGTTTTTTGGTGTTTTTTGCGTTTGGGTAATTTTATTTGCGTTCGTTTCATTTTATTTGCGTTCAGGAAGTTTTATTTGCGCTTAAAAAGTTTTATTTGCGTTCGCGGGCCGGTTATTTGCGTTCAACAAAATTCGACACCAAAATCGGAGCCCCAAACCCTTTGGTTTCATGCTTTCCGCGCCACGAAAAGCGCCCTTTCTTTTGGCATCTTCGTTTTACGCTCGCTTGGAGAAATTTACGCTCGTTCAGAAAACTCCCCCGCTCCACTACCGCGCCGACAGCACGAGCAGTTCGGGCTTTTCGAGCAGCTCTTTGACGCCGCCCATGAACCGGCCGACGGGTTCGCCGTCGATGATGCGGTGGTCGAACGTCAGCGACATGCCCATCAAGTGGCCGATGCGGATTTCGTCACCCACCACAATCGGTTGTTTTTTGATCTGGTGGACGCCGAGGATCGCAACTTCCGGATGGTTGAGGATCGGCGTTGCGTACCAGCCGCCTCCGTTGCCGGTGCTCGATACGGTGAACGTACTGCCGGTCAGTTCCGACGGCGCCAGTTTCCGCTCGCGCGCCCGCTGCGTCAGCTCCGTGATCTCCGCCGCAATCTCGAGGACGGATTTCCGGTCTGCGTTTTTGATGACCGGCACAAGCAGCCCCTGTTCGGTCGCGGTCGCGATGCCGATGTGGATT
The DNA here is from genome assembly GCF_042681545.1 of Planococcus chinensis. NCBI lineage: Bacteria > Bacillati > Bacillota > Bacilli > Caryophanales > Caryophanaceae > Planococcus > Planococcus chinensis. The sequence goes on from NZ_JBHUFW010000005.1 coordinate 395,697, forward strand.
GCCTCGTGATACCTGATTTCCATATTGTCCTCGTCGACTGAGGAATTAAAGACCGGGTACTTTTTCAAATTCTGCGTGATGGCTTTGATGATGAACGGCAAGTACGTGAGCCCTTCCGCATGCGGCAGCAGGGAGCTCCGCAGCGCGACCAGCGCCGTGGCGTCCACTTCGTCCATCCCCGTGCACATGACGGCGTGCTGCTTTGCCGCGGTCATCCGGTTGAAAATCGCCCGGCGCGTACCCGTGATCGGCTCGGTCCGCGGCCATGCACTTTCAGCAAAGGCCAGCTGTTCCGGCATCTTGGTCACAGGAGCAGCTTGCCTTGCCACTCCTGGAGCCTGGCCAGCGCCCGCTCCCAGATGCCGCTGCAGATCCGCTGCAAGAATCTTCCCGCCTTTTCCGGTCGGCGCCACCTCCCGGAGATCGACCCCGGCATCCCGCGCCGCTTTCCGGACGGACGGCGCTGCCAAGATCCGCTCCCCATGCTTCCGTTCCACCCGGTGCGACACGGGGACGGCCGGAAGCTCGATCGCTTCCGCCGCTTTTCCATGCGCCCGCTCATCTGATACATCCGTGAAAACGACAAGCGTCTTGCCGACTTTCACCTGACTCCCTTCCCTTCCGCCGAGCGCTTGGATGGTGCCGCTGACCGGCGCGGAAATCTCGACGACCGCCTTGTCGGTCCCTACTTCGACAATGTTTTCATTTTCTTTCACTTGATCGCCCGGCTGCACCAGCCAGCGGACGATTTCCGCTTCGTGCAGCCCTTCTCCGATATCGGGCAGCGTAAAATTATAGGTCGGCATACCGTTCCTCCTGTCTCCGGTTTTATTCGTCCAAAATGGCGGTCAATGCTGCACTGATGCGTTTTTCGTTCGGCAGCCAGTCTTCTTCGACCATCGCCGTCGGATACGGGGTATCAAAACCGGTAACCCGCAGGATCGGCGCGGACAAGCTGTAGACCGCCTTCTCGCTGATGATCGCCGCCACTTCCGCGCCGACGCCGCCGGTTTTCACCGCTTCATGGACGATGATGGCGCGCTCCGTCTTTTCCACAGAGGCCACAATCGTTTCCACATCAATTGGCGAGACGGTGCGCAGGTCGATCACTTCGACCGATACGCCTTTTTCCCGCTGCCACCGATCGGCTACCGCTTTGACGGTATGCACCGGCGGCCCCCACGTAATGATCGTGACGTCGCTTCCTTCACGCACGACGTTCGCCTTGCCGATTTCGACTGTGTAATCCTCTTCCGGCACTTCTTCTTGGAAGGCCCGGTACAGCTTCATCGGCTCGAGGAATAAAACCGGATCCGGGTCGCGGATGGCCGCAGCCAAAAGCCCTTTTGCATCGTACGGCGTGCTCGGCATGACCACTTTCAATCCCGGCGTATGCGCGAACAGGCTCTCCAGGCTGTCGGAATGCAGCTCCGGTGCGCGGATGCCGCCGCCGTAAGGCGCACGTACCACAAGCGGGGCAGTACGGGTGCCGGCTGAACGGAAGCGCAGGCGCGCGGCTTGTGCCGCGAGCTGGTCCATCGTCTCGTAAATGAAGCCCATGAACTGGATTTCTGCGACTGGCCTTAAGCCTCTTGCCGCCATGCCGATGGCCGCACCGACGATCGCTGATTCCGCAATCGGGGTGTCGACGACGCGCTTTGCACCGAACTTCGCATACAGCTCATCGGTCGCCCGGAACACGCCGCCGTTTTTGCCGATATCTTCGCCAAGCAGGAGAACCCTTCCATCGTGTTCCATTTCATCGTGCAGTGCGCGGTTCACGGCTTGCACCATCGTCATCATCGCCATGAATATTCCGCCCCTTTCACATCAAGCTGCTGTTCTTCCAGTTGCTTGGTCTTCCGCTCGAAGACGTTCTCGAACACGTCAGCGACCTGGCTCTTCTCTTCAGCGAGCGCAATACTGAACGCCTCGGTCACTTCCTCGTCCGCCTGGCGGAACAACGCAACGTCCTGCGCTTCATCCCAAATGCCAAGCCCCGTTATGTACCGCTTCATTCGCTCCAGGGGATCTTTCTCGCCCCATCGCGCTTCTTCATCCGGCAGCCGGTATTTCGCAGGATCGTCCGCCGTCGTATGAGGCCCTTGGCGGAACGTCACCGCTTCAAGGAGGACGGGCTCGCCGCTCTGCGCTTTTTCGATTGCCGCTTTCATTGTCTCGTAAACCGCCACGGCGTCGTTGCCGTCAACGCGGATGCCCGTGATGCCGTAAGCGAGTGCTTTCTGTGCAATCGTCGTGCTTGCCGTCTGCTTGTGGATCGGTACGCTGATCGCCCATTGGTTGTTCTGGACGACAAAAACGACCGGCAATTTATAGACGCCCGCAAAATTCAGCGCTTCGTGGAAGTCGCCTTCCGATGTGCCGCCGTCGCCGATATAGGCGATGCTCACGCTATCTTCATCCTGGTAGCGGCTCGCCCAGGCGCCGCCGACTGCATGCAGGCATTGGGCGCCGATGATAATCTGCACGGGGAATACGTTTGCCTGCTGCTGCGCAAGCCCTTCGAGATGCCCCATCGTGTACAAGAAGAAATTCGACATCGGCATACCTTTGACGAGCGATACTCCGATTTCCCGGTAGCTCGGGTACACCCAGTCGCCCTCCCGCATGGCGAATGCGCTGCCGATCTGCGCCGCTTCCTGCCCCTGCAGGGGAGCATAAGTGCCGATGCGCCCTTGCCGCTGGAGTTTCATCGCCCGCTGGTCGAACGTCCGCGCTTTCGCCATCCATTCATACATTTCAATCAATTCTTCATCATTGATGCTGAAATCATCGCGCAGCGCGTTGCCCTGTTCATCGATATAAGCCGCTGTTTCGATTTGAAGCCCTTGTTGTTGAATCCACATTTCCTGACCTCCCCAATTGATTTTTGAATAAATTTTATTTTCTGTTAATTAATTGTATAATAGATTGACATGGTGTCAACTTCTCTTTTCCGATTTTTCATTCCATACAATAAAACCTTCCGCAAGGGAAGGTTTTATTTGAAAAGGCCGTATGTATACAGTTCCACAATATTGTGCGCGATTTCTTCAGCGGATTGTGCGTTTTTGCCGAGCGCGATTTTCCAGACGTATTTCTCGGCCGGGTAATACAACGAGCCCGCGATGACGAGCGAATCGTAATGAGGATTGCGGCTAAGCCCTTTCGCTTTTACGATGTCGACGTTTTTCGCGATGCGGGCGATAAAACGCTCCGTAATCTCATCCCAGCGGACGCGGACCATTTCGGATTGGCCGAACGCTTCGTAGAACAGCGCCAGCCAGTCGCGGTGGAGCGATGCCAGCCCGAGAAAGCTCTTCGTATTCGCCAGCGTGAAACGGAACGCTTCCTCTTTGGACGCCGGGGTGTATTCGGCAGTGGCGATTTCATAAAAGTCGCCCATGATGTCTTCCATGATTTCCAGCAGCACTTCGTCCTTGCCGGCCGGAAAATGGGCATAGACCGTGCCGTAGCCGATTTTCGCACGGCTTGCAATGAGCGATACCGTCGTATCCTTATAGCCGCTTTCGCTGAACACTTCCCGTGCCGCCCCGAGAATCTTTTCCCGTGTCCGGCCGCCGCGCTCCGTCATGCTGTCCTTTTTCGCCATTGCCATGTCCCCACCCCCTGAGTGTCATTATTTTAGCATAAAGCGGTTTTTGATAGGAAAGAAAATTCTGCACGGCGCTGGCAGCCAACGAAAAACGGCACCGGAATCACGGGGATTCGGGTGCCGTTTTTTATTGGACCGAGCCTTACGCTCAGTTGCCGCTATGGCCTTCGCCGGATTCCATGCCTTCCATGCCGGAGCCGTGTCCGTTCTTCATTGCCTCTTTCTCTTTCGCTTTCGCCATCGCTTCTTCAGCAGCACGGATTTCCTCGGCCGATACGTCGCCGACAATCACCTGCTGCGTCGGCATCGTATGCATACCGCGCGCCGTTACATGCGGGATGAAATAATAGACGCCTTCTTCCGCAAATGTGTGCTCCACGGAATAAACGCCGTCTTCCACATTCGCATAATCGATTTTCACGCTTTCGTCTTTCTTGCCGGCTTCGAACACTTCGAACTTCACTTCATCCGCATCGTCCACCGCTTCGCCGCCTTGCGACACATATGCTTCGAGCGTCCATTCGCCCGGTTCGCCTGCCGCTTCGGTCAGCACTTCGACTTCCAATGGATGCACTTCCTGCTCCGCCGCTGAGGCGCTGTCCGCGCGCTCCTCTTCCGCTCCGCAGCCGGCGAGCAGCAAACCGAACGCACCCAAAGCCAATAACTTCTTCATGAATTAACCCTCCATTAAACTGAAATTGTTCCAATACGATCAGCTTAATGGGCAATTGTGAAACGCTTGTGAAATAAATAAAATAAAATTGTTCTGACAACTCAAAAGAGGCATGGCGCGATTGGCGCCATGCCTCTTTTCATCCAAACTTTCCATGCCCAGCCGGAATCAGCTCAGCTCGGCGAGCGGCAGCCGGACCTCGACCTGCGTACCTTCGCCTTCTGCCGACGTTACGTTCAGGCGGCCGCCGTGGAGCTCGGCAATCTCTTTGACGATCGACAAGCCGATGCCCGCCCCGCCGCCGTTGCGCGTACGGCCCCTTTCGGCCCGGTAAAAGCGCTCGGCCACATGCGGCAAATGCTCCGCCGCGATTCCTGGTCCGGTATCGGTTATACGCAGCACGGCTTCGCGGCCTTCTGCTTCGAGGCGGACCGTGATCGCACCGCCGTCCGGCGTATAGGCAATGGCGTTGTCGAGCAGATTGACTACCACTTGGAGCAGCCGGTCTTCGTCGCCATAGACGAGTACTTCTTCGTCCAAGCCGGCTCCGAGCCGCTGCACTTTCCCTTGCCATTTCACGGCGGTGTTTTCGATGCCCGAGCGCACGATTTCACTCAGCGGCAGCAGGTCATGCGCCAGGTCTCCGCCTCCACCTTCAAGCTTCGCTAAATCCAGGATCTGGCTGACCATGCGTTCCATGCGCTCTGATTCCCGGTACAAGATGGCCGCGATTTGCCGCTGGTCCGCACCGGGCTCCTGCAGCCACTCGCTATAGCCTTTCATATAGCTGAGCGGCGTCCGCAATTCATGGGATAAGTTCTGCAGGAATTCGCGTTTCTTTTCATCTTCTTCGCGGATCGATGCGGCCATCGCATTGAACGACCGCGTGAGGTCGCCGACTTCATTGTTTACAGCGGGCGCCGCTCCGCCTTCAAATCGGCCCGCCGCCATAGCGTCCGAAGCATTCCGCAGCTCCACCACCGGTCCGATGAATTCTTTCTGGATGCGGCGGCGGATGGCGTAAAGCGCTGCAAGCGCAAGCGCCCCCGATGCGAGCAGGACCGGCAGCACATTCAGGAATGCCTCGCTGAGTTCCGATACCGGCCGGTACGTGAATACAAGTGCCTGCAAGTTCCCGTCCTTGATGACAGGCAGCGCCACGCCAATCAAGTCCGCATCGACATAGGCGTTGCGCCGCTCAACGACCACCGCTTCGCCTTGCGACAGCTTTTCGCGCTCTTCGAAATTGATGATGACGTCCCCTTCAGGCGCCTGCAGCGGCAAGGCCGCCCCCAGCACCATCGGGTCATCGATGGCGAGCGCGTCGAATCCCGCGTCTTGCAAAAAAGCGAGGATCCGTTCGAGTTCCGCTGCGTCGCCCGCCACATACGCCTCGCGCAGCGCTTCTGCCAAGTCGTGGAGCTGCCCGCGCTCCGCTTCGACGTAAACCTCGTCATAGACCGAATACGCGACGAACAGCAACAGCGCGATCCCGGCGAATGAAATCCCGGCGAACAAGAGCCATAATTTCGTTTTTACGGAACGGTACGGCTTCATCGTTTCACCAGCTTATAGCCGAGGCCCCAGACGGTTTCGATCGCCCCGCCTGCTTCGCCAAGCTTGATCCGCAGCGTCTTGATGTGGGTATCGACCGTCCGCGTGGTGACGTTATACGCCTGTTCGCCCCATAGCTTTTCCATCAATTGCTCGCGGGAAAACACCTGCTCCGGGTGCTTCAGCAAAAACGCCAGCAGGTCGAATTCGCGCCGCGTCAGCACGACCGGCGAGCCGGCGACCTTCACCATGCGCATCTTCTCGTTCAGCGCGAGCGGACCATTCGTCCATTCAGCGTCCGGGGCCGTTCCCCGGGTGCGGCGAAGAATCGCTTCGATGCGCGCGAGCAGCTCCTGTTTCGAGAACGGCTTGACCATGTAATCGTCCGCCCCTGCCCGCAGCCCTTTCACTTTGTCCGCTTCGCTTCCGGCAATGGCCGTCAGCATCAGGATCGGCACGGACGTGAAGCGCCGTATCTCCGCACAAGCGGCAAAGCCATCCATGCCGCCCATCAGCACATCGAGAATGACAAAATCAAACGCCTCCGCCTGCAAACGGCGGATGCCCTCTTCGCCACTGGCTGCCGCCGCAACGCTATAGCCAGCGCCTTCAAGCATGAGCCGCAGCAGGTCCTGCATTGTCCCTTCATCATCAATCACCAGGATTTTCATCATCTTCCTCCTCCAGCACCATCGCGTGCGGCCCGGAAGCCGTCGGAATCTCTTTTGTGACCGTAAAGCTTTCGGCGTCGATTTCTGTGACCACATCGGCGTCCATGCTGCTGACGTATAATTTGCCGCCGGACAGGACCGCGTAATACGGATTGTCGCCCACAGCCACTTTGCCTTCCGGCTCGAGCGTTTGTCCGTCCAGCTTCACGACGTCGTGCGATCCGTGGTTCAGCACGAAAAGGTTTCCGCCGCCCGCGATGATTTCAACCGGCATCAGCCCCGTCTTCACGGTTTGGACCGTCTTTTCCTCATCAAGCGAATAGCGGTAGACGCTGTCGTTCAGCGTGCCGTAAGGGCCGTGGCCGCCGACGACGATGCCGCCGTCGATTACGGCGATGCCGTTCGGCCGGCCGATGATGTCGTGGCTTTCTTCCACCGCCATGGTTTCCGTATCAATCGCCTGCACCGTATGGCCGTAGACATTCGTCACATACAGCGTCGTGCCGTCCACAGCCATCGAATGCGGATGGCTGCCGGTTTCTGCGGTTTCTTCAACAGCGAACGGCGCCAGCGCAATCCGGGAAATCCGATTGGCATCCGCATACGCCGCATACAGCTTGCCTCCGGCATACGCTAACTTCGTGATGCCTTCACCCGCTTTGCCGAGCGGCTTCAACTTCTGCGTCTCCAGATCAAGCGCATACAGTTCGTCCTCTTCTTTCGATGCTAGCACCAGCCTGCCGTCCGCCATCACCATGTCCAAGGCGATGAACGGCAGCTCGAGCTCCGCCTGCACTTCTCCGTTGCCGATGACTGTCAGCACCGGTTCTTTGATATGCGACACGAACAGCTGGTTCTCGCCTTCCGGCCATTCGTAGCTCTCTCCGGAACATGCTCCGAGCAGCAGCATGAGCGCCGCCGCGCCGAGCGCCCCTATTTTGTGTTTCATTCCAATCATCCTTTGCTCCATCATGTGGAAAGTATACAACGGAAATGCGAAATCCATGTGAAGTTCCGCTCAATTGCCACGGAAAATTGCGAAATGGTCCTGTCTCCGTGGTAGACAGCAACGCCACCTGCCAGTGCTGGCGAATAAACCCTTCTCATTGAAAAAGACAGCCCGCGTTGCGGACTGTCTTCTTTGAACTGAGCGGTTATTTGCGTTCAGCAGGATTTATTTGCGTTTGGAAAACTTTATTTGCGTTCAGGAAGTTTTATTTGCGCTTAACAAATTTTATTTGCGTTCACGGAGCAGTTATTTGCGTTCAACAAAATTCGACAAAAAAAGCCGCGCCCCGGTTCAGCGCAGCCCCTTGTGGTTCACCCATTTATAGCCGATGCCCCACACCGTCAGGAAATGGTCATCGATCGGAAAGCCGGAATGGCGGACTTTCTCGCGGATGTTGCGGACGTGCGAGTCGACCGTGCGCCCTTCGGTTTCCGAGTTGAATCCCCAGATGAGCTCGAGCAGCCGTTCCCGTTCGAACACTTTGTTCGGGTGCTTCATGAGGAGGCCGAGCATAGCGAATTCCTTCGGCGTCAGCCGAATCGGCTCCCCGCGGTACGCCAGCTCGAAGCGGTCTTCATCCCACACGAGCCCGTCCGTCTCTAGCCGGTTCACGGGGCCGCTCCTGCGCAGCAAAGCTTCCATCCGCGCGAGCAATTCCTCTTCGCCGAACGGTTTGGTCATGTAATCGTCCGCGCCGAGGCGCAGGCCTTTGACGATGTCTTCCTCCTGCTCGCGCGCCGTCAGCATGATGATCGGCACATTCGAGAAGCGCCGGATTTCGCGGCACACTTCCCAGCCATCCATCTCCGGCATCATGACATCGAGAATGACGAGGTCCACCGGCTCTTCTTCCAAGAGCGCGAGCGCTTCCCGGCCGCTTTGTGCTTTCAAGCACAGGTAATTATGCGGCTTTAAATAAAGCGCAACAAGTTCGAGCATCCGCTTTTCATCATCGACCAGCAATACTTTCCGCACTGCCATCCCCTCTTTCCAGCCGGATCGCGGCCACTGTGCCCGATCCGAGCTTGCTTTCAAGTTCAATCACGCCGCCATGAAGCTCGACGATTTCCTTGGCGATTGCCAGGCCGAGCCCGGAACCGCCGCTGTCGCGCGACCGTGATTTTTCGACGCGGTACAGCCGCTCGAACACATACGGCAATTCCTCCGCCGGAATCCCTTCGCCTTCGTCGCGGATGCGGATGTCGACTTTACCGTTTTCTTCCCTGCAGCTCATCGCCACTTGCGATCCCGCCTCCGAATGCTTGCGGGCATTGTCGAGGATGTTCAGCAGCACCTGCTGAATCCGTTCGGGGTCCCAATACACCAGTCCTTCGCTTTCGCAATCCACTTGGAGCTGGATGCGGTCGCGCTCAAACGCCGGTTTGACGAGCGCGGCGGCCGACTGCAGCAGTCCGCCGACATCGACCGCTTCCCGCTTGATTTCAAACTGGAGCCGGTCGAGCTTCGCCAATTCAAATAAATTCTCGATCAGCCGCGCCAGATGCGCCGACTCCTCGCGGATGATGCCGACGTATTCCTTCCGCTCGCTTTCGTTAAGTTCCGGCCGGCCCAAAATATCCGCATAGCCTTTGATATAGGTCAGCGGCGTCCGCAATTCATGCGAAATCGCCGCGAGAAATTCATTGCGTGCATTTTTCAGGCGATCCAGGTCCCCAGACAAACGGGTGATGGCGTTCGCCAGTTCCCCCAGCTCGTCGTTCCGGTCCGTCGACAAGTCGACGCGGTGATTTCCCCGGCTCAGCTGTTCCGTCGCTTCTTTCATGCGGATCAACGGCAAGGTGATGAACCGCGACAGCAGCAGCACCGTCACTACCGTCAACAGCACGGTGATCAACCCGGCTGCAAGAAACTGGTTCTGCAGCCCTTTCACCATGCGTTCGATGCCGGCCGTGTCCGAAAACATGAAGACATGCCCGGCATGTTCGCCGCCAATCGTAATGGGGCTGTCCGCCGCGATATAGCGCTTGTCGTCCCAGTCTTTCTCGATCACTTTGCCTTCAGGGGATTCCGAATCGTAATCGATGTGCCCGAGCACTTCCAGCATTTCCGGTTCCAAGGGATCGGAATTGATGAGGATCTCTCCGTTTTCGTCGGTGATCACTGCGACAAATGACGATTCCGCTTCCATCATGCCGACATGTTCAAGCGTCATCGGCTCAAAATTGTCCGCAAGCACCGCACTATGGGTCTCGCCGCGGGCGAGCAGGCTTTCCATCACTTCATCGACCCGCTGATTGACGAGCGTCACGTACAGCGTCGCAAACAGCAGCGCTTCGATCCCTAGCAGGAAGACGAAAAACAACAAGCCGATTTTCAATGAGAGTTTATTGAACATAAGCACCTCTTAAGGGCAACCCCGTTGCCGGCGGTTTTATTTGACTTGCCCGTCTTCCATAATCTGGGTCCACTCGGCCCCTTTGTCGCCGGAAATGAACGCCTGTCCTTTGACGGTGTAGATGGCCAGTTCATCCGGCTTCTGGGCGATGTAAAGAACGCCGTCCTCCGGCAGTTCCGGCAGCGGCAAGGTTTCCTTTTCGCCGCTTTCCAAGTTGTATTCCACCAATTCCGATGCCGTTTCATAGCTTGCGTAGTACAATGCATCTTCGCTGAATGAAAGCGCCGTGCCGAACTCCCCTTCGCTTGTCAGCGCTTTGAACGATTCGCCGCCGTCTTTTGACAAGTAAACACCGGTCGATGTGGCCGCAGCAATGATCTGTGAATCATCCGGATGCATCGCAAGGAACGACAGTTCGCCGTCCAATCCTTCAGCGGCCGTTTGGGTCCAGTCTTTTCCTTCGTTTTCACTGCGGTGGAATCCTGCCTCCATGCCCGAATTCGGCTGCGGGTTCATGACGAACATGTGGTGGCTGCGGTAGCCCACCGCCATGGCATGGAAGTCCGTCTCGCCCTGGAAGCCCATATGCTCGAGCGAACGCCCGCCGTCCATGCTGCGCTGGATGCCGATCGGGTTCATCATGCCAGAGCCATGCCCCGGATGGCCGGACGTGTAGAATCCGCGGTCCACCGCGTTAAAGCCCATATAATCGTTGTGCATGCCGTCCGTTTCAAACCATTTGCCGTCGCGATAAATCTTCAGGCCTTCATGCGAGGCGAAATACAGCCCGTCGCCTTCAACATAACCCATGCCGTGCACGTGCTCGAGCGTGCCGCTGAAATCCACGACAAAATCATCCGATTTCAGGCTGTCCGGAGCCGCCTCTTCTGTTTCATTTCCAGTTCCGCCTTCATTTTCTACTGAAGTCGGTTCACTTTCGTTTTCAGCCCCGCAGCCTGCAACGATCAACGCCGATAGCGAGACCGCCATCCATAACTTTCTGTTCATGAGAAATTGCCACCCTTCCGTATTCTGCTCCCTCCATTATACCGGAAAACTTTCGATTTTCTGTGCAGATGCCTCTGCACATATTCTGCACAAACGCTGGGTATAGTGGAAGGACACTAACAGCGAGAGAGGGATATCGATGATAAAGAAGAAATTTCAACTTAGCGCCTTATCAGCCGTTGCAGCGTTCACGCTTGCAGCATGCGGCGATTCCGGCGAACCGCAGATGACCCAGGAAACCGAAGTCGAAGCTCCGGAAAAAACGACTGAAGATGCCAGCCATGGCGACCACAGCACGATGGACCATTCCGGTTCCGGCGAGATTCCGGAAGGGCTCGAGGAAGCGGCCGATCCGACTTATCCGAAAGGCAGCACTGCCGTGATCACCGCTGACCATATGGACGGCATGGACGGCAGTGAAGCGACGATTGTCGGTGCATTCGATACTACGGTCTACGCTATCACATACACTCCGGAAACCGGCGGCGAACCGGTTGAGAACCATAAATGGGTCATCCACGAAGAGCTTGAGGACCCAGGCAGCGAACCGCTCGCAGCAGGCGATGAAGCCGTCATTGCAGCCGACCACATGGAAGGCATGAACGGAGCGAATGCTACGATCGACTCGGCCGAAGAGACGACCGTCTATATGGTCGATTTCAAAACAGCCGACGGCCAGGAAGTCACCAACCACAAATGGGTGACGGAAAGCGAACTGGCAGCCGAATAAACCCAGAAACCCCCGTGCCGAAAGACTGGCACGAGGGTTTTGTGTGCAGCGCTGGTTTTTTGTCCGGCGCTGTTCTATGAGCGGTTTCCTGATTTCTATGAGCGGTTCCGGAAAGTCTATGAGCGGTTTTAAAGCTGCTATGATCACTTAGCGGCTTTCTATGATCATTCACTCGGAAAAGGGCTGTAAATCACAGCCGATTTTCGGGTTTCATTTCCACATCAATGCCGCTGCCGGCGATCAACGGAGCGTTCACTGCCGCTTCTCCCGGACCAGCTGATAGGCCTCTTCATCGACAATCAACGTGACATCCGGATGCTTCCATAGGAACGAAGCCGGAAAGCTGCCGGTGATTCTCTGTTCCATGAACTGCTTGACTGCCGGCGCTTTTTTCGCCCCGGATGCCAACAACAGGATTTTCCTGCTTTTCAGAATGGACGCGATGCCCATCGTAATCGCATGCGTCGGCACTTCTTCCGGGGAAGCGAAGAAACGGGCGTTGTTCTCTCGGGTCGAATCCGTAAGGGCGACGCAATGGGTAACACTATTTTCGGGTGTTCCGGGTTCATTAAAGCCGATATGGCCGTTCGTGCCCAGCCCGAGAATCTGCAGATGGGGCGGCCCGATGCGGTCAATCAACGCTTCATAGCGCCGGCATTCCGCTTCGACCTCCACCGCCCGGCCGTCCGGAATATGGGTATTCGCGGGCGGTATATCAATCGCATTGAACAGGTGCTCGTTCATGAAGCTGCGGTAACTGTTCGGGTGGCCGGCCCCAAGCCCGCGGTATTCATCCAGGTTGATTGTTTGCACATTTTTATAGGAGACCCCGCGCTGCCGGCAGCCTTCCGCCATTTTTTCGTAAAGCCCGATCGGCGTCGAGCCGGTCGCAAGCCCCAGCACGGAATGGCTGTTGCCGAGGACTTGCTGTTCAACGATTGCCGCTGCCGCACTGCTCAATTCTTCGAAGTCCGCCACTTCGATCAATTTCACATTCATTGTACTCGCTCCTTCGCATAAGCGATGTTCCCCCGGCAAATGGTCATCTGCACATTCAATCCGTTGTCCAAAATGGCAATGTCCGCGTCCTTTCCCGCTTCGATCTTCCCTTTACTCGCGAGGCCCAGTTCTTTGGCTGCATTGGCTGAAGCCATCGCCACCAATTCCGAGAGTGTGCAGCCGGTCGCGGCCCGCACATTTTTCACTGCTTCTTCCATCGTCAAGATGCTGCCGGCGAGCCTGCCGTTTGCAAGCCGCGCGCCATCCGCACCGACTTCGACATTCTGCCCGCCAAGGTCGTACGTTCCCGGCACCAGCCCTTTCGCCCGCATGGAATCGGTGATCAGCACGAGCCGCTCCGCCCCGATTTGGCGGTACGCCAGTTCCACTGCTTTCGGATGGCTGTGAATAAAATCGGCGATGATTTCCACCATCAGCCCGTCTTCCAGCCAAGCCGCACCGACCACGCCGGGTTCGCGGTGGTGGAACGGGCGCATCTGGTTATAGAGATGCGTCACATGGCCCGCGCCCGCAGCCATTGCGGCTTTCGCTTCCGCAAAGCTTGCGTCCGAATGGCCGATCGAAACCATTACGCCTGCCGCTGCAGCCTGCTCGGTAAAAGCCAATCCGTTTTCAGTCTCCGGAGCAATCGTCACCATCCGGATCCGTCCGCCGCTTTGCTGCTGCCATTTTTTGAATTGCGGAAAGCTGGGAACCACGATGTGTTCGAGCGGCTGGGCCCCTGGCTGTTTCGCAGAAATGAACGGCCCTTCCAAGTGGATGCCGAGCATTTCCGCTTGTGCGCCATTGGCCGTGAATCGGGCGGCATTTTCAAGCGCCGCGGAAATGGCCGCATCCGATTGCGTCATCGTAGTTGCCAGAAAACCTGTCGTGCCTTCTCTCGGTAAAGCGCCGGCTAACCCGCCCAGTGCTTCCGGTGTGGCGTCCATCACATCGAACCCGGCCGCGCCGTGGATATGGACGTCAATAAACCCGGGCACCGCTGTCCAATCCTTGCCGCCTGCATCGATCCGCAAATCAGCGTCCGCGAAAATGGAAGCGGCCACTTGGGTGATCTTGCCTTCTTCTATTAAAATATCGCCGGTAAAGCTGTCGGTTTCTGAATCCGCAATGGTGATGCCGGTAATCAGCAAAGATTTCTCCATTTCGACCACTCCTTGCGAAAAGCCGGGAACACCACAAGGATCTTCCCGGCCTTGCCGCTGTCATTATCGGGCTTTTATTAATAAACGTGCTTCATCCTGTTCTCCGGCAAACCAGCTGGAGAGCAGGTTTGGTTATTTTCATCATACCCATCGCGCCATGGCGCTTCAAATCTTTTACATCGGCTTTGCCGGTGTCTTTTGCCGCCGGCCCTGGCTTCGATAGAGTTGTACGCGCAAGCATCTGCGGCTTTATTTTCGGCTCAAGCGTTCAATGACGTTTGCCGGCAGCAGCGTCCGTTCGGCCAGCGACGGGATGTATAAGTACTCGGATTCCTGATGGGCATCCGCGCCGCACGGGCCAAGGCCGTCAATCGACGGGATGCCAATAGCCCCCGTCAGGTTGCCGTCCGAACCGCCGCCGCTCTTTTCGTGCTTCAGGTCCAGCCCTATGGCCGCTCCTTCCTCGGTGATGATGCCGATCAGCGCTTCCGCTTCCGCCGTCAAATTCCAGGCCGGTCGCGTGATGTTGCCGGTCAACCGGAGCATGGTTCCCGGCACTTCTGAATAGCTGCAGATCTCCTTGATTGCCGCATCAACCGCTTCGCCGTCTTCCCGCGTCTCAATTCGGACATCAATCGCTGCTTCGGCAGACGGCGCAATCGTATTGACCGACGTGCCGCCTTTGATCAAGCCGACATTAACATTGATGCCTTTTTCGCGATCAGTCAACGCATGCAGTTTGATGATTTTTTTCGCCAGTTCTTCGATGGCGCTGATGCCGTTTTCCGGTTCGATGCCGGCATGGGCGGATTTGCCCTGCACAGCTAAAAAGTATTTGCCGCCGCCTTTACGCTCGGAGACCAAATTGCCGTTTTGTGCAGGTTCCAAAATCAATGCGTATTTCTTTGTCCCCGCGACGCGTTCGATCAGTTCCCGGGAGCCGACCGAACCGATTTCCTCATCGGTATTGAAAACGAGTTCGACGTTCTTATAAGATTCACTGCCGCTTTCCTGCAGCGCCTTCAGCGCATACAAAGCCGTGGCGATGCTCGCTTTCATGTCGATGACGCCCGGACCGTACGCGTAGTTGCCTTTTCTCGTAAACGGGCGCTGCCCCGCTGTCCCTTCGCCGAACACCGTATCCATATGCGCAATCATGACAATTTCCGGCGCCTTCGCATCGAGATGCCGGACCACGAGGTTATTGCCGAAGCGCGCTTGTTCATGCACTTCTGTTTCAAATCCGATTCCAGCGAACTCTGCACTGAGCACCTTTCCAACATGGTCGAGGCCTTCTTTCATATAAGATCCGCTGTCGATGTTGACGAGTGTTTCGATCAGCCTGAGCATATCGTCTTCCCTTTGATCAATAAACACTTTCATTCTCCACACCCCTTTTTCCCAATTATCCCATAAATCCAATTCCGGGTACCAGGCCAACACAAAACGCCCATCCGGCGCAGTGCAGGATGGGCGTTTTCATAATTTATTTATCCGTTATTTCTGTTGTCTCGGGCGGATCAGGATTTCATTGACATCGACGTACGCCGGCTGTTCGACGGCATAGGAAATGGCACGGGCGATGTCTACCGCCTCCAGGAATTTCATCTCGCCGCCGGATGCGAACATGTCGAGGATGTCCTGGTCGGTGATGTGTGTCGACAGTTCGGTTGCGACCGCTCCCGGGGAAATGATCGTCGCGCGGATGTCCATTGCCGGATCGAGTTCCTGTCGAAGACCTTCGGTGATTGCGCGGACTGCGAATTTCGTTCCGCTGTAGACGGCGCTGCCCGGCGTCACGTCATGCCCGGCGACCGATGCCACATTGATGATATGTCCGGAGCACTGCTCCTCCATTTGCGGAAGCACGGCCGCGATGCCGTACAGCACGCCTTTGATGTTGACGTCGACCATCTGGTCCCACTCGGCGATTTTCCGTTTGTTCATGAACGACAGCGGCATCAAGCCGGCATTGTTGACGAGGACGTCGATGCGGCCGAATTTTTCGATTGTCGCATCTGCGAGCGCCTGCATCTCGTCTGCTGACGTCACGTCCGTCGCTTTAAATTCGGCGGTGCCGCCCATTGCTTCGATTTCCTGCTTCAATTGGATTAGGCGATCTTCGCGGCGAGCCGCGAGCATCACTGAATAGCCTTTTCTGGCAAGCTCCTTCGCTGTCGCTTGTCCGATGCCGCTGCTTGCGCCGGTGATGATTGCTGTTTTTTGGTTTGCCATGTTTTATTCCAACTCCATTCTTCTAGTAGGTGCCTCTTGCCTCAAGTAAACTCTACCTTCTGCATCTGCCGCTGTAAACCTATCCGCCTGCAATGTGGTATGTTGGAAGGAACAACACTTGAAAGGTGGAAACGCCCGTGCACGCCCATCAACTTTTAACGATCGACTTGCCGCAGGAATTCGACTTTGCGGTGAACCTCGCTTATATGCAGCGGAATGCCAAGGAATGCATGTACGCGATTGACAATGAAACCATCACCCGCGCCTTGGAAATCGGCGGCGAACGCCTGTTGATCCGGGTCAGCGCGCATGAAAACCGGCAGCTGCTGGTGCATTTCTTATCCGGTGGCCCGGTCGACGGCGTTGAATCGTACATCCGCGACTGGTTCGACCTTGGCACGGATCTCGCACCGTTCTATGAAATGGCGAAAACCGATCCGCTTCTTCGAAGCACTGTCGAAGCCCATTACGGCCTCCGCAACATCGGGCTGCCGGACTTGTTCGAAGCACTGTGCTGGGGAATCCTGGGCCAGCAGATCAATCTGGGCTACGCCTATACGCTGAAGCGCCAGTTTGTCGAGAAGTTCGGCGAAGCCGTGGAACATGAAGGCGTACCGTACTGGATCTTTCCTTCCTACAAAAAAATCGCGGAGCTTTCGTCGGAAGATATGGGCGACATCAAGATGACCGTCAAGAAAAGCGAATACATCACCGGCGTCGCCCGGCTCATGGCGAGCGGCGAATTGTCGAAAGAAGGGCTGCTCGCGCTCGGCAGCCTTGGCGCCATCGAGAAAGAACTGATCCGCATCCGCGGCATCGGCCCGTGGACCGCCAATTACGTGCTGCTCCGCTGCCTCCGCTACCCGGATGCTTTTCCGGTCGATGACGTCGGCCTCATCAACGCCATCAAATTCCAACTCGGCCTCGACCGCAAGCCAACCAAAGCGGAAATCCTTGAGCTCGCTGTTCCGTGGGAAGATTGGAAAGCTTATGCGACGTTTTATTTGTGGCGATTGCTTTATTAGAAAAACCGGACCTCCAGCAAGCCTGGAGGTCCGGTTTTTATTTTGCATACGGTTCGGTTGGATGAGGGGATTTTTTGAAACGTCGATAGGAGGGCCAGAAACGCCGATAGCAACGCTGGAAACGTAGATAGAGACGATCGAAACATCGATAGAAACGCTAGAAACGTCGATAGAACCAGCTGCTAACGAGGATAGAACCCTCTCCAATAAATGAAAGAAAATGTAATAGCGACCCCCTGCCTCTTTCATTGCACAAAAAAACGCCAACGGCAAAATCATGCCGCTGGCGCATCCTTTATTCTTCCACTTTGACCATGCCATATGAAGTGATGGCGTTCCACATCGGTTCGGGGATGTCGAGCTTGCCGACCATTTCTTGCGGAATCGTTTCATGAATTTCCTGTTCCTTGCCTTGCTTCACTTTTTCGGTCCATTCCGGATCGACAAGCGCTTGGCGGCCCATCGCGACGATATCGGCGCCTTCTTCGAGCGCTGCGACGGCATCTTCCGGCTTTTTGACGCTGCCGACCACGACGAACGGCACGCGGCCGTTGATTTGCTTCGACAGGATTTCGACGATGCTGCCTTGCCCGGCTGCCCCGCGCGGCTGCTTCTTGAATTCGAACAACGACACGTGGATGTAATGGATGCCGCCTTGGATCAATTTCTCAACGAGCACTTTTGTTTCTTCAATCGTGTAGCCGACCGAGTCTTCGTTGTTTTCTTCCGGCGACAAGCGGTAGCCGATGATAAAGCTTTCGTCTGCATATTGTGCAGCTACCTTTTTGACTTCGTCCAATACCGCCATCGAGAAGCTCAACCGGTTTTCCAGGCTGCCGCCCCATTTATCTTCGCGCTGATTGAATGTCTTGGAGACGAATTGCTGGATCAAATACGTGTTGGCGCCGTGGATTTCCACGCCGTCAAAACCGGCTTCGATCGCGCGGCGCGTCGTTTCGCCGAAATCGCGGATGATGTCATCAATTTCAGCTTCTGTCAATTCGCGCGGCGTCGGTTTGCCTTCCGGCGCAGGTACGGCACTCGGCGCCACTGTTTCGTTGGCAGCGATCAAGTCCGGCTGGCCTTGGCGCCCGCCGTGCTGCATCTGCAGGATTGCTTTGCTGCCATTCGCTTTCATTTCCTGCGCCAATAACTTCAAGCGCGGCAGGGCTTTGTCGTCAAACCCGATAAATTGGTTCGGGAACGCGATGCCGTTTTCAGAGATCGCGATGCAAGCGGAAACGAACAAACTGCCGATGCCGGATCGGCGGTTGTAGTATTCCAATTCTGCGTCCGACACTGTGCCATCGGGATTTCCGGAATAAGTGGTCATCGGTGCAACGCCCAAGCGGTCCTGCAAGACAACACCGTTCGGCAAGGTAATTTCTTCGAATAAAGATTTATAGTTTGGATTCATGTGAATTCCTCTTTTCTTTGTCTATAGGTATATCAAAATAGCATAGGATTAGGACAACTACAAGAATACCGGCTTGCGGTGTGTAATTTTTGATTCCTTTCCTACTCAGTGGTAAGCTCCTCTACAGACAAATTAGAAGGAGTGTTTTACATGGCACCTACAACTTATAAAGAGATTCACTTGGTCAACCGTCCGGAAGGCATGCCCTCCGACGAGGATTTTAAATTCGTGGAACAAGAGGTACCCGCCCTTAACGATGGCGAAATCCTGTTAAAAACGCTTTACCTGTCGGTCGACCCGTATATGCGCGGCCGCATGCAGGATGCAAAATCCTATATCGCGCCATTCCAGCTGAACGAAGCCATCACCAGCGGCGTGCTTGCTGAAGTCATCGCTTCGGAATCGCCGCAATTCAAGCAAGGCGATATCGTCAACGGCAACCTCAAATGGGGCGAATACAATATTGCAAAAGCGGATGGACTTCAAAAAGTCGACCCATCGGTTGCCCCAATCACGACACGCCTCGGCGTTTTAGGGCTAACCGGCCTAACCGCCTATTTCGGTTTGCTGGACATCGGAAAGCCGCAAGCAGGTGAAACGGTCGTCGTGTCCGGCGCTGCCGGAGCTGTCGGCTCGATCGTCGGCCAAATCGCGAAACTGAAAGGCGCGAAAGCGGTCGGCATCGCCGGCTCGGACGAAAAAATCGATTACTTGATCAATGAACTCGGCTTCGACGCTGCCGTCAATTACAAGAAAGACAGCTTCGAGGCAGACTTGAAAGCCGCGCTGCCGGACGGCGTCGATGTCTATTTCGATAATGTCGGCGGAGACGTTTCAGATGCCGTCATGCGCTTGTTGAACCGCAATGCGCGCATTCCGCTGTGCGGCGCGATTTCTTCCTATAATGCAGCCGGCAAGGACCTTGGTCCGCGCATCCAGACCTCGCTCATCAAAACGAGCTCGATGATGCAAGGCTTCACGCTTGGCAATTACGCGGCCGAGTTCGAAAAAGGCGCAAAAGACCTTGGCCAATGGCTTCAGGCAGGCCAGCTGAAATACGAAGAAACGATTGTCGAAGGCTTTGAGAACACGCCGCAGGCATTCCTCGACCTCTTCAGAGGCACGAACCTCGGCAAACAGCTCGTCAAAGTCGCTGACCCGGAATTCGCTAAATTATAGTAAAAAAAAGCCGTCCAATGGACGGCTTTTTTATTTGCACAAAATGGCATATATATGGAAGCAATCCTTCTATAGATCTTTAAGAAACCGAAAAACCGTCCGCGGAATGAGGAAGATCAACTCCGCCAGGTTCCCTACAAACTCCAGCACATCCCAAATCCAGCCCTTGCTTTTCTTCTCTTTCTTTTTCATCCCGCATCCCCCTTTTAAAAGGTATACGCGGCAATCAACGAAAAGGTTTCATTCGCCCGGCAGGCCTAATGCTTCTGCCAGCAACCGCAGCGTCGCCAGCCGGTTGTCCGCACCGGAAATGTTCGGGATGACGGTGATTTCATCCGCATCGAAGAGCTCCGCAATCCGTCCGATTTCCGCTTTGACGGTATCGGGCGTCCCGATGATCATCCGGCTGCGGTTGCGGGCGATTTTCTCCCGTTCGCTTGCGCTGAAGCCTCGGCGCTCCGCCGTTTCCACCGATGGGTAGTACGGCGGCGGGGTGTCGGATTCCACAAACAGGAGCCACAGGTCGAATGCTTTCGCGAGCTGCTCGGCTTCTTCTTCCGTTTCGGCAACGACGACGAACACCGCAATGATCGTCATTGGCTCCTGTAACAGTTTCGACGGCCGGAAATTGCTGCGGTAGGCGGCAACCGCCTGAACGCCTGCATCCGACGGCTTGGCGAAATGGGCATAGGCGAAAGCGAGGCCGTTCTTGGCAGCGAGCCGCGCGCTGCCTTCGCCGGTTCCGAGCAGCCACATCTCCGGCGCCGTCTCCGTGACAGGCGTTGCGATGAGCTGCCGGAAGCGGTGCGTGCTTTCCGTGTCATCGGTGAAGTATTTCTGCAGATCCTGGAGCTGCTGTTCATACGACACTTTGATGCCCTTGCTTTCATTGAGCGCCGCATTGACGTCACGGTAGCTGCGCGAACGGCCGATCCCAAGGTCGATGCGGCCGGGATGGAGCGCTTCGAGCATGCGGAAATTCTCCGCGACTTTATAGGAACTGTAATGCGGCAGCATGACGCCGCCCGAGCCGATGCGGATGCGCTGCGTCGAAG
This sequence comes from Planococcus chinensis, assembly GCF_042681545.1. NCBI lineage: Bacteria > Bacillati > Bacillota > Bacilli > Caryophanales > Caryophanaceae > Planococcus > Planococcus chinensis. The sequence continues at coordinate 416,390 of NZ_JBHUFW010000005.1, forward strand.
CGGCCAGCTGCATCATCAGCATTTCCGGCGTGCTGCCGGCGACCGACATCACTTTATGGTGTTCGGCCACCCAGAAGCGCTTGAAGCCGTAGCGCTCTGCAGCCTGCGCGAGCGCCACCGACTGCAGCAGCGCTTCGCGCGCCGTCGCCCCTTCGTCGATCGGCGAGTAGTCGAGTACATTTAATGCAAACACATTTCCCACTCCTGACATTCTCTAATAGCTTATGTCTACCATAATCGGTTTTGCCGCCCCAATGCCAGCAGAACAACTCTCGATTCGGCTGTAAATCAAATAGGCACATAGAGAAAAAGAGCGGCTCAGTGATTCTGAGCCGCTCTTTTTTTCAGTTAACTGGGTGTTTCTCGGAAATACTATCCGCAAGCCTTCAACCAGTTCAATCCACCACAAAATATCGCGCATCCGGATGGGCGAAAACAATCGCCGACACGGAAGCTTCCGGGTCCATCATGTATTCTTCTGTCAACTGGACGCCGATGTCTTCCGGCTTGATCAAGCCGAACAGTTTGGCCTGGTCTTCGAGGTTCGGACACGCCGGGTAGCCGAACGAAAACCGCTGCCCCTGGTATTTCGCAGCAAAACGGTCGCGCATCGAGAAGTCGGTTGCGTCCGGGAAGCCCCATTGGTCGCGGATTTCCTGGTGCACGCGCTCGGCGAATCCTTCTGCGAGTTCGAGCGCCGTCGCCTGCAAGGCATGGCTTTCGAGGAATTTGCCGGCTTCCTTCAGACGCGCCGCCTCATCCCGCACTCCGTGGCCGGCCGTCACTTGCATAAATGCCACATAATCCATTTCGCCGCTGTCCACGGATTTCAAATAATCCGCAAGGCACAGGAACGGCTCTGCCGACTGGCGTGGGAACGTGAAGCGCTCGATTTCGGTCTTGGCATCCGCCGGGCTGTAGATGATGACGTCATCGCCGTCGCTTTGCGCCGGGAAAAACTGGTACATGCCCGACGGTTTCAAGATGCCGGACTGCAAAAAGCCGGTTGCCAGTTCGTGCAGCTCGACCGCGCGCGGATCGCCTTTGGCGAGCGTGTTTTCATTGAACCCTTTCAAGCCGAGGTGATGGCCGATCAGTGTCCGCATATTAACGTACGGATACAAATGCGCCACGGAATAGTCTTTCAGCACATGGCGGCGCAAATCGTGCGGTTTGTAGACCGGCACGTCTGCCCGGACCGTCTTGACCGGACGGACGGCAACTGCCACCGCCTGCTTCGATGCTTTTGCCGCTTCCGAAACCTTGCGTTTTTCCTGCTGGGCGTCGAGCTCATCCAATAGTACGGCTTTCCCGGCGCCGCTCTGCAGGCGGTTTGCCAGATCCAGCCCCTGCATGGCATCTTTTGCGTAGATGACCGGTCCGTCGTATTCCGCGGCGATCTTCGTTTCGGTGAAGCGGCGCGACAGCGCCGCGCCGCCGACCAGGATCGGCACATCGATGCCCGCTTCCTTGAAGTCCTGCGCCGTCAACACCATCTGCTTCGCCGATTTCACCAGGAGCCCCGACAAGCCGATGATGTCCGGGTTCTCTTTCTTGATGACATCGATCAATGTCGCCGGGGTCACCTTGATGCCGACGTCGATGACCTTGAAGCCGTTGTTGCTGAGGATGATGTCGACCAGGTTCTTGCCGATGTCGTGGACGTCGCCTTTGACAGTCGCGAGCACCACTTTCCCTTTGCCGGAATCGTCTGCTGCTTTCTTCTCCATAAATCCTTCAAGGAATGAAACCGCCGCTTTCATGACGCCAGCGCTTTGCAGCACTTCTGCGACAATCAGCTGATTGTCGTTGAACAAACGGCCGACTTCCGCCATCCCTTCCATCAACGGCCCGTTGATAACGTCAAGCGGCGTATCGTACATCTCAAGCGCCTTTTCCAGATCCGGAATGAGCCCTTCTTTCGTGCCTTCTAAAATATAATAAGCCAGGCGCTCCGGCACCGTCTTCGGAATGTCGTCTTCGCTTTTCTCTTTTTTCTTATCGCGGTAGAAATCAGTGAAGTCCGCAAGCGTCTGGTCCGTTGTCGTAAACAGCAGCTCATCCGCCATCTTGATTTCCGCTTCTGGAATCGACGCGTAGCGCTCCAATTTCTCCGTATTGACGATGGCGTAATCAAGCCCCGCCTGCGTGCAATGGTACAAGTAGACCGCGTTCAGCACTTCACGGCCGACCGGCGGCAAGCCGAACGACACGTTGCTGATGCCAAGGATGGTCAAGCTGCGCGGCAGCTTTTCCTTGATCAGGCGGATGCCTTCGATCGTCTCGACAGCCGAGCCGATATATTGCTGATCGCCCGTGCCGACCGGGAAGACGAGCGGATCGAAAATGATGTCTTCCGGTTCGAGCCCCCATTTGCCGGTCAATAATTCATATGAGCGCTCTGCGATTTCGAGCTTCCGCTCGCGCGTCACCGCCATGCCGGCTTCGTCGATCGTCCCGACGACAACGGCCGCGCCGTATTTCTTCACAAGCGGCATGACAGCATCAAAGCGCTCCTCGCCGTCCTCGAGGTTAATCGAGTTGATGATCGCTTTCCCTTGCGAGAATTTCAGCGCCGCTTCGATGACATCTTCATCCGTGGAGTCGATGACGAGCGGCACTTTCACTTTCTTCACGACTTCCTGCATGAACGCCGTCATATCCTCGAGTTCATCGCGGTCCGGGTTCGCGAGGCAGATATCGATAACATGCGCACCGTTCTTCACTTGCGCACGGGCGATTTCCGCCGCTTCCTCGATCTGGCCGTCGATAATGAGGCGCTTGAATTTGCGCGAACCGATGACGTTCGTGCGTTCGCCGATAAACAGCGGGCGCATCGTTTCATCGTATTGCAGCGGTTCGATGCCCGACACGGCATGGCCATGTCCGTCCGCGTCCGGCTTTCTTGGCGCCAAGCCCTCCATCGCTTCCCGCACCGCCTGGATATGGGCAGGCGTCGTGCCGCAACAGCCGCCGACCACATTGAGCCAGCCTTTTTCGGCAAAACCGCGAAGCTTTTTCGACAGCGATTCCGGCGTTTCGTGGTAATGGCCTTCCTCGTCCGGGAGCCCCGCATTCGGGTAGCAGCTGACAAAGCCGTCCGACAGCTCGGACAGCGAACGGATGTGGTCGGTCATGAATTCCGGCCCTGTCGCGCAGTTCAGGCCGACCGACAACGGCTTGATGTGCTCAATCGAAATATAGAACGCTTCGATGCTCTGCCCTGCGAGCGTCGTGCCCATCGGTTCGATCGTGCCGGACACCATGATCGGCAATTCCTTGCCGAGCTCGTTGAACGCCTCTTTGATGCCGATCGTCGCCGCCTTGACATTGAGCATATCCTGGCTCGTTTCCAATAGGATCAGATCCGCTCCGCCTTCGACGAGCGCTTTTGCCTGGACGTAGAAATTATCCTTCATTTCATCGAATGTCACCCCGCCGGTCACCGACAGCGTCTTTGTCGTCGGTCCGATGGCGCCTGCCACAAAGCGCGGCCATTCCGGCGTGGAGAATTTCGCGGCACTCGCTTTGGCTATTTCGACAGCGCGCCGGTTGATCTCAGGCGCCTGGCTGCCAAGGTCGTATTCATCGAGCACGATTGGCGTGCCGCCGAACGTATTCGTGCAGAGGATATCCGCCCCCGCTTCCAAATACGCATCGTGGACGCCTTCGATGACTTCCGGGCGGACGATGTTCAAGTACTCGTTGCACCCGTCGAATTCTTCACCGCCGAAATCTTCCGGCGACAGGTCGGCGTTCTGGATCATCGTGCCCATCGCTCCGTCGATGATGAGGATCCGTTTTTCGAGTTGTTGTTCAATGAGAGGTTTGGACATGGCTGTTATCGCTCGCTTTCTGCAAATCTATTTGTCGGATGTAATCGATCAATTCCACGCACATTTCATAGCGCAAAAACGGCGTGATCAGATAGATGCCGTTGAAGAGCCCGGCTGCGGTATCGATCAACTCCTTGGCAATCTGGATGCCTTCCGCTGTCGCCCGCTCCTTGTCTTCGCCGCATGCGCGCATGCGCTCGAGCGCATCTTCTGACAATTTGATGCCCGGCACTTCATTGTGCAGGAATTCCGAACTGCGGATGCTCGTCAGCGGCATGATGCCAAGGAAGACCGGGGTCTCCAAATGCTTCGTTTCCTCGTAAATTTCAATGATTTTCTCTTTTGTATAGACCGGCTGGGAAATGAAATAATCCGCACCGCTCTCGATTTTCTGTTCCAGACGCTTAACGGCCCGGCTGACGACGCGGACGTTCGGGTTGAACGCCGCCGCCACCGAGAAGTTCGCTTTCTTGCGCAGCGGCTTGCCGGAAAATGAAATGCCTTCGTTGAGCTTCTTGATCAACTGGATCAGTTCCATGCTCGAGACGTCATAGACGCTCGTTGCCCCCGGGAAATCACCCACTTTTGTCGGGTCTCCCGTCACTGCCAATATATCATGCATGCCAAGAGCATCAAGCCCCATGAGATGCGATTGCAGGCCGATCAGGTTGTGGTCGCGGCACGTTATGTGCGCGAGCGGCCGGATATTTTCCTGCTTCAGGATCGAGCCCATCGCCATGTTCGAGATGCGCGGCGAAGCAAGGGAATTGTCCGCCATCGTCAAGGCGTCGATGCCTGCCGCATCCAACGCTTTCGAGCCTTCGATGAACGTGGTGATGTCCAGATGGCGCGGCGTGTCGAGCTCGACAATGATTGTCCGCTCCGTCTTCGCTTTTTCGTGGAGCGGCTTGACGTCCAGCGCTTCCGCTTCGCGGATAACAATCGGCTTTCTCTCTGCCACTTTCTTCTCCGTCACCGGCGCCAAGTTCCGCAGGCGCTTCTTCGTTTCCGCAATATGCTTCGGGGTCGTACCGCAGCAGCCGCCGATCAAGCGTACGCCTTCTTCCCGGAGCAGCAAAGCCGCACGGCCGAAATAATCCGCTTCCGATTCATAGACGATGCGGCCGTCTTCGACGTCGAGCAGGCTCGCGTTCGGGTAGGCGGACAAGAATGCCTTTTTCAGCAGCTCGACGCCTTCGAACGCCTGGATCGTGTGATGGGGGCCAAGGCGGCAATTGACGCCGACAATGTCCGCACCGAGCGATTCCAGTTCCTGCAAGGCGTCGTTCAACAGCATGCCGTTCTGCAGAACGCCCGGTTCGTGCATCGACACTTGCGCGATGAGCGGTGTATCCGTGAGGGTTTTCAAGTGGGTGACGGTCGCTGCCAGCTCTTCGAAGTCGTAATACGTCTCGAGCAGCAGCCCGTCCGGATCGCCGGACAGGAGGTGCTGCGCCTGCTGGTCGACCATCGCGATGATTTCTGTTAGCGTCGCATCGCTTTTCCGGAAGCCCCGGATGCCGCCGATCGTCCCGAAGACGAACTGGCCGCCGGGCGCCGCGGCACGCTTCGCAATTTCAATCGCTGCCCGGTTGATGTCTTTCACCTGCTCCTCCAGCCCGTAGCGCGCGAGCTTATGCGCGTTCGCTCCGTACGTGTTGGTCTGGATGATGTCCGCTCCGGCCCGGATGTAGTCATGGTGGATCTTCTCGATGATCTCCGGACGCTGAATATTCAGCTCCTCGTTGCAGTATTCAATCCCGTACGAATACAGAAGCGTCCCCATTGCGCCGTCCGCCGTCAATACCCTTGTCTTCAACGCTTCCAATAACTTCATGCTGCTCTCCTCCTATACAAATAAAAAAGCCTTCCATAGAAAAAGAAGGCTTTACGATAACATACTCGTTCTTCTTCATCTCTCAGGCATGGAAATGCCTGCTGGATTTAGCACCTGACCGGTAACGGCTGGTTGCTGAAGCGTCATAGGGCCAGTCCCTCGACTTCTCTCGATAAGAATCAATTATTCAATTTTTTATATCCTAAAATATTAACCCCATATCGCCTCCAGGTCAAGGAGATCTGTCTAAAAAGAATGAAATTTCTGTTTATCTTCCTCTTTAAGACATAAATTCGACTCCAGTGCGCTGTCTTTGGCAATGCAGCTAAATCGTAGGAGAAGGCGTTTATCTAATAAAATCCCCTGAAGCGGAAAGACGTATGCAATTTCGGAATCAAAATCTGCCATCAAAATCCGGCCGGCTTCTTCACATTAAAAGCCACATCCTCCATCGTGAATTCGTACCAGGTGAACGGCCCTTCAGCCAAATCCCACGTGACCCCGAGTTCGGAAGGCGTGCGGATTCCGTCCATCGTCCGGTATGCCCGGATGTGGGCTGTGCACGGTACAAGCTCCGCATGCTCATCACTGTCCTTGAAGCGCATCGCCGTCACTTTCAGCAGTTCGCCGCCCTCCCCGAAATGGAAAGTCGCGCGGCCTTTGATCCAGTTGTAGGCCATCGTCGCTTCCGCCGTCCGATCGTCGATTGCGTGCCATTCGACATACCGGCTCAAAGCGGCGGAGGGAAATCCGCTCAGCTCCATTAAATACCGCTGCAGCGAGGACTGGTCGGCTTTCGGATTGCCGCGCGTAGTCGCCATCGGCACCAAGCCGGCCATTTTGATCCGCATCTCCGCCTTGCCTTCCTGAAACACATCCTTACCCGTCACAGAAAGCCCATTGCCCATCTTCATCTTCACTTTCCAGATGAAGCCGGGAGGATCAGAAGTAGTGTATTGCCAAGCTTCTGACGCCATCCATTTTTCCTGGCCGGGCTTGAGTTTCATCCGGCCAGTTTGCTTTGCATACACGCTCCGAATCTCTTCCCTGCCAGAAATGCCGCTCCACTCCATCCACTTCCGGACCGGGGCCGGCAGTGCAGCCAATTGTTCCGGTTCCACCCTCTTCAAAGGCGCCTCCAACTTTCTGAGCGGCGCCGCTTTTAATGATTCAGCCGGCGACTGGCGGTTCGCCCCTTTTACGACAAAGAATGCTGAGGCGAGCACAACAAGCACTGACAACAAGATTCTCATCTCTCCATCCCCTTCCTTTTTCGAAACGGACTTTCACGGACGGGCAGCAGCATCAACGGATTATCGTATCTATACCATACGACATCCAAACCTGTTCTCCTGCAATTTTGTACAGCTGCATGATTCCGCTTCTTTTAATCAGAAGAACCTTATTTCAGGAGATTTTATTCCCCTCTCTTTTTCCTTTAATAGATGAATTTTTCCCACCAAAAAAAGACAGGCTATCGAGAAACCTTCTTTAGATAAGTCATTAAAAAAATGAACTTTTCATCTCGCTTCGGCCGCTTTGGGCATGGCTTTCGCCCAGCCCGTGGACGCGCCGGCGCTGGTTTCGCTCTTTAAAAGCTGATAACTTAATCCGTTTTAGTAGTGCTATCTGAGATATGGAGCAAAACGGCGGAGAAAACCGTACTGTTTCTGCATCGCTTCGCTAGCTTCGAAACATGAAAGGACGCTGCTCCTGTCCCTGCATCGCTGCGCTAGCTTCGGGACATGAAAAACCGTTGCAGCGCTACGCGCTTCGTCGCAAAGTACCGGCCAAATGCTGTTTGGCCGGTACTTGCCTGCGGGACAGCGAGACAGCCGAGACCCCGCAAGTCGCGTAAGCGACTGAGGAGGCTTGGCGCTCGCCCGCGGCAAAGAGATGGCTCTAAGGAAGTTTGAGCCATCTCTTTGCGACGAGCGCATAGCGCGCAGGAGCACAGGGGTTTTACGAAGCTGTTTTGCGGAATATCGATTAAGAGACAAGTATTTTATATCTTTCTCAACAAGTTAAAAAAAGACAGGTGCATACCTGTCTTTTTTCATTTTCTAATCTCCCCCGTAAACATCCGCTTCGGTATGGAAGCCGTCCGCAATGACGGTCTCCCGGATATTGCCTTCATCGACCGCCACCGGTTCGAGCAAGACGGACGGCACTTCGCTTTTGCCGTTGTTGATGCTGTCGATGGCGCTGAACTCATTGCCTTTGGCCAGGTGGACGGCAAGTGCCGCCACCCGCTCCGACAAGGTCTGAATCGGCTTGTAGACGGTCATGGTCTGCGTGCCGCTGACAATGCGCTGCACGGCTGCCAGCTCAGCGTCCTGTCCGGCGACAGGAATTTCCCCGTCCAGCCCCTGGACCTTCAGTGCCTCAACGGCTCCGCCTGCTGTCGCATCATTCGCTGCAATGACGGCGTCAATCCGGTTGCCATTGGTCTCCAGCGCTTCGGACATGTTGGCAAAAGCATTTTCAGGCGCCCAGTCCTCGGTCCATTGGTCATAGACGATGCGGATATCGCCGCGATCGATGGCCGGCTGCAGCACCTTGAACACCCCTTTTTTCAGCAAATGGGCATTGTTGTCAGTCGGCGCCCCGCCGATAAAGACGTAATTTCCCTTCGGCACTTTTGCGAGCATCGCTTCTGCTTGGATCTCCCCGACTTTTTCATTGTCGAACGAGACGTACAGATCGATCTCGGCGTTTTTGACGAGCCTATCATAAGCGATGACTTTGATGCCTGCTTTATGGGCTTTATGGACGATCGCTGCTGTCGCTTCGGCATTATGGGGAACGATGACGAGCAGGTCGATGCCCTTTTGGATCATCTCTTCGGCTTGGGCGATCTGGCGCGCGTCGTCGCCATTCGCTGCAGTGATCTCCACCCGGACTCCGTGCGATTCGACCGCCTGGCGGAACAAGTTGCGGTCTTTCACCCAGCGTTCTTCTTTCAGCGTATCCATTGCGAAGCCGATCTTCAGCGGCTCGTCGGCTTCGGCAGCCACAGGTTCTTTCACCGCTTTTTTCACGACAGCTTCATCATCTGTGCAGGCCGCAAGCAAAAAGCCCAGCAGCACGAAAAGCCATAACCACTTCATGCGCTTCATGTCGCGGCCTCCTGGGTATCTGGGGCATTCAGCATCCCTTTGCGGTATTCCTTCGGCGAGACGCCGTTCATTTTCTTGAACACTTTGCTGAAATAATTCGGTTCGTGGTAGCCGACTTCCAAGGAAATCTCCTTCAAGCTTTTTTCCGGGTCTGCCAACAGCTTTTTCGCTTTCTCGATCCGGCTCTCCGTCAGGAAATCGATGTAATTGATCCCGAGCTTTTCCTTGAACATCTTGCTGATGTAGATCGGGCTCAGATCGACTTTCCGTGCAAGCGCATCGAGCGAGATGTCTTCATGCGAATGCTCCATGATGAACTGCTTGATCTGCTGGATCTTGTCGACTTCCAGCCGGCTGTGGTGCTCCGTATACGCCGCCTTCAGGCCATCCGCCAGCTTGCGGGTTTCCAGAATCAATTGCCGGTGGTCGTTCGCCGCAACCGAGTAAAACGGTGCTTCCACCTCGATTCCCATCTCTCCCATGAGCCGCGCTGTGATCCACAGGAATTCCAGCGACCGCTGCTGCGTCTGCAGCGCGTTTTCGCCGGTCCGCTCCATTTGCCGGATCAGGTCGAGGACGAGCGTTTCCACGGTCTCCCATTCGCCCAGGCGGACAAAGTCGAGCAAGCGCTTTTCTTCGTGCTTGATGGCTGAAATCCCGCCCGGATTGCCCCCTGCCAGTTCATCCGAATAAAACCGGTAGCGCGACGGCACCTTCAGATCCATCGTCGCGATAAGCGATTTCTGGTAGGAATTCCGGATGTCGCCGAGCGGCCCGCACACATCGCCGATGCCGACAAACCAGCCTTCCTGTTCTTTCGTTCGCGACACCGCTAAGATCTCCTTCGCAAGGCCGATCGCCTGCGAACGGAAGGATTGCGCCGGATCCCGGAAGACGACGAGCGGCAATTGGTTGCCGTAGCAGGCCCCGATCCAGGAATTGCTCCGGCGGCGGACGCGTTCCTTGATTTCCGGATAGAAGCGTTCCGTCCCTTCCGGCACCAGCACAGTCATGACGAATTTTTCTTCTGCCGGCGGATTGTCAAGCATGCCGACGAGCAAGTCGATATGCACTTCATGGACATGGTCGAACAGCAGCTGGGTGACGATATCGGTCTCGACGATGGCCAAGGCTTTTTGGAAGGCCGCCTGTTCCTGCTGCCGTTCAGCGTTTTCCTGCTCCCGCTGCTTCAGCCCTTCGAACAGCCGGCCGGCGGTTTCGGCGATTTCACTCGCTTTGCTCGGCTTGAGCAGGTAGTCTTTGACGCCGAGCTTGATTGCCTGGCGGGCATAGTCGAATGTATCAAATGCCGTCACCATGACAAATTGAGTGCGGGGGTGGAGGCGCTGGATTTCTTCGACCGCTTCCAGTCCGCTCATTCCCGGCATCATGATGTCCATGAACACCACGTCCGGCTGCCATTCTGCAGCCAGTTCAACAGCGGCCCGGCCGTTTTTCGCCTGTCTGACCTCCAGCTCTTCGAAGGCATGCTGGAGGATGGCCTGCATGCCTTCGCGTTCAATCGGTTCATCATCAACAATCAGGAGTTTAACCATGTTTCTCAGCCTCCATTACTTTTGGCAATTTCAACGTAATTTTTGTTCCGGCACCTTCCGCGCTGCTGATTTCCACCACATCTTCGCGGCCGTAGAACAATTGAAGCCGCTTGACCACATTGGCGAACCCGATGCCGGTCGAATGCCCTTCTTTCGGCACAATGCCGCCGCTGAGCAGTTCCTCGCGCTTTGCTTCGCTCATCCCTTTGCCATTGTCTTCGATTTCCACATGCACGCATTCCCCGGCATCTTTCACGCGGAACCACACTTCGCCGCCTTCTTCCTGGGGTTCGATCGCGTGGATCACCGCATTTTCAATGAGCGGCTGGAGCGTCAGGCTCGGCACCTGGTAAAGGAGCGCCGCCCCGTCAAGCTCCGCATGGAATTTCAGGCGGTCGCTGAAGCGCGCTTTCTGGATTTCCATGTACTGCTTCAGCACATAGGCTTCTTCATGCAGCGTCACCGCGTGGTCGAGCCGCTTCAAGTTATAGCGGAGCAGGCCTGCAACACTGACCAAGAGATCGCTCGTTTCTTCCGCACCGTCGAGGTAGGCTTTTTTCGAAAGCGTATTCAATGTGTTGAATAAAAAATGCGGGTTGATCTGGCTTTGCAGGTTCCGCAGCTGGCTCTGCTGCAGCAGCAATTTGCTTTCCTGCAGCTCGCTCTCCAGCTGGGCTTTCTGCTGGATTTCCAAGATCAGTTTATTGATATTGCCGCGCATATGGTCGAACGTTTTCGCCAGGAATGAAATCTCGTCATTCGAATCGACGCGGATCGGCTGGTCGAAGCGGCCTTTTGCCAGTTCATTCGCCGCTTTTGTCAATTGATGCACCGGCTTTGTGATGCTGAGGGAAAATAAATACGTGAAAAGGAGCAGCAGCACCGTAATGAGCGACAGCAGCCAGACGCCGAGCGTGTTCAGCTCTTCCGATTGCTGGATGATGCCGCGGTAGAACCGCTCATAGGTCTGCAGTTCTGCGTTGAAGATCGAAAGGGTCGTTTCGGATATATAAATCGAAATCCGGTTCGCTTCCGTGAATTCGGCCGTCGCGGCCTCGCCTTCACCTTGGCTGCGGAAGGCAATCGCCCGGTCCACGGTTTCGATGAAGCTTTCGATCATATTGCTGTAATTCGTCAAGGCGAATTCGTTTTCGACATTGCGGAGCTTGAATACCGATGACTGGGCATCGAGCAGGCGGTCCTTGCTCGCTTCGAGCCGCGAGCCGGCTTCTTCTGTCGGCTTCACCAAAAAGTCGTTGAGGTCCGTCACCGTTTGCCGGCTGGCATTCGTCACTTCGTGCATCTGCAGATAGCGCTGCAGAATATCGTTGTACTGCCCCTGCATTTTCTGATTATAGAAAGTGAGTGCGAGCCAAATGGCCACCATCATGACGATGACGACGCCCGCTAGCGTCCATATTTTTTTCTGGATTGTATTCACGGCTGCATGGCATCCCCTTCCACAATGCGGATGTCCGTAATATAGCCTTCTGAATCGAGCGGCACGACTTCATTGCGCAGCCACTTCATCATCAGCGCCACGCTCCGCTCGCCCATCTCTTCCGGCGACTGCTGGATGATGCCGTCCAGTTTGCCTTCCGCCAGAAGGTCCGCAGCATTGGATCCGTCGTCGAACGAGTAGATGTGATAAGGGTCCAATTGCGAGCGCCGGCTGATTTCCTGCATCATCGTGCCGGCCTGGTGGGCATTCAATGCGATGAATGCATCGACCCCTGGGTATTTATTGAGCGCATCTTGAGCCGCAGCGATGATTTCTTCGTCAGAAGCGCCGCTTTCCATATAAGCGGAAGCGATGCCGGAATAGCCTGCAAGGCTTTCTTCCACGCCTTTCAAGCGGAGCTGCTGGCTGTATTCGCGTTCACTGTCGCCAAAGAGTACGACTTGCCCTTCCGGTCCCATATCGCGCACCAATTGGTCTGCTAGCAGCTTCCCTGCTTCGTAATGATCGGAACCGACATAGGTTTTCCGCAGGCTTTTTTCCACCGGCACGTCATTGGCGACTGTGATGACCGGAATCCCGTAGGAAGCCGCCTTGATCCGCGTCAATTGCTGGAACTCTTCCGTATCGAGCCCTTGCACAATGACTCCGTCGACTTTTGAATGCAGGGCGATTTCCACCTGCTTCAGAAAATCGTCCTGGTTATTGCCATAGCTGCCCCAGACTTCAAGGCTGACCCCTTCTTGCATGGCCTGTTTCCCGGCGCCTGCTCCGACTTGTTTCCAAAACGGCGTATCCAGCTCCTGGGTGATGAGGACGAGGCGGAACCGCTCCCCTTCCGTTTCGACCGCTGCCGGCAGCTGCCAGTCAGACCTGAACGCTTTGTTCGCTGAAAGAAGTGTAAAGAACCCAAGGATGGCACAGAGCGAGCAAAGGACAATGATGACTTTTCTTCTCACGTTTCGCTCCCCTTTTTTCGTGTTGGACTTCCACCATCTTACCACTTAATGGAATATTCTCAATATGCGTAATTTGTACTTAAAATCATCATTTCTTAGATTGCTTCGGCGCTTTGGGCATAGCTCCCGCAAGAAGCCCGTTTGCGCCAGCGCTGGTTTAGCTCATCAAAAGCCGGCAACTATACACATGATTGCGATGCTCCCTGAGAGATGAAGCAAGATAAATTTTTCTACGCATAAAGCACCTTCGGAGTTCGAAGGTGCCCGCTTTTGGTTGTATGGAAATTATGCCCGCTGCTTGCGCGTCATGACGTCGAAAATGACGGCTGCGGCCAAAACGGCGCCGCGGATCATGTATTGGTACGAAATGCCGACGCCGAGCAAGTTCATGCCGCTCGACAGCGAGGCCATGACGATCGCGCCGATGATGGCGCCGGTCACTTTCCCCACGCCGCCGGCCGACGAGACGCCGCCGACATAAGCGGCCGCGATCGCATCAAGCTCGAACAAGGTTCCGGCAGTCGTCGTTGCCGACTGCAGACGCGCTGTAAAGAGGATGCCGGACAATGCCGCAAGCATCCCCATCGAACCGAAGACGATCAGCGTGATCTTGGTGACGTTGATGCCGCTCAGATGCGCCGCTTCCGGATTGCTCCCGACCGCATAAATATTGCGCCCGAGCACCGTTTTGGTCGTCAGGAAATGGTAGATGACGACGATGAGCAGCATGATGACTACGGTCCACGAAAACCCGTTATAGCCCGCAAGCACCCAGGTGATATAGCCGATAATGAACGACACGAACACCAATTTGAAAATGAAAATCTGCGGTGAAATCACCTCAAAGCCATATTTCACTTTGTTGCGGCGGTTCGATAATTCGCTGTAAATATAAAGGACGATTCCGATCAAGCCGACGATCAGCGACAGTAAATGCAGCCCGTTCACTTCCATGAGCGACGGAATAAAGCCGTTGCCGAGGGCATTGAACAGATCATCGTTGACGATGATCGTCCCCGTCGATTCCGTGACGTTCAATAGCGCGCCGCGGAAAATCAGCATGCCGGCAAGGGTCGCCACAAACGATGGAATCCCGATTTTCGCCACCAGGAATCCATTGAACAAGCCGATGATGATGCCGAACACTAAGACGATCGGAATGACGATCCACACGGACAAGCCCATCTGCGTCAAGAAGATCGCCGCTACCGCGCCGAGAAAGCCGGCGACAAAGCCGACGGACAAATCGATGTGGCGGATGACGATGACCAGCGTCATCCCGACCGCAAGCACCGCGATATAGCCGGCTGAATCGAGCAGGTTGCTGATGTTCCGTGAGGAGATGAACAAGCCGTCCGTCATGATGGCAAACGTCAGCATGATGACGAACAAGGCGATGTACATGCCGTAATCGCGGATGTTCGACTTGATCAGGTGTTTCGCTTCATTTAAAAATCCCATAAATAATTACCCCCTATTGCGTCGCCAGCTCCATGATGGCTTCTTGAGTCGTTTCTTCTTTTGACAATTCGCCTTTGATCGCGCCTTCCGCCATCACGTAGATGCGGTCGCTCATGCCAATGATCTCGTTCAATTCGGACGAGATCATGATGATGCTCAGCCCTTCGCGGATCAATTCGTTCATGATTGTGTAGATCTCGAATTTCGCGCCGACGTCGATGCCGCGCGTCGGTTCATCAAGGATCAAAATCTTCGGCCCCGTAAACAGCCATTTGCCGAGCGACACTTTCTGCTGGTTGCCGCCGCTCAGGTTGCCGACCAGCTGCTCGAGCGAATTCGCTTTGATGTGCAGGCTGTCCTTGTAGGAAGCGCCCACTTTCACTTCTTCGTTCAGGTTGAGGACGCCGCGCGAGGAAATCCCTTTCAAGTGGGCGGCGGTGACATTGCTTTTGATATCCTTGATCAAGAACAGCCCGTTGCCTTTCCGATCCTCCGTCACATAGGCGATGCCCGCTTTGATGGCGTCGCTCGTATGCTTGAACGATGCGCGCTGGCCGTTGACCTTCATCTCGCCCTGCAGTTTATAATTCTGCGGGTTGCCGAAAATGCTGAGCGCCAGCTCCGTCCGGCCCGAGCCCATCAATCCCGCTACGCCAATAATCTCGCCTTGCTTGACATGGATGTTCGCGCCTTTGACGACTTGGCGGGCAAGCTGGGGATCGTACGCCGACCAATCGTTCAACTCGAGCACCGTTTCGCCGACTTTATGGTCGACGCGTTTCGGATAGATGTCCTCGATTTCCCGCCCCACCATGTTCTTGATGATGACGCTTTCGGAAATCTCCCCTTTATGGGCATCCAATGTACAGATCGTCTTTCCGTCCCGCAGGATCGTCGCCTTGTCGGCGATCGAAATCACTTCTTTCAACTTGTGGGAAATCATGATGCACGTGATGCCCTGTGCTTTCAATTCCTTCAATAGCTCCAATAAATTCTCGCTGTCGTTCTCGTTCAGCGCCGCGGTCGGTTCATCGAGGATCAGGAGCTTGACGTTCTTGCTGAGCGTTTTGGCGATTTCCACCAATTGCTGCTTGCCCACGCCCAGATCCTTGACCAGCGTTTCCGGGTCCACATTCAGCTTCACTTTTTTCAGCATCTTCGACGCCTGGACGATGGTTTCATTCCAGTCCACGAACGGCCCTTTGCGGATTTCGTTGCCGGCGAAGATGTTTTCATATACCGTCAAATCTGGAAACAGTGCGAGTTCCTGGTAGATGATCGCGATGCCCGCTTTGACGCTGTCGTTGATTTCGTTGAACTGCTGAATTTGCCCTTCGAAGACGATGTCCCCTTCATACGTGCCGTACGGATAGACGCCGCTCAATACTTTCATCAGCGTCGATTTCCCTGCCCCGTTCTCGCCGATCAGGCAGTGGATCTCTCCGCGTTCCACCTTGAAGTTCACATCATCCAGCGCCTTGACGCCTGTAAATTGTTTCGTGATGCCGTTCATCTCTAAAATATAATCGCTCATCTCTTCGCCTCCCTTGCGAAAACGCCAAGGAATGGAGAAATAGTGATAGAAGGTTCTATCACTATTTCTTCGATCCTATAGTTTTATTACTCAAGCCCGGTGAAATCGCCCGCTTCGTAGTAGCCGGAATCGATCAGCTCAGCTTTCACATTTTCTTTGTCGACTACGATGACATCCGTCTGCTTCGCTTTCACGTCGCCTGCTCCGTTATCGTAGGAACCGGTTGTCTCAGGCTCATTGCCGTCAAGAACTTCAACCGCCATGCCCATCGCATCTTCGACCAATGTCCGTACATCCTTGAAGACCGTCATCGACTGCTTCTCGTCAATTACGTATTGGATCGATGCTTTCTCCGCATCCTGGCCTGTGATCAGGTAATCAGTCACAGCTGAATCCGATCCGAATACATCGGCGATCGAACGGGCAGTGCCGTCGTTCGGCGCAAGGATGGCCACATTGCCTTTCATGTCATCCCCGACTGAAGTCAGGTGGGTTTGTGCTTTGTTCTTGGACTCGTTCGGATCCCAGTTTGTCGTAACCTGGCCGATGATTTTGCTCAATTGGTCACGATCCAATTCCTTCGTGTCTTTTAATGCTTCCGCTTCGCTTGAGTTGGCAATCTTGAATGTGCCGTCTGCAATTTTCGGCTGAAGTACTTCCCAAGCACCCTGGAAGAACAAGAATGCGTTGTTATCGGAAGAAGCCCCTGCGTACAAGTAAAGCGGTACGCCCGTGCCTTCTGCGTTATCCACCAAATACTGTGCTTGTGCTGCCCCTACTGCCAGGGAATCGAATGTGACATAATAGTCGACCGCATCCGTATCCGTGATCAATCGGTCATAAGCGATAACCGTGACATCGTCCTTTTTCGCAGCTTCCACTGCGGCAGCAGCTGCTGCACCGTCATGCGGCGTGATGATTAAGACTTTGATTCCTTTGTTCAATAGAGCTTCTACGTTCTCTTTTTCTTTTGCTGAAGATCCTTGGCTGAATAAAATCTCAGTCGAATATTCGGAATCCGCTAAAGCATCCTTGAAGCGCTGCTCATCCTGGACCCAACGCGGTTCATCTTTAGTCGGCAAGACGATTCCGACATCCACCCCTGAACCCGAACCTGAGCCGCTGCCTCCTTCTTCTCCGCTATTGCATGCCGCAGCAACCATCGTAAACAGCGCCAAGACCATTAAAAACAGGAACCCTTTAAAATTCATTCTCATGTTTTTGCCCCTCTCCCTTTGGATCGAATTGTAAGTACTCTTTTATTATAAATTCTGAAAAATTGAATGATAGCGCTTTCACTAGCATTCTTTCAACATCACCTGTACTTTTTTAGCTTTCGGCCCCGTTTCTTTAAAAATTGCCAGTTTCCGGCTCTGCGCTGATAAAAAGTGATCCGCCGGCTGTCAAAGAAATTGGCAAAATAGTCTCTAGTAAAGTAACGGCGGCCTCTTTATGATGGGGGTAAGAAATGGATGTGCGGAGAGTAAGTTGAACTGAGAAATTGACAATCTGTCGAGAGACTTTTTAGACTGAAGTTGATAAACGAAAAAAATTCACACCGCTTCGGCCGCTTTGGGGAAGGGCAAAGACGATTGTTTCTGCATCGCTACGCTAGCTTCGAAACAGGAAGGGCATTGCTCCTGCGCAAGCTCGTCGCAAAAGAGGCACCCAAATGCTTTAGGCGCCTCTTTGGCTTTCGCGATGAGCCGGGAAAAAACACCCGTCTCATAGCTTCGCCGAGCCCGTGGACGCGCCGGCGCTGGAGAGGCTTTCTATTAAAGATTGTGCAGGTCGTGATCCTTGGCTACTTATAGTTTTCTTAGATATGGAGAAAACAGCGGAGTGTAGAGGCTCATAATCCCCCCTGAACCAGCAAATCTTATTGATTTATCTTCTATATAAATCGGCTTAGAAAAAAACTGAATTAACATCATATATTCCTTTACAGGAATATTCCATCAGGAGTATACTGTACTTATGAAAAACTTATTGAATTCCCTATCCGAACCGAACCGCTTGAACATCGTGGAATTGTTGAAGCAAGGGCCGCTGACGGTCGGGGAAATTGCGGAAAAGCTGGATCTCCGGCAGCCGCAGGTTTCCAAGCACCTCCGGGTATTGAGCGAAGCCGGCATTGTTTCTGTCCGCCCCGTTGCCAACCGCCGCGTTTACCAATTGAATCCGGAACCGTTTCAGGAAATCCGGGAATGGACCGATTCATACCGCCACCTTTGGGAAGACCGGTTCGACCGATTGGATGGCTATTTAAATGAATTGCAAAAAAACAGGAAGGAGGAATAGGAGCCGTAGCCGCCGGATCATGGAGCCTCTGGAATCAAGCAAACCATAAGGAGGAATTGCAATGTCCGTCAACAAAGGATCAAACGAAACCGTTACCCGTTCCGAAGGATTGGAACTGGTCATGGAACGATTTTTCATGGCGCCACGGGAACTTGTATTTGCTGCCTATACTGAACCTGATCACATCAAAAATTGGTGGGGCCCGAATGGCTGGATGACCACGAATTATCAGATGGATGTCCGGCCGGGCGGCATCTGGCATTATTGCATGCGCTCGCCTGAAGGGGAAGAAGCCTGGGGGAAATCGGTTTACCAGGAAGTCACCGCGCCTGAACGGCTCGTCTACCTCGACAACTTTTCCGACGAAAACGGCAACGATGTCGAAGGCTACGCCGACATGAGAATCACAGTGGACTTTATCGAGGAAGGGAACGGCACCCGCCTGGTCAGCCGCACTTTGTTCGCCAATGAAGAAGAGATGAAGAAAGTGATGGATATGGGTGCAGTCGAAGGCATGACCGAAACCTTCGACCGTCTGGAACAGTACCTGAATGGCATGTAAAACAGCAAAACAGCCTTCCTGCGATTCGGGGAAGGCTGTTTTTTGGGAAAGCCAGCCTCCTCAAAAGAGTAGCGCAGCTTTTTTATCCGTTCTTCTCTAAAATGATTTCGAGTCCGCTATTTTCTTCTAGCGGATTCTTTTCAATCTGCAGAAAAGTGCCTTCTTCAAGCTCTACCAGATGGTCGGCTTTATCTTGGAAAGAATAGGTTTCGAGCACTGTTTTTTCAGCATCGATAATTTGTGCAAATGCTGCGCCATCTTGTTCTTTATCGCCAAGAAACCGCAAATTGTAGGAGCCAGCACCGAGTTGTTCCCCGACTTGATAAAAGCCCGAATGAGCGATTGAATACCTTTGCCCTTCCATGAGCTGCAGTTTTTCAAAACGGGCAGGCACTAAGAGGACTTCTCCTTCGCCTTCCACATACAACAATTCACCTACCAAAAAAGGCATCGCTTTCACTTCATCTTGCTGCTGAAACTCCTTCCCTTGAAAAATGGGACTTCCAGAAAACTTCACATCGTAGTTTCCTTCAGGCACATCCTCCCCTACTTTGTATTCCCCTTGTTGAAGTACAGCTTCCTCCGCCATTTCTTCTTTCAAGAATCTTTTCTCTATTATCGGCGCCGCCGCCAACAGAATTGTCACAGCCAATAAGATCAGAAATACCCTCTTTTTCAAATTCATTCTTTTATTTCTCCGTTGCTCATCGTCAAGGCAACGTCGCAGAGCGGAAGCAACTCTTCTTTTTGATGAGATGCTACGATCACCGTGGCTCCCCGTTCCCTTTCTTCCCGCAGGATCTGCCAGACCAACTCCACTCCTGAATCGTCAATGGCATTCGTTGGCTCATCCAATAAAAGGATTTCCGGCTTTTCGAAGATCGCCTGGGCAATGTTTAGCCGCTGCTTCATTCCCAGTGAATATTTTTTCACTTTCAGCTTCGAATCCGGATCCAACCCTACACGCGCCAGTGCATGTTCAATGTCCTGTTGTGTCGCTGCCTTTTTTATTTCCCCTAAGATCGCCAAGTTCTCCGCACCGGTATACTGCGGCAGAAGCGACATGTTTTCAATAATCAGGCCGCAGCTTGGCGGAAATGAAAGCTCCTCATGCAGGGTTTTATCCCCGATCCGAACTTTGCCTTTTGTCGGGACAATCAAACCGGAGATCGCTCTCAGGAGCATCGTTTTTCCAGAACCATTCTTTCCGAACAATCCGTAGATTTTCCCTGCTTCAAAGCGATAGTTTATATTTTTAAGAACTGTTTCCTTTTTTATGTTTTTCTCCAAATTGACTATGCTGATCATTGTTCTCCCTCATTTCCGTTTAAATAATGTCCATTTTCCCAATTCGTTTAACAATCCAAATGACAGTCGCCCCGACCAGCCCAAGCAGCAAAATCCCTGTCCACAAAGGATCCGCCAAGGGCTGGCTCAAAGCCGAAGCGCTCAGCCCATTGGCCATTCCCATCGCTGCAGTAGGCAACGGGATAAAACCGCCAACTGCCCCCGCCATCCATTCTGCGGACAGGATACTGGCCACCACAAATCCATTGACCGCAAGCAGGACCACTTTGGGAGGCCAGTACAAGTCCAGCAGAGACTGAAAAGCTGTCAAACCGGTTAAAAGCAAGAAATACATCACCGCCGAATAGGCTATACGCCACGAAAGCTCTGTGCCGGCCTCAGTGCCGGCTGCAAAGATCAAACACTGCAAAGCTACAAGCAACGCAACATGTAGAACCATCCTTCCCAACTCCATCAGTGCCCACTTGGCTTTGCTGAAGTTTCTGGTGATTGCCGGTATGCCGCGCACAACCAGCGCTTCTCTCAAGAAACCGGAAAAGAATACCGAAATGAAAAATATCGGGAAATACCAGATCATTAAATACCGAAGCTCCTTTGAGTGGGAGACGCCGATAGGAACGCCATCCAAAAACGGAAAGGCGCTTGCCGAGAGACCGCTCTGCTGATAAAAGAAGGCTTGCAGAGCCATCAAGAAAACCATGAATAAATCTGCTTTCCTATTCATTTGATGTAATCCTTTCTCCCAGCGACAGATGACGCGAATAAAAATAAAATGATGGCTAAAATCGTTTGTTTTGCATAAATCCAAGCCACTCCATGCCAGGTGATCACCTGCTCAAAAAAGCGGGTAAGGAGGATAAGGTCTTTTAATGGCGTCCATGCATTAGGCATAAGCAGCTTGGTGAAAAAGAACAATCCTCCGATAAGGAGCAGCGTGCCTACCAAAGGTGCCCCTTCGGACAAAAACCAATCACGCTGGATGCTGTAAATCAGGCCGACCACACTATAAAAAAGGCTTAAACTTAGTCCGTTCATCAAGGAATACATTAAGAGATCTGAAGAAAGAACCAACGAAGTTTCGAACGCCAGAAAACTCGCCCCCACGTTGACTAGGCTGTGCACCACTCCGATGAACATCGCTGCAAAAGCGATTTCTCTGAACCTCAACAAGAATAATTTTTCACGTCCGCGATGCCGGATCACCTCGTGGGACTTTTCATTTTTAAAAAGCTGCTGCAACAGAAGAAGAAACGGAATCAAATAAACTAAACAATAGTTCTGGATGGAACTGTAGCCGGATGCACTGCTGTTCATGTAATACAAAAGTTCAATGAACTTATCCTCTGACACCGGTTCCCGTGCTCTATAAGCTGCTATATAAGGTTGGTTTTGAGCGTACCAGACCAGCGCAAAGAAAAGCAGCAGAAAGAGTGTATGTAGTTTGCTAAGCTGCCTCATTTTTTTTCACCTCAAAGAAATAAACCAAGCCGCTCAAGAAGACATAGGAGATGGAGAGCACGAGAAACACGGGGACAATCTCCTTCAAGCCGTACTCGGAAAACGGTTGGAAGACATACATGCTGGAGTTATCCTGAAGAATGAAAATGAACCATAAAAAGAATGCCGAAGCATAGGCATACTTTCTGTCTTTGAAAAACAAACTTGAACTGGCCCCGATCAATCCAGCAAAGCCTGCAAGCAGGGATGCGATTAAACTGAAGATAGCCAGCCCAGCATATGGATTCTGCATGACGAAATCCGTAAAACCGTCATTGAACGAAACATCCGACAATCCTTTTGTATAGGTTCCGTTCCGGAACAAAATCGATACCAAAAGAAAATTGAAGAACAGCGATAAGGCCATTGCGAAAAATCCTATAAAAAAGGAAAAAAGCATTTTTTCTATGTAATAGTATTTCTTTCCGACTTTCCCCATGAGAATGTTGGCATAGCCTGTTTCAAAATCCTGCAACGAATCTTCTGTACCGAGCAGCAAGAGAAACAGCGGCAGGAACCATAGCAGAATATATTGGGGAATATGGCCGATGCTCGATCCTGAAAGGAAAAAAGCATGCGCCGGATGAAGAATATCCCCGCCCACACGTTTGAATTCGGTATAGATCAGCAAAGCATCCCATGCCGGTATTAAAACCATAATAAGAAGTATACTGATTGAAAGCTTATTTTTACTCACACGCATTAAGTGACTCTTAAACATAAACGCCCCACCACCTTTTAAAATAGAAAATAGGCAAACCCTAATCGATTCGCCTAGCTTCTTTCCAGAATCAGTTTACTTCTTCATCCCATACGCCAGTAGCTGTATAACCGCTGGTGCTAAAGTTGTTATTTTCAGCTCCAAGACGTACATAGGACTGGCTGGCAGAAGAAAAAGCTTCACGGTAATAAGCTCCATTTCCTTGAACTGCATCAACTATGTTAGAAACCCGTGTACCTGACTTGTCCAGCCAAAAAGTGGTGATTGTTCCTTTACCTTCACCTGAAGTCTGCAGATTTACTTTCCACTTGTTATTCGTATTTGTAGTTTGGCGATATCTTTCACCGGAGTAGTTGTTGGCATGTTCCGGTTTAATGGTAAAGCTGAAACCATGGTTATCGTTGCTTGCAAATGTGGATCCAGCTGTCGCCAACAACGAAAGACTCAATACTGCCGCTGAAACCAATTTTACTGTTGTTTTGTTTTTTCTCATTTAATACACCTCTTTATGAGTTTTGTTTTTCAATTACTAAGAACATTTATCCGTTAGGAATTGCCTTCATTAAAGCAGAATTCTTTTTTAAAAGGACTAAATATGAGTGCATTGTTTCCCTTCAATATAGGGATCTTATATCTTCGTTGTTCATTTTATTAACAGCACCCGATCATCCAATCAATCATCATTCTAAACATTTTATCCCACCACCTATCCATAATTTGTAATAAATGTTCTTAAAAATTATATACAAGACAAGGACTTTCCGATTATTATAAGCTTATAAGCTTAATTCATAGCTAACGTGGAGGTCCCTATGCCTGATAAGGAAAATTACGGAGAGACATTCAAAGCCGTACGTTCATCCAAAAACTTCAACCAGTCCAAAGTCCATGCCGAGATCATGCACCAAACAAGCTATTCGAAATTCGAACTGGGCAAAATTGAAATCACGTTCAACAAGTTCGAGAAGCTCCTTGAAAACATCGAGATGAACTTTGATGAATTCAGTTTCATTCACCATTCCTATAGTTATTCGCCACGCAACAGCATTATTATGGATTTCAATAATCTGAAATTCATCGATGAATTTGTCATCCAAGAGCTTGTTTCTAAAGCTACAGCTTACTTGAAGAATCATGATGACCATCAGATTGAGGATATCCTGAATGTACTCCATGCATTGCTGAGCATCAAACGGGATAATAACTTCCAGCAGGCGAAGTTTTATGCAGAAAAAGTTTGGCAGCGTCTGCAAAATTTGAATACGTGGTATTTTTCAGAAATACGGTTGGTCAACAACATCCTTTTTCTTTTCCCGATTGAAACGGCCATTACGATTGCAAAATTCGCCATCGAACAAGGAAATAAGTATGAAAAACACATCCAATACAAACCGCTGATCCTGCCGTTCAAGTACAATTTGGTTCATCTGCTCATGCGGGAAGGTTATTTGGAGAATGCCTATAAAATTAATGAAGAAATAATACAGGATTTTAAAAAACAGAAATCGTATGTTCAGATTGCCCTGTGCTATATTCGGAAAGGCTGTCTCGAAAAGCAATTGGACATCTTCAGCGAAAAAGATTATATCCAACAAGCCTATCGAATTGCGGACACTTTGGAAGACGAAAATCTGAAGAGACAATTGCAGAGCGAAGCCGATTACCTTTCCAACTTATTTTCAACTGTTCCTGTTATTGAAACAAAACAATAAACCAGCCATAAATAGATAAAAACGCAAATCTTGAAAATACAAGATTTGCGTTCAGACTGTAGACAAAGTCGAATTATGATGAATAGAGATGTACAAGCCCGATCGGGAGCGTCACCTGTATATATAAAAAGGGATAAGACGCCTATCCTGCTTTGTGTAGCTAGTTCCAAGCTGCTGGCTTTAGGATCCGCAACGGAAGGCGGCGTCTCCTGCGGGAAAGCGAAGTGCCGAAATCCACTCGGACGCGAGTCCGAGTTAGTTCGGCGCGAGCCCGCGGAATGCGTCCGCCTGAAGTGAAGGATCCGGGATAGCTTCTCTCAAAGGTAATTTCATTCTTAAAGAGGGACAATTATTCTTTTGTCTACAAGCTCAATGCAAATCTTGAAAATACAAGATTTGCGTTTTTATATTTTTGGCCGAACCTATTGAAATTTGAATCGGCTATTTGCCCAGTTTCATTTCCGGTACTTGATTGCCAGGCCTTTCAAGAAGTTGCGTGCATAGCGGTCGCCGCAGACGCTGTAGTTTTTGTGGCCTTGCTTCCGCAGCATGGCACTCATCTCGCCTTTGGTCACGGTGACGCCGGCGAGCGCCAGAATGTCGATCATGTCCTCGCTCGTCAATTGCAGCGCAATTTTCACTTTTTTTAACAACAGGTTTTTCGAGGGTTCGTTCGTAAATTGCGGCTTTTCCGGCTGCCCCGGCTTCGGCTCCTGCTTCCCTCTTTTGAAAATGATCAGGCCGTTCAGGAACGACTCGAACATCGTATTGTCGACAGGGATATAATCCTCTGTCTCCGGCTCGTCATAGATGCCGGCATCTTCCTCTTCGTAATCATCCGGCGTCTTTGTCAGCACCTTCTGCACTTCTTCTTTTGACAGGCTGATGCCCCCCAATTTGAAGATTTCGGCAACGTCGCTGTTTTTGATATCCAGCGCATACCTCAAACGGATCAGCAGATCGTTATTGTCCATCGGTCATCCTCCTCTATTCCTTCCGAAACGGCGTTCGCTTACTACGTTTAATCCACTCTTATGATAGCACAAATGCCGCTTTAGCCAAGCGCGGGCCGCAGAAGCCGCTTCTTCGGAAGCCACCGGTCCACCCCTGCAAAGAACCCCTAGCAGCGGCCCTTGTTAGAAGGCGCGGTGCCAGAGGTTCTTTTATCGGCTAACCCCCTCGGAATAAATTTGGATTTGCCTCATTCGTTCGTTTCGCTCACTTCAGTTGAAATGATTAATGTCAGAACCGCAGTAACGATAAGCACCAATGCCATGACGAATAACATGCTGATCTCCTCCTAATGAGTATGCCGGTTTTCCGGCTCCGTTTTATCTTCATCTTTACTATAGCTCCTGGATGGACCCGTGTACTTGACGTGCATCAAGGTTGCGCCTTTCATCTTTGCATATAATTCAATTAGGAGAAGAAGGTGAATTACTCAGAACGAGACTATTTATTCAATAACTTATACAAAGGATAGTAATTGTCAGAATATTTGATATAGTTAGGTTGAGGAAAGGGAGGATCTTCCATCCTTTAGACCCAAATACGGTGAAGGGAGGAATTGCAGATGAACAACGCTTCTTCTGATCCAAAAGGCGAAAAGAATCCTGCCGGTTTGCCGGAAACTTCTTTGGCCGGCACTTTTGTCTCCGTTCTCATTTTAGCGGCTTTTATGCTGCTGGCATGGTCAGGTGTATTCCTATTGTTCTTGTCGCGCAACTAGTCCGGCAAACCGTTAGCAGAAAGGGGAATCCGTTTTATGCATATCCACCGCTACGAGAAAATCTGGTTGATCATCGGCTCTCTTATCCTTCTTATCTTTCTGACCATCCTGGCCATCCAGACGTTCTTCCTTGAAATGGGACCGCCAAGCCATGCGGAGACGATTGATCCGCAAAGTGTCCGGGAATCGGAGATCTTTGCAGATCCGGAATTGAAGGAAATCGGCGATAACGAATATGAAATTGCTATCATTGCGGAGATGTTCGCTTTCCAGCCGGGCGATCTGGAAATCCCGGCCGGCGCCACGGTCCATTTCACCCTTGCTTCACCCGACGTCACGCATGGCTTTAAAATCAGCGATACCAACGTCAACGTGATGGTCGTGCCCGGCCATATCTCCAAAGCCAGCCATACGTTCGATGAACCTGGCGAATACTTGATCTTGTGCAACGAATATTGCGGACTGGGGCATGAGTACATGGCAAGTACGATTACAGTCAAATAACAGAAAGTAGGGGAAAACATGACGCACATTACTGATGCATCAGCCTTTGATGAACGAAGAGCAGCAGATGCCGATCTCGTTGCCGGCATTCCGAAACGCGATTTCCGCTTGTCGCTGGCGAATCTGCTCATCGCTTTCATCGCGTTATTGTTCGGCGGGATCGCCGGATTGCTGCAGGGGTTTGTCCGAAGCGGCTTTCTGGAACTCCCTTCCTGGATCAGCTATTACGCTTTGTTGACGGCCCACGGCGTTCTGCTCGTTCTGGTCTTGAGTTCGTTTTTCAGCATCGGCTACCTGTACGCCGGGACCTCCCGGGTGCTCGGCGGCCTGGCCCCTAAAACGATCGCGTTCGGCTGGACAGGTTTCGCCCTGATGTCAGTTGGCACCGTGATCGCTGCATTTTTCATTCTATCCGGCGATGCCAACGTCCTCTATACGTTCTATACACCCATGCAGGCCCATCCGTGGTTTTATATCGGACTGGCGCTTCTTGTCGTGGGCATCCTCCTAAACTGCGTCGGCATGTTCATTACCTATCAAAGCTGGCGCAAGCGGAATCCGGGCGAACTCACACCGCTCTTCGCATTTTTTGCCAATGCCGTATTTGTGCTATGGGTGCTCGCTTCCCTGTTCATCGCGGTCTTTGTGGTCGGCATGGTCATCCCATGGGCATTCGGCTGGGTGCCGACGATCGACCCGATGATCGGGCGGACGATGTTCTGGGCGTTCGGCCATACCCTCGTCAACATCTGGATGCTGACATCGATTTCTGCTTGGTACGTCTCGATGCCGAAAATCATCGGCGGGAAAATCTTCAGCGATTCCCTTGCCCGGGTCGCAGTGGTGATCCTGGTGGTTGCCAACGTTCCCGGCGGCTTCCACCACCAGATCCTGGATCCCGGCTTGTCGGTTGAGCTGAAATTCCTGCACGTTATCCAGACATTCATGATCATCTTCCCTTCCCTGATGACCGCGTTCGCGATGCTCGCGACGATGGAACGGACCGGCCGGGCAAAAGGCGTTACGAGTCTCCTGGGATGGTGGAAAACCCTGCCTTGGGGAGACGCCCGCTTCTTCGCCTTGATCGTAGCGATGTTCGCATTCATCCCCGCGGGGCTTGGCGGGATCATAAACGCGAGCAACCAGGTCAACCAGGTGGTCCATAATTCCATCTGGGTGACGGGCCACCTGCATTTGACGGTCGGCACGACCGTCATGCTGACATTTTTCGGTGTCTCCTATTGGCTGATCCCGTTTCTGACTGGCCGGACGATGACCAAGACGCTCAATAAGCTGGCTATTTCACAGACGATCATATGGGCGCTCGGCATGCTGCTCATGTCAGGCGCGATGCACGCCAACGGGCTTTTGGGAAGCCCCCGCCGTACTGCCAACACTTCTTACAACGGCCATAGCGAAGCTTCCGGCTGGGCTATGTATGAAACTTTGATGGCCATGGGCGGCGTTATCCTGTTTGTCGGCATCCTCCTGCTGATCTACATCTGGGTACAGCTCGCCTTTATGGCACCGAAAGGAAAGACCGATTTTCCGATCGGCGAAGACTACAACGAAAAAGACCGCTCGCCTTTGTTCATGGACCGCTGGTCGATCTGGGTGACGCTATCGCTGGTTTCCATCGCCATCGCGTACGGTATCCCGCTATGGGACTTTGCGACCGGACACAACCCGGGGTCGCCTCCATTCTTGATGCCCTAGGCGCAAACCATAGAACCTTCATCTAAAAAAGCACAAAAGCGCGCAACTGCGCGTTTTGTGCTTTTTTCATATTCTGTACAGGCTTTCACTTTTTATGGCGGTACAAATAAATGGTGAGCGGCGCAAACACCGCGGTCAGAATCAGCGAGACGATGAATACCCAGACTACCTGCTGTACAGTCACCGTTCCGTGCATCGCACCGCGGACGCCGGTCGCCAGGACCGAAATCGGATTGAGTTCGACAAACCCCTGCAGCCAAGACGGCAGTGTCTGCGGATCGACAAAGACGTTGCTGACGAATGTCAGCGGCATCAAGACCAGGAAGCTGATCATCATCAGCGATTTCTCGGAACGCACGATCAAACCGAAGACGGTCCAGACCCAGGACAGGCTGAACGAAAATACCAGGATCAGCCCGACCGCTCCCAGCACCCCGATCATCCCGCCTTCTGGACGGAACCCGAGCAGGAAGCCGAGACCGATCATGATGGCAGACGCCAACGAATAGCGCACCACATCGACCAGCAGCGATCCGATCAGCGCGGACGGCAGCCAGATGGGAAGCGTCCGGAACCGGTCAAAGATGCCTTTTCGGATGTCATTGTTCAAATCGATGCCCGTGTACATGGTGATCTGGGCTACCGTCATGACAAGTATCCCAGGCAGCAGGAATTGCAGGTATTCTTCCGTTGATCCTGCAATCGCACCTCCGAATAAATACGTGAACATCAACAGGAAAATGACCGGAAATACAGTCACATCAAACATCTGCTCCGGCACATGCTTGATGCGGAGCAGCGCCCGCCCCGCAAATGTCATGGTCGAGGAAAACGCGCTCGGCGGTTTCGGCCGCTTGCTTGAAGCGATGGAATCCCCGAGCCGGCGGTCAGTCGCTTCCCGTTCTCTCTGTTCGATAAAGTCGATCATGATGCTCCCTCCTCGTTTGTTCCATCGGTCGCCGCATGGCCTGTCAAGGTCAGGAATACCTCGTCAAGGCTCGGCCGGCCGAATGAAAAGTCACTGACGGCAATTCTTTCCTGCGCCAGCTCGCCCAAGGCATCCGCAACTGCCAAGGAATCGTTCATCTGGGCAGTCAACGATGCGGAATCAGACGTGAAGTGGACCGGGACAGCCAGTTTCTGTTCCAGCAGTTCCACTGCCCGCGAGCGGTCCTTCGCATTCACCAGCTGGACGTTCAGCGTACCTGTTCCGACCGACGCCTTCAGCTCGCTGCTGGTCCCTTCCGCAATAATCTTGCCTTGGTCGATGACTGCAATACGGTCTGCCAGTTGATCCGCTTCATCCAGGTATTGGGTCGTCAGCAACACCGTCGTTCCAGCGCCGGTAAGCGCCCGGATAATATCCCATACCTGGTTTCGGCTTCTGGGATCCAGTCCGGCTGTCGGTTCATCCAGAAACAATAAATCCGGTGTCACCACGATGCTCGCTGCAATATCGATCCGCCGCCGCATGCCGCCCGAATACCTTTTCACTTGCCGCTTCGCTGCATCCACGAGCCCGAAAGCCTCCAGCAGGTCTTTTGCCCGCACCTTCGCTTCCTTGCGCCCATACCCCATGAGCCGGGCCATCATGACCAGGTTTTCCATGCCGGTCAAATCTTCATCAATAGAGGCGTATTGGCCGGTCAAACTGATCCGGCTGCGGATTGCATCGCCTTCTTTCTCCAAATCATGCCCGAAAATCCGCGCAGCTCCTTCATCCGGCTTCACCAGCGTCGCCAGCATGCGGATAGTCGTTGTCTTCCCTGCTCCGTTCGGCCCCAAAAAGCCATACACCGTCCCTTTTTGCACCGTTAAGTCTACACCGTCCACCGCACGCTGTTTGCCGTAAACTTTCACCAAGCCTTTTGCTTCGATCGCCCAATCCTGTGGCAGTTGTCTTGCTGATTGCATAGTATTCACCCTTCCCTAGTGGAAATCCGGATGCCGTTTGAACAAAGGGATATGTATAATCATTTTCACTTTAAGTATTTGAAGGTGTATTAAAGGAACATTTGTTCTCATTATATTCTACACCCCAAACTCGGAAATGTAAAACAATATTATCTAATTATTCAGTTTTTTAATTTGTTGCATAAAAAAACACCAACTTCCCTTTCGGGGAAATCGGTGCATCGTCTACTTTATTTAGCTCAGCGCGACTCTTTTGGCGGCTGGCACACGTCGCATTTGCGCTGGTTGTTCTTGTTGAATTTCGTGAACGTCTTCTCGAAATTATTGCCGCAAGAACATTTGAAGAGCAACTTCTGTGAAAATCCGTGATACTCCGTAGACAGCAATTTGCTGTCGGAGTTTTTCTCTGTAAATTCCCTGATTTTATCGATCGTCCATCGTTTGTTCATTTGTTTACACCTCTGTGGTTTATTGGTAGGCGCCAGGCAAATCCGCTATGGGCAAAAGCCGTGATCATCCTAAGTTCCCTATTATAGCACGGAAGCGTCTGGATCTTTAAAAATAACTTCGCGGAAACAGCTGCACCAAAAAGGATAGCCAGCGCGACGGCATTCAATATGGATTCTGAGCGTAAAGGTACATGTAGACCAGGAGCAGGATGGTCAGCACGATCATTCCGACAATGGAGGCCATCACGATTCTCCTGTTGTTCTTCGCCATCCCGTAAATGATGCCGATAATCCCGATCAATGCAAGAATAATAACCAAAACCATGAGTGAACACCCCTTTAAAATGAGATGATGGCGACCAACTCTGAATGTTACCAATACTTCTGAATTACCTAGTAAAGTAGATAGAATAGTCTGTTAACATTTATTTACCTCTATTCTATCACTTTCGGATCAAGGCCGACCATTTTAATGTATTTGCGTATCGTGTCGTTCCCTTCGCATCGTTCGGCGGTTCACAAAAGGTTTACGCCATGCCTTTCTGCGGCAGTAATTGAATTAAAAAAGCATCGGTTTTTCACACCGATGCTTTCTGGTATTGATCAATTATTTTTTACTGGATGGTAGTATACATGCTCCGTGTAATCGGTAATGATTCCATCTACATTCAAATCGAATAGACGCAAAGCTTGCTCTTGGCTTCTTGAAGTGTACGGATAAATCTTCATCCCCGCTTCGTGGACATCGCTGACCAATTCCTCCGTCACAATGTGCATAGAGGGATTGAAATAATCGGCGTACGCAGCGAATTGAGCCAGTTGTTCTTCCGTTACATTCGCCCATCCCGCTCCTGCCAGAATACCATGCGGAAGATTCGGCAACAGCTCTTTGGATTTCTTCATGGATTCATGGTTAAAGGATTGCAGGATGATTTTTCCGTTATTTGATCTATCCATATTTCGTTCAACCAAAGCGTCCGCAACTTTCTTTTCGATCCCCGGATAAAGTTCCGGTGCCTTCAACTCGATTAGAATGCCGACTTTCCCGCGAAACGCATCCAATACTTCATCAAAAGTCGGAACCTGCTCGCCCGCATAAGCTTCACTGAACCAGCTGCCGGCATCCAACTGCCGGATTTCCTCAAATGTTAAGCTCTTCACTTTGCCCGTTCCATCTGTAGTACGGTCGACCGTAGTGTCATGGATCACGACAAGCTCACCGTCTTTTGTCATTTGCACATCAATTTCGATATAATCCGCCTTCATTTCAACCCCTTTGTGGAAGGCTCCCATCGTGTTTTCAGGCGCATGCCCCGAAGCCCCGCGATGTGCCACGTTCACCATTTTTTGCTGATCCTGCTTCGAAATCATGTTGCTCACTTCTCCGTGTTCAGCAGCAAGTACAGGTCCGCTGAAAGACGCCGCCGCCAAACTGACCGCTAAAATCGTAACCATCCGTTTCATCCAATCACTCCTTATGTAGTATCCCCCTTATTGTAGGCAGGGGATGTTGAGTGGGTATGAATAGAATGTTAAGAAATAAAAAAGGGAAATATTTACTCCTTGGAAATAGTCTTTTTAAGAATTCAAACAGATCTTTGCAGCTAATAAAACTTGTAAGTATTCTTTCCGGCTTGCTTGGCCCGATACAGCGCTTCGTCCGCATTTTTAAGAAGCGCCTTTAAATCTGCACTGTTGTCTTCGTACGTGACGATTCCAATGCTGGTGGAAAGCTCATAGCCAGTATCCCACGTGCTCAAGCTGCCGAGCAATTGCTCCGCCCGTTTATGCATGTCTTCGCTTGAGGCGTGGCTTGAGAAATGCACGACGAATTCGTCGCCGCCCAACCTGACCGCCAAGGCATCTTTATGCTCCGCCGCGAACTTTTGCAGCTTTAACGCGACTTCCTTCAGTACCAAATCTCCTGCATCATGCCCATGGATATCGTTCACCTTTTTGAACCCGTCCAGATCGAGGAAGAAAATCACGCCTTCCCCTTCCCTCTGCTCTTCAAATAGCCGGGAAAGATAACGTCTGTTGTACAAATCCGTCAACGAATCCCTATAGGCAAATCGTTCAAGGTTCAGATAATAGGAAAACATCCGGACAATCCGCTGCAGCAGATCGATGCTTTTCTTATCAAATTGACTCTTTTCATCGTGGATGGCACACAAGGTCCCGAACGTTTCACCGTTCCCCAGAGAAATAGGAATGCCCAGATAAGAGCGGATATTGGCTTTGTCGAGCACGTTTCTCATATCGGCCAATCTATCCTCTTCCCGCACATCTTCGAAAATTGCCGGATGATTTTTTTCAAAGTCGACAAACTGGCACAGCGATTGATTTAGATTCAGCATCATGCCTTCACTCACCGGAATCGTTGTTTCGTCACTCGTAATCTTAAGAATGATCTGCTGAGTCCCATCGATCGAGCTCAAATAAAGCAATTGGTCTGGCAGAATCTCTTTTGCCAGGTCCAATACATCCTTTGACAGCTCCTCAAAATTCGCATACATTTGCAGTTCCTGAAATGTCATTCCCATAAAGCACCTCGATTGTCGTCATCTCTAGTTTGCCAATTAGAGCATATCCCTTCTTAGCAATCCAATATTTTCTTTATTGACTAAAGTTTAACATAGCAGGCTATTGGGTTTCCTCTTTAAACAGCGGAAACCCCGGATAGCTGCACGCAAAGAGCGCCTCCATCCGGGGTTCTGTTTTCCATGTTTTATTGATCAAATCGGCCCTTCAATAAGCCACCCAGCTAAGTCCGGTCGTCCCTTCACCCGCATGCACGCCTACGCACACACTGAGCTGCACCACTTGGACTTTCAGATCCGGAAACTCCTGCAAGAGCTCGTTCTTCCAGATTTTCGCATCCGCGGCATTATTGCAGTGATTGACCGCAACTTCCGGCACGCTGCCCGCCGCCATATCCGCGCGGAGTGCATCCATGACGGAGTTTTTTGCTCGCTTGTTCGAGCGGACCTTCTCTTTCATGACCGTTTTGCCGTCTTCAAATGTGATGACCAATTTGATGTTCAGGACATTGCTCAAAAACGCCTGCGTCCCGGACACACGCCCGCTTTTATGCAATTGGTTCAGGCTTGAGGGAATAAAGGACAGGTGCGATTTCGCCGCCATCCCCTTAAGCGTGGCAACGACTTCCTCTGCCTCCTTGCCTTCAGAAAACAGCTTGGATCCGGTCTCGATCATCTTCACCATCGGAAACGATCCGATCAGCGAATCGATCGGATACACCTTGAAGTCCGCCATCTCTGCAGCCGACTGCGCCGTCGCGAATGTCCCCGATAGCCCGCTCGACAAATGCAAAGCAACCGCAAAATCGTATCCTTCCGACTGCAGCTTTTCATATAAGGAAAGCATGTCGCCGATGGCAGGCTGTGACGTTTTAGGCGATACTTTCGCCATGCGCAATTTATCGTAAAATTCCTCTTGTGTCAAATCAATCGATTCCTTGTATTCGCCATCCCCGAAAATGACGCTAAGTGGAAGTACATATATATCATGCTTTTCGATGAATGCTTCATCCAGCTGCGCTGCCGTGTCCGTAATCCAAGCTATTTTCTTCATCTATAAATTCTCCTTTGAATGCAATTCCGTATCGGAAGCAGCTTTCTGCTACGGATAATTTACCTGACGGAACAAGGCGCGGCTAGTGATAACTGTCATATAAGCTGAAACTTTTGTAAGCGTTGACATAATTTGAACTTATTCTGCTTTCAGGGGCATTTTTTGCACACAAAAAAGCCCCGCACCATTTATTGGTGTGAGGCTTTCCTGATAGAGCCGGTTTTATTCAGCGAACGGCAATCCGTTGCTCGAACGCCTGAAGCAATGCCCGCACTTCATCGGTCGAATCCGTCTTCAGCAATCGGCTTCTTAAATCATCGGCATCCGGAATCCCGCTCACATAAATCTTGAAGAAGCGGCGCAGCGGACGGAACGGCAGCGGCTCTTCTTCGTTGGAGTATTTGTCATGCAGATCCAAGTGCAGCTTTAACAGGTCCAGCATTTCCCCAGCGCTGTGACCGCGCGGCTCTTTTTCGAAAGCGAACGGATTCTGGAAAATCCCCCGCCCGATCATAACGCCGTCGATGCCGTGTTTTTCGGCCAGTTCCACACCGGTCTGATAATCCGGAATATCCCCGTTGATCGTCAGCAAGGTATCAGGCGCCACTCTATCCCGCAAAGCCTTGATCTCCGGAATCAGCTCCCAATGCGCCGGCACCGCGCTCATTTCTTTTTTCGTGCGCAAATGGATCGACAGATTGGCGATGTCCTGTTCCAAGACATGGGTCAGCCAGCCCCGCCACTCTTCGACGTCCGTATATCCAAGACGCGTCTTCACACTGACCGGCAAGCCGCCCGCTTTGGCGGCTTGGATAACTTCCGCCGCATTATCTGGATAACGGATCATGCCGCTGCCTTTGCCCTTCGCAGCCACGTTCCCTACCGGACAGCCCATATTGATGTCGATGCCTTTGAAGCCCCGCTTCGCCATCCCGATGCTCATTTCCCGGAATTGCTCCGGAATGTTCCCCCAGATGTGCGCGACGACCGGCTGTTCATCTTCTTCGAACGTCAAGCGCCCTTCTTCACTGAAAACCCCATCCGGGTTGCAATAGCTTTCCGTATTCGTAAACTCCGTAAAAAACACATCCGGCCGAGCCGCTTCCGCTACTACTTTGCGGAATACCACATTCGTGACTTCCTCCATCGGCGCCAGGATAAAAAACGGCCGCGGCAACTCACGCCAAAAATTCTCTTTCATATCCAAATTTCAATCCTTTCACTGCAGGATGCAAGGCACGCCCTGCATCCAAAAATCCATCGTGCATCTATATTGAAAATAAACCCTACCAATTTTATCGGCTGAATCATTTCGTTTTTCTTTAACCTTGTATAGTTTACATGAGTCGCGCGATTGTGGAAAGTGACGTGATTTTCTTCACACAGAAAGCGCCAACTCCCGGTAAAGGAGTTGGCGCTTTTAAGTTTCGGAACTCTTAGGAGAAGTAAGAATAAATGTTATACATGCGAATTACTGTTTAATGACTTGTGTTCACTTAAAGTTTTTTTAAAAGCCTGATTTTCAATCGCAAATTCAGCAAGCAACGGAATAATCATATCTTCCATAGGCGGGTTGTGAAGGCCCGCTCTCACATCCCGATAATATCTTTGCAGAGGGGTCTTTTCTGAAAGACTATGAGCACCCGCTATCCTCATTGCTAAATCAACAATAATGACTGCTGAATTGGTGACAGCTACTTTTACTGCTCCCAATTCCGGCGTCATTTTTGATTTTTCTTCTCCATTTGACTCATCCCACTTCTTAGCTACAGAATATAGAAAATGCCTTGCTCTTACTAATTCCAATTCAATCTGGCCAATCTTTTGCTTAACAGTCGGCAATTCTATGATTGAACCGGTGATGCTATTTGGCGAGTATTCTTTTGCAAAACTGATTGCATAATCCTGTGCTGCTTGTGCAATTCCGAGGTAGCATGCTGGAATATGAAGTAACCATCCAGCTGCCCGTTTTTGTCCAGGTTCAAGAATTTCGACTAAAGAGTCTTCCGAAACCTTAACGTCATTTAATATCAAATCATGACTCCCGGTACTTTTCATCGCTACACTATCCCAAGTTTCTTCTATTTCTACTCCCGTTTTTGATTTCGGAATGAGAAAACATCCAATTTCTCCTGTCTCTTCAATCACCGCTGTTACGTTAAAATAATCTAGAACTGGAGCCATTGTCGTAAATGTCTTCCTGCCATTAATAACCCAATACCGCCCATCCTTTTTAGAGGTCGTGGAAGGTTTCCCTCCTCTTGTCGGGCTTCCTGTTTGTTTTTCTGTAGCGGCATTATTGATTAATGCTCCATTTTCTTTTACATCGTCAAACAAAGTTTTTTGTACGGAATCTTTCCATCTATTTGTTTCTCCCAAATCTTTGATGATCCCCATATGCCAGCCGATCGACAACCCAGTTGATCCATCTGCCTTACTAATAACTTCTTGATAACGTAGTAATTCATATAAGGAAATCCCTTGTCCTCCATATTTAGTGGGAATCGTCAATGCAGGATAATTAATATCCTTTAAATCTTCAATATTCTCAAACGGAAATCTTCCTTCAAGATCATTTTGAACTGCTCTTTCTGAAAAAGAGGCGACCGTATTTGTTAATATATGTAGACGTTCTTCAAAGGTCTTAGCTGCTATGAGATCCATGTCCACTTCACCTCTCTCTTCTAAATTACGAGTATATATTCAGTTTATTAATTCCAAGCTTCTAGCATAATAAACCCGTCATACTCTTCATTGGATTCAATATATTTTTTAAATTCGTCTGATTCATATGCTTCTTTTAGATCTCTCGCCCATTCTGTGTCCTCATTCTCTTCTTCGATAGATACAATGATCCGATGCTGTTCAGGTGTATTTTCAATTTTTAAAGCATCTGTAATTTTTCTATCCGGGGCACTTGCAATATAATTACCATTTACTATTCCGAAGTCAATATCCTGAAGTGACACAAGAATTTGAGCAGGGTCTAAGACTTTAATGTCAATGTCGTAATCGGCTGGTTTAACACCACTAAGGTTAAAATCAGTTACATCAGCACCATCTGCGACAGTCACCCACCCTAACTCCTCAAGAATATTTACTGCCCTTTCTTGATTTACCGGATCATTCGGTACCCCTACTGTCGATCCATCTTTCACTTCATCCAGTGAACTATGATGTTCAGAATATAACCCTTGAGGAGCACTCGGCACATAAACAATACCTGTCATATTCATATCTAGTTCATCATTGATCCCTTCCATATAGGCTGTACTTTGAAAGATACTCGCATCAATTGAACCTTCTTTCATAGCCGGATTTAATTGCATATTCTGAGAGAATGTTGTCATGTCAACGGTGTACCCTTTCTCCTCTAAGATAGGCAAGATACCTTCTTTGAATTGTTGTTCATAAGTGCCGACTCCAAAACCGACTTTCACTTCTTTTTTATTTTCTCCTGAGGCTTGGCTCTCATCGCCACATCCCGCTAATAACAAAGCAACCGAAATTCCTAATGCACTACCTAAAAGCTTTTTCATCACTCATCTCTCCTTATTTATAATTCCTTCTAAAACCCAAAGCTTCTTTTCGGTCTTACTCCCATTCTCTCAAATTTATTTAATAGAAAAGAGCCCCTCTCAAAAATAAGAAGAGGGACTCTCGAATCGGCTCTTCTCATCTTTCAAGTGCATGGATATCGCACCTGCTGGATTTGGCACAGTTTCAAATCGGAATGTTTTCCAATTAGATCCGCTGCCGAGGCATCAAAGGGCCAGTCCCTCCACCTCTCTAGATAAGAATTAATCTCTATTCAATTTTTAATACTTAGTAATTTGATATGATTAATAAGATAACATATGAATAATTGCATTACAATACTTCACAGTAAATTCATTTACTATTTCGTTTATATAAGAACAGCAGAAATTATGTTTTATCTCTTTTGATTCTACTTAATATAATCCAAAAGAAAAAAAACTCCTTCTCGTATAGTGAGAAGGAGTTTTTTGAAGTTGCTGATGATATTACATCCTGCCGCCCATATCAGGCATTCCCTCCATTGGTGAAACTGGTTCCGGGATGTGTGCTACGACTGCTTCAGTCGCTAGGGAAAAACGATTTGACGCTTATTTCCACATCGTATTCTTGTACTGAGCAATAAACAAATCTGTTATTTTTCTCTTCGTGCTAATTCAATATGGAACATTATTTTGGCACTCTAATGCTTTTGAATTTCAGAAAGTTTCTAATGATTGGCATGACTGATGCACGCATCGTTATATCTCGAAACATTAATTTCCATTTCGACTCTGGCAAAAAGAAACTTGCAAATTGGCGAGCTGATTTCTGGATTTTAGTTACTTGGGGAACCATTAATGAATCATACTCAGAAAGAGCTTTTTTAATATCATTTTTTGATTCGCCTAAGCTACGGGCTAATGTGTAGGCCCCTGCCATAGCTAACGATGAGCCTTGCCCTGCAACTACAGATACACAACCGCAAGCATCACCTACAAGTGCCACACGCCCTTTTGTCCATGTCGGCATTTCAGTTTGAGCAACGTCATCAAAATAAAAGTCAGTTGCCTTCTCGCTTTCCTGAAGAAGACCAGGGACTACCCAGCCCATATCCCCGAAGTTTTTCTTTAATTCCTTCATTCCCTCTTGATGTGAGTAGTGTTTTAGTGAGCTCCCCTTACTTGAAAAAAGGAAAAATGTTGCTATCCGATTTCCCCTTATAGGATATATACTAACTTGTCGTCCAGGCTCAGTAATCGTATCAAATGTATGATCAATTTTATTATATTTGGATGTTTTATCAAATGTAAATGCCACCGTTTGATACCCCATTGAATGAACATAATTTTCTTCTGCACCAAAAACAAGTTTTCGAACTTTTGAATGTATGCCATCTGCTCCAACTAACAAATCACAGTTGAGTTTTGTGTCGTTTGAAAGCTTTACGAGGATTCCCTCCTCATCTTGTTGCAGAGATTCAATCGTTGTACTATTTGTTACTGGTACTCGATCTTTTATGCGCTCATAAAGTACCCGTTCTAAATCTCCCCGCATGAAATTAAAGTGGCGGTCATTTAATAATTGGCGTAACGATTGATACTTTAGAGAATATTTAGTTGTTCCGTCAGTTCTTTTAATATTGAGTGCTTCAATAGGATAATGAATCTTCTCTAGTTCTTTGAGTAGACCCATTTTTTCGGCAACGTCATATCCAGCTCCAAAAAAGTCCATCATGTAACCCTCTTTTCGAAGCCCCGGAGCTTTCTCAACTATTTGAACCGTGTAGCCTTCACGCTCTAATTGATCGGCTAAAGTTAAACCCGCAATACCCGCACCTACAATCAGAATTTTCATTATATACCCTCTTTTCTTTTATAATCCGGGTTTTGAGTCTTCAAATTTCCCTAAAAGATAAATTCGATCCGAGGTTCAAGTTCAATTAGAAATTAGCCATAATTCATTTGATCACCGTAAACATAAAGCATCACCAGCCTCATCGCAGCTCCATACACAGCGATACTTGCTTCCTTACTCTCAACACTCGAAAAAAATCCGAGTGTTCTTCAATAGAGGAATAGTAATTATAGATGGTTCCGACTCCTGCCAGAGCTTGTTTAGCTATTTCAGAAATCGCAATCAGTTGAAATCCTTTATTAGAAAAGAATCACTGGCTACTTTGATAATCTTGTTTTGAATTTGTAGATGATATACTAAATCGAACGGTTAGAAAATAAAAATAGCTCAAGTGGGTAACACAGTAGTTAACGCGAATCAACTAAAGGAGTGTCCCTAAATGAGCTTTGTTCATATCGTACCACGGGAAAGCATGGTAATCGAGAGTTATTGCTCGGAAGAGAAGCCGCTGTCTTACATCGTTAGGAATTGAACCGTAGCAAGAGTACGATCAGCTATGAGCTGAAACGCTGTAACTTTGAATTTAAAGTACTGGCGTTGTTCCCCTTCTCCTGACACTCCATGAGAAAACCTTTAACGTGATTAGAAGTCATAGTTTTAACGTTCAGAACACCATTTCTATGATAGTAATCGATGAAGCCGCCTAACAATACTTTGTAATTCTAAATATTACTCTTAGTAGTATTGTTAAATTTATGGACTTGTAAGAAATCTTAAAATGCAAATTTAACTAACAAAAAAAGACTACCTCCTTTTAATTCAGGAAGTAGTCTTTTAAATACAAACTATTTATAATCTAGACAGCTTCTCAAAATTGAGAAACTTTAAATTTACATCATGCCGCCCATGCCACCCATATCAGGCATTCCGCCCATTGGTGAAGCTGGTTCCGGGATGTCTGCTACGACTGCTTCAGTTGTCAGGAACATCGCTGCAACAGAGGCTGCGTTTTGTAGTGCTGAACGCGTCACTTTTGTTGGATCGACGATTCCTTGCTCAAGCATGTTGACCCATTGGCCGTTTGCTGCGTTGAAGCCGATGCCGACTTCTTCAGATTTCAGGCGGTGAACGATGATGGATCCTTCAAGGCCCGCGTTTGTTGCGATTTGGCGAACTGGCTCTTCCAAAGCGCGAAGAACGATTTTGACGCCTGTTGCTTCGTCGCCTTCTGTAGAGTTCAGAAGTTCTTCGACTTTATTGTATACGTTGACAAGCGCTGTACCGCCGCCTGCTACGATTCCTTCTTCAACTGCTGCACGAGTTGCGTTCAAAGCGTCTTCAATGCGAAGTTTGCGCTCTTTCAACTCAGTTTCAGTAGCCGCTCCGACTTTGATGACTGCAACGCCGCCGGCAAGTTTCGCTAGGCGCTCCTGCAATTTCTCTTTGTCGAATTCAGAAGTTGATTCTTCCAATTGGTTGCGGATCTGTGTTACGCGGGCAACGATTTTCTCTTGGTCGCCAGCGCCTTCAACGATTGTTGTGTTTTCTTTCGAAACGACGACTTTAGTTGCGCGTCCAAGCTGAGCGATGTTCGTCGATTTCAGCTCAAGGCCAAGATCTTCCGTAATCACTTCAGCGCCAGTCAAGGCAGCAATGTCTTCAAGCATCGCTTTGCGGCGATCGCCGAATCCAGGAGCTTTAACAGCCACTGCATTGAATGTTCCACGAAGTTTGTTCACGACAAGTGTTGCCAATGCTTCGCCTTCTACGTCTTCAGCAACGATCAACAACGGCTTGCTTTGCTGAACCACTTGCTCAAGTACCGGAAGGATTTCCTGGATATTGCCGATTTTCTTGTCTGTCACAAGGATGAACGGGTTATCAAGAACCGCTTCCATCTTGTCTGAATCCGTCACCATGTATGGAGACTGGTAGCCGCGGTCGAATTGCATCCCTTCAACCACATCAAGTTCCGTTGTGAAGCCGCGTGATTCTTCCAAAGTGATAACGCCGTCGTTGCCGACGCGCTCCATCGCTTCAGCGATCAAGTTGCCCACTTCAGCGTCGCCGGAAGAAATCGCCGCAACTTGTGCAATCGATTCTTTGCCTTCGATTTGCTGGGAAACAGCTTTCAAGCCTTCAACAGCACTTTCTACAGCCATTTCAATCCCGCGGCGGATGCCGACAGGGTTCGCGCCAGCTGTAACGTTCTTCAAGCCTTCACGGATCATAGCCTGCGCAAGGACCGTTGCAGTTGTCGTACCATCACCTGCGATGTCGTTCGTTTTAGAAGCAACTTCCGCCACCAATTTCGCACCCATGTTTTCGAATGCATTTTCAAGCTCGATTTCTTTTGCGATCGTTACGCCGTCATTCGTGATGAGGGGTGAACCGAATTTCTTCTCAAGCACCACGTTGCGCCCTTTCGGCCCAAGCGTCACTTTCACTGCATCTGCCAATTTATCAACACCGCGCAGCATCTGGCTGCGTGCATCTTCGCTGAATAAAATCTCTTTTGCCATATTAAGTTTCCTCCTCTATCAATTGGAAAATATAATTTTAAAAGTTCACTGTAAGGTTTATTACTAAATGATATGGAGTAACGCAGCGGAGACTCCCGCGGGACAGCGCAGTGCCGAAATCCACTCGGGCGCTAAGCCCGAGTTAGTTCGGCGCAAGCCCGCAGGAAAGCGCAGCTGCGTTACGGAATATCATCTTGTGCTATTAGCCTAATACAGCCAAGATATCGTTTTCGCGTAGGATCAAGTATTCCTTGCCTTCGTATTTAAGTTCAGAACCTGCATATTTCGAGAAGATGATCCGGTCGCCTTCTTTGACGTCCAGCTCAGTGCGCTGTCCATTGTCACGGATGATTCCGTTGCCTACAGCGATCACTTTGCCTTCCTGCGGTTTTTCCTGCGCTGAACCCGGCAGTACAATCCCGCTTGAAGTTTTCTCTTCTGCTTCAACAAGCTCGATGATTACGCGATCTCCTAGTGGTCTTAACAATTGAAACACCCTCCTCAGATTATCTAAATATTCTACATTAGCACTCTCACTCTTTGAGTGCTAACCCACTTCTCAGTTTAATAAAATCACCTGTCATTTGCAAGTCAAAACATTCTACTTTTTTAAATCTTTGCGGTTGGGAAATGAAAGTTCTACAATAGAGGGAGCAAGCTAATTATGAGAGGAATTTAATTTAATGAAAATAAATTTTAAAGCCAAGGCCGACACCGGCCGCTACGGCAAAAGCAAAGTGAGCCTCAGCGCGAAGCGCGGAACGAAGAAAACGCCGCTTTACATCCTGCTGCTGTTTATCGCCGTCCAATTGTCACCGGTTTTATTCATCACACCGACCATGGAATATTTTATGGGCCAAGGCATGACCCGCGCCGAGGCGAAGCTTTCCACTTCCGGCTGGCTCATTGCGGCCTCGATGGGCATCGGGTTCATTGCCGCAATCATCCTGATCCTGCGGGATAAACGCTTTTTCGATATCTGGAAAGGCAAAAAAGCCGGCCCGTTCGCGGCGGTCGGCTGGGGGCTTCTCGGCTTCCTGCTGCTCTTAGTCGGGCAATCGCTCGCTGCCATGATCGAGATTGCGATCGGCATCGAGCCGGGCTCCGAGAACACGATGGGGCTTGTGCGGATTGCGGAAGCCGTGCCATTGACAATCCTGGCCGTGGTCCTTTTCGGGCCGGTCCTTGAAGAGCTGGTTTTCCGCC
The DNA here is from genome assembly GCF_042681545.1 of Planococcus chinensis. Classification (NCBI taxonomy): domain Bacteria; kingdom Bacillati; phylum Bacillota; class Bacilli; order Caryophanales; family Caryophanaceae; genus Planococcus; species Planococcus chinensis. The sequence continues at coordinate 459,259 of NZ_JBHUFW010000005.1, forward strand.
GCGTCGTTTTCGGCTCGCTCAACCAGACGACAAACTTCTGGATAGCGACGTTGATCAGTGCACTGGTCTTCGGCCTCGTCCACATGGAATTCACGCACCTGCTGCTGTATTTTACAACCGGCCTGATCCTCGCCTTTTTGTACCAGCGGACGAAGCGCATCATCACACCGATCATTGCACATATCCTGTTGAACGGCTATGTCATGCTCATCCAGCTGAATATGGAGAAAATCCAGAACTTCCTCAAGCAGATGGAAAATCTCCAATAGAAAAAAGCCTTCCCCGAATCAATTCGGCGGAAGGCTTTCTTGTTGTTCTTCAATGGCGACTTGCTGTTCGCCTTTCAGGAACTTGCGGTACCCGATGCGGGCGATGACAATGCTGAACTCGTACAAGAGCAGCAGCGGCACCGTCACCATCATGTGCGAGACGATGTCCGGCGGCGTGATGAACGCAGCGATTGTGATCAGCACGAAATACGCGTATTTGCGGTATTTGGCCATCAGCATCGGCGTGATGATGCCGAGGCGCGTCAGGAACAGCATGAGCACGGGCAGCTGGAAGATGAATCCGAACGGCAGCGTGATCTGGAACAGGAACTGGAAGTATTCATTGATGCCGATTGTCTCCTGGATATCGAGGTTGTCCGAGATGTTCAGCATAAAGCCGATGACATACGGGAACAGCACGAAATAGGAAAACGCCAATCCGCTGAAAAACAGCAGCAGCGCGAACGGGATATAGCTCAGTGTCGCGGTCCGTTCCTTGTCATGCAGCCCCGGGCTGATAAATGCCCAGAACTGGTACATGATCACGGGCGACGTGAGGATCACCGCAAGAATCGTCATCACTTGCATGTAGATCTTGATCGGATCGGTGATTTTGAACGCGTTCAGCGTCAGGTTCTTCGCTTCTTCGGTGAACTGCAGGTAACGGATCAGCGGTTCAGCGAGGAAGAAGCTGAGAATGAGCGCTAATATAAAGAAAACGGCGATGATGGTCAGCCGTTTTCTCAATTCGCCTATATGTTCAACTAACGTCATATCTTTTTGATTCATCGGACAGACATCCTATCGTATTTCCTTTTGCTCTTCTTTCTTCTTAGCATCTGCGTCGTTGTCTTCATCCATCAAGCCTTTAGTAGCGTTCTTGAACTCGCGCAAGGAAGAACCAAACGCTTTTCCGAGTTCCGGAAGCTTTTTAGGGCCAAAAATGATCAGTGCAACAATACCGATGACAATCAAACTAAGTGGACCTGGAGCCATTAGAGACACCTCCTGTAATATGCTTTCATTTTACATCATTCACTAGGGTTTGGCTATTTCGAAAGGCTGGCCAAATGTGAAGGTTTTAAGTCATTGCTGCTTGATCTGATAGATCAGCGTCTGCAGCTCGACGGAAAGATCGATCGTCTGGACGCGGATATGGTCCGGCACCGAAATGCGGACCGGCGTGAAGTTGAGGATCCCTTTGATGTTCATCTTCGCGAGGCGGTCGGTCACTTCCTGGGCGGAGCGCGACGGGACGGTCAGGATGACGACTTCGATGCCGTATTCGGCGATCTTCTCCTCGATGCGATCCGGGTGGAACGTATCGATGCCGCTGATCTGCTCCCCTTCGGCTGGGCTGTTCGTATCGAACGCCAGGACGATCTTGGTGTTGTGGTTGCGCTGGAAATTATATTTCAAAAACGCACTTCCCAGATGCCCAACGCCGATCAGGGCAACATTTGTCGCTTCATCCTGGTCGAGCGTCTTGCGGAAAAACGCCAAAAGGTCCTGAACGTCATAGCCGTAGCCCTTTTTGCCGAATGCGCCGAGATGCGAGAAATCCCGGCGGATGGTCGCTGAATCGATTTTCATCGCTTCGCTCAGTTCCTGGGAGGAAATCCGCTTCTGCCCCGCATTCGCGAAGTTCTGGATAAACCGGTAATATAGCGGCAGGCGCTTGGTGGTGGCCTGTGGAATTTTAAATGGTTCTTGTTGCATGCAAGGTCCCTCCTGAGGAGCTTTTCAAATCGATACTATCTTACATTAGGCGCCCCCATATGTAAAGCTGGCTCAATTGCGAACGGGCGCCCCATCGGCTACACTTAATAGAGAATAGAGGTGACCTGCATGATAGTGCTACAAGTAAACCAAGTCCATAAATCGTTCGGAGCGGACGAGATCCTCTCCGGCGTGAAACTGGAAGTCCAGCACCGCGACCGCGTTGCCCTCGTCGGCCGCAACGGTGCGGGCAAATCGACGCTTTTGAAAATCATATCCGGTGAAATGTCTTATGACAGCGGCGAGATCATCATGCCGAAAGATCTGACTATCGGCTATTTGGAACAGCAGACCGACCTGGAGTCCGATGCGACGATCTGGGACGAGATGATGACCATCTTCATCCACTTCCGTGAACAGGAAGCCCAGCTGCGCCGGCTTGAAGCGCAAATGGCGGACCCTGGCGTCTACAACGATGCCGAACAGTACGGGAAGGTCATGAAAGAATACGACGCCTTGCAGCATAGCTTCAAGGACGCTGGCGGCTATCAGTTCGAAGCTGACACCCGCACCATTCTCCATGGCATGAAGTTCTACCCGGATGACTACGGCAAAAAAGTGGTTTCATTGTCCGGCGGCCAGAAAACGCGCCTGATGCTGGCCAAGCTGCTGCTGGCAAAACCCCAGCTCCTCATACTCGATGAGCCGACGAACCATCTCGACATCGAAACGCTGAGCTGGCTCGAGAATTACCTGAAGAACTACCCGGGCGCCATCCTCATCGTGTCGCATGACCGCTACTTCCTCGACCAAGTCGTGACGCTTGTCTATGAAGTGTCCCGCCACCGCGTCAAGAAGTTCACCGGCAACTACAGCCGCTACCTCGACGAGAAAGCGAAGCAGTACGAACTCGACATGAAGCAATTCGAAAAGCAGCAAGGCGAGAAAGCGAAGCTTGAGGACTATGTCCAGCGCAACCTTGTGCGCGCATCGACCACGAAGATGGCGCAGAGCCGCCGGCGCGTCCTGGAGAAGACCGATTGGATGGAAGCGCCGGACGGCAGCGAGAAATCCGCCCGTTTCGGCTTCACCATCGCGAAGCAGAGCGGCAACGATGTGCTGAACGTACGGGACCTGGCCATCGGCTATGGCAGCGAGCCGGTTTCCGAGAACATTTCCTTGAAGCTGTACCGCCAGGAAAGCATGGCGCTTGTCGGGCCGAACGGCGTCGGCAAGTCCACGCTGCTGAAGACGATCATGAAGGAACTGAAGCCGCTTGCCGGCGACATCCATTACGGCACCGGCATCCAGTTCGGCTATTACGACCAGGAGCAGGCCAACCTGAAAGGCAATAAATTGCTGCTCAATGAATTATGGGACGATTACCCGCACGTCAACGAAAAGGACATCCGCGGCATACTCGGTCGCTTCCTGTTTTCAGGGGATGATGTGCTGAAGCCCATCTCCACCCTTTCCGGCGGGGAGAAAGCCCGTGTGGCGCTGGCCAAGCTGATGATGCAAAAAGCGAACGTCCTGCTGCTTGATGAGCCGACGAACCATTTGGACCTCGACAGCAAGGAAGTGCTCGAAAATGCGTTGATCGACTATCCCGGCACGATCCTGTTCGTCTCGCATGACCGCTACTTCATGAACCGGCTGGCGACGAAAGTCATTGAGCTGACGAAAGAAGGCGCAACCGAGTACTTGGGCAATTATGATTACTTTATTGAAAAGAAGATTGAAATTGCCGAGCTGAAGGCGCTGGAAGCCGCTGAATCTTCTGTCGCGGTCAAAGCCGCTCCGGTGGCGACCACTTCCCAGATCGACAAGGAAGCGAAAAAGCTCGAACGCCAGCTCTTGCGCCAAAGCGAAGAAACCGAACAGGCCATGGAAGGGCTCGATTCGCAGATTGCTGAAATCGAAGCGCAATTATGCCTCCCGGAAGTTTTCCAGGACCATGAACGGGTTCTTCCGCTTCAGACCGAACTTGAAAAGCTGAAGGCCAGCCATGAAGAAAAGATGGCCGAGTGGCTCGAATTGCAAGAACAATTGGAAAAAGTGCAAGCCTGACCGCATACATTTGTATGCGGTTTTTTGTTATTCTACATCTAGGTCAATACCTTTTCGCAAAATATTTATTTCCACAAAGTTGCTAACAAGAGAAGCGAGATTAAATCAACTATCAACAGGGTTTTCCACATTATCCACAGTTCATAAAAATGTTATCCACATAGTTTTCCCGTTCTATCCATACAATATGTAGAAATAAGAGTGTTTTCACGATAGTTATGAACATCTTATTCACAATTTGTGCATAAGTACAAATGTTCTCTATTGACAGATAAAAGATTCTTCGTATTGCGAAGCATGCCATAAAACACAAAAAAGCCCGAATTTGCTGACCTTTCAAAGGTGCAAATCCGGGCTTTTTCATTTAATTCCAAGAACCTAATTCCATGCCGGGACGGCCGTTCATAGCCATGTTCCCAGTGATGCCTTTTTCGAACATCACCGTTCCTGCAGCCGCGATCATCGCAGCATTGTCCGTGCAAAGCGGCAATGAAGGGATGTAGAACGGAATACCCTTTTTCTCGAATGCAGCGGCCAGCGATGTTCGAAGCCCTTTGTTCGCTGCCACACCGCCGGCGGCGATCACTTGGCGGACATTGTACTGTTCGGCTGCCCGCACCGCTTTGCCGGTAACGACTTCAACGACGCTGTTCTGGAAGCCTGCCGCTACATGTTCCGGAGATACGTTCTCCCCGCGCTGCTTGGCATTGTGCATATAATTCAGGACAGATGATTTCAATCCGCTGAAGCTGAAGTCGTATGATCCTTCTTCCAGCCAAATTCGCGGAAAGTCGATTGCACCGTCGCTTTTATTCGCCAAGCGGTCGATGTGCGGACCGCCCGGATACGGCAGATCCAACGTTCTTGCCACTTTATCGTAAGCTTCCCCTGCTGCATCGTCGCGGGTTTCGCCAATGACATCGAAATCGCCGTGTTCTTTCATATAAACCAGCTCCGTGTGGCCTCCGGAAATGACAAGCGCCAATAGCGGAAATTCCATTTCCTGCTCCAGCCGGTTGGCATAAATATGCCCGGCGATATGGTGCACGCCGACGATTGGCAATCCATGCGCAAATGCGAACGCTTTTGCGGCATTGACGCCGACAAGCAGTGCGCCGACTAGGCCTGGCCCTTCCGTTACAGCAACCGCACTCAACCCTTCAGGCGTCATTCCGGCTTGCGCCAACGCTTCTTCAATAACAAGCGTAATCTGTTCAACATGGTGCCGCGAAGCGATTTCCGGCACGACTCCGCCAAACCGCTTATGGCTTTCAATCTGGGATGCAACGACGTTCGAGATGATCTCCACGCCGTTTTTCACCACTGAAGCTGCTGTTTCATCGCAGCTCGTTTCAATTCCCAATACGTATTTATCTTCACTCATCGAATTTCACCCACATTACTATGGCATCTTCCTGGTTATCGGTATAATACCGCTTCCGGATGCCACCATTTTCAAATCCCAGTTTCCGGTACAAATTTTGTGCGACATGGTTGCTGACACGCGCTTCGAGCGTCATGAGGACCGTCCCTTGTGCTTTCGCGACATCCATCGCTTCCCGCATCAAGCGTTCCCCAAGCTTTTTCCCACGCTCTTCCGGCAGGACTGCCACGTTCGTGATGTGGCATTCATCAAGCACCAGCCACATCCCGCAGTAGCCGACAATCCGGCCGTCAACTTCGGCCACCACATAATAGGCATGATCATTGTATTTCATTTCATGAAAAAAAGACTCTTTCGTCCAAGGCAGCGCAAATGACAGCTTCTCGATTTCGTAAACCTGATCGATATCCGCTTCCGTCATTTTGCGGAAAGTCACATCGCTGCTCATGGCGTCCGCCCTTCCTGTCCTTTTAAATAATTCGCTTCCGCTTCCGTGATCCGTTGGTATTCCGGCACGGCATGATGGGTGTTCTGCGCTTCCGAGCCCTTTGCCAATAAAATCAGGTTAGAAGCTCGGGGCAAGCGGTTTTGCGGGCCGCTGAAATGCGCCAAATCTCCAAGAGCCTCCCGGATAGCCGCTTCATGGACCCCAGCATCAATCCCGGTAAACAGGACAGGACGGCCAAACTCCTTAACTTTCCCGAGGAATTCGTGGACGTCGCTGTGCTGGTCTGCCAGCACCGGTGCCAAATCTGCACCTTCGTACAAGCCGAGAAATGCGGTGCCTCTGCGGGCATCCATAACCGGACAGACGAGCCCTTCGAAATGCTGTCCATTCGCTGCCAATACTTTTAGGCTCGAAACCATATGCAAAGGAATCTTCAATGACCAGGCGAGCGTTTTCGCAATCGTCAATCCGATGCGCACGCCTGTATAAGACCCCGGCCCTTCCGCAACGGCTATATGCGTCAAATCTTTCGGGGCCACTTTTGCCTTTTTCATCATTTCTTCGATGGCCGGCATGGCAGTGAGCGAATGGTTGATTTTCAAATTTGTTGTTTCTTCTATCAATACGGTATCATCTTTCATCAATGCGACCGCGAGCGGTGAATTGGATGTATCGATCCCCAGATAAATCATATGTTTAGCTCCTTGCACAAAAATTCATAGCGCGCGCCGACCGGATGCAGCCTGACGGACCGGCGGTCTTCTTCTTGCCGGGTAAGCGTGATTTCTAAACGCTCTTTCGGCAAATAGTCCTCGATGAACTGCGCCCATTCCACCACCGATACCGCATCGCTCTCAAACAGCTCATCAAAACCGATGTCTTCATCGCTGTCTTCTAAGCGGTATACATCCAGATGGTTCAAATTCAGATGGCCTTCGTATTGTTTTACGATTGTAAACGTCGGGCTATTGACCATTCGGCTAATTCCGAGCCCCTTGGCAATGCCTTTGGTGAACGTCGTCTTGCCTGCCCCCAGATCGCCTTCAAGCGTCAGCACATCCTGCGGCTTGAGAAATCTGGCCAGCTTTTCGGCAAAAGCCATGGTTTCTTCCGGCGAATTCACTTCAATTGTATAATCCATTTTTTCGTCACCTCTATAGAGTCTGTACATAGTGTAGCGGAGAAACACCTGTAAATCAAAAAAATCCGCTTGCCGGCGCTATGGAGCGTTTCAACACAAAAAAAATAAACACAGCCAGATCGCTGTGTTTACTCTAAAAAATACGGTCCCGACCGGGATCGAACCGGCGATCTCCTGCGTGACAGGCAGGCATGTTAACCGCTACACCACGGGACCAAAAAAAAACAGACCAGCGACGTCCTACTCTCACAGGGGGAAACCCCCAACTACCATCGGCGCAAAAGAGCTTAACTTCCGTGTTCGGGATGG